>DASTBO010000090.1:0-2518 GCA_035712025.1 Solirubrobacterales bacterium
CAGTGCCAACCCGGCTCGTGCCGCGCGCTCGCCCCAGTCGCGATCCTCGCCCGCCGCCGCCGGAAACGACTCGTCGAAGGGAAGCCGCTCGAGCAGCGATCGCTTGGCGCCCAGGTTGGCGGTGACGGCAAAGCCCGGCGAGGCGGTCCCGGGGGCGGCCGAGCTCGCCTGCAGGTAGCGAACGATCGCCTCCCAGGCACGGTCCGCGGCGCTCGCTCCCGCCCCGATCGAGACAGGCCCGGTCGCCGCCCCGGCCTCGCCGCTGAAGATCGGCGCCGCCAGCACCTCTGCCCACCCCGCCACCGGCTCGCAGTCGTCGTCGGTGAAGCACACCACCTCCCCCTGCGCACGCCGCACACCCTCGTTGCGGGCCCAGGCGGGGCCACGACCCTCCACGTCCTCGACGACGACGATCTCGACCTCGAGCGTCTGCCCCTCCAGCGCCGCCACACACCGCCCGAGCGCCTCCTGCCTCCCCCGGGTCGGCACCACCACCGTGACCCGCGGTGCCTCGCCCATCAGCCCTCGGCCTCGAAGACCGCCTCCCGGGGCCGGCTCGCGTCGCCTGCGCGGATCGCCGCGACCACCCGCGTGACCGCCACCTCGCCCGAGAGCCCGCCGAGCTCGGCGATCCCCGCCGCGTCGACGATCGGGCGCGATTGCTCCCGCGCCTGCGGGTCGGGCTCGCCGACGTAGGCGACGGCGGTCGAGTCCTCGGTCGCCCGCCGCGCGTTGGCGCCGACCCGGGCCAGGGTCCAGCGCCCGCCCCCTTCGGCCGCGTCGAGGCAGACCACCCGGAGGCTCAGATCCTCGACCTCGCCCCGGTGCCGCGCCGCCTCGCTCCGCGCTTCCTCGCAGAGCCTCTCTCCGGCCGCCGCTTCGGCTCCGTGCAGGGGGGCGCTGACGTAGACCGTCACCCGCGCGCCCGCCTCCGCGCCGCCTTCGCCGCAGCCGGCGAGGAGCGCCGCTCCCAGCAGGCAGGCGATCAGGACGGTCGGCAGGCGCGGCACGACCACCGATCCTAGGACGGATCGCCGTCCTAAACTCGCTCGAATGCGAATCGGAGTCCTGACCGCCGGCGGCGACTGCCCCGGCCTCAACGCGGCGATCCGCGCCGTCGCCCGCTCGGCGATCCAGGGCGGCGACGAGGCGATCGGGATCCGCCGCGGCTACCGCGGCCTCGCCAAGGGCGACTACGTGCCGCTCGACATGCGCCGCGTCTCGGGCATCCTCCACCAGGGCGGGACGATCCTCAGCACCTCGAGCTTCGAGCCGATCCGCGAGGGCGCGGTCGACCGGGTCGCCGCCGCCTTCGCCGAGCAGGGCCTCGACGCCGTGGTGGCGATCGGCGGCGAGCACACGATGGAGATCACCCGCCAGCTGCACGCGGATCGCGGCCTGCCACTGGTCGGGGTGCCGAAGACGATCGACAACGACGTCGGCGGCACCGACTTCACCTTCGGCTTCGACACCGCGGTCCAGGTCGTCACCGACGCGATCGACCGCCTCCACACCACCGCCCAGTCGCACGACCGGATCATGGTCGTCGAGGTGATGGGCCGCACCACCGGCTGGATCGCCGCCTACGCGGGGCTCGCCGGCGGCGCCGACTGCATCGTCATCCCCGAGCAGCCGACCACCGTCGAGGAGATCTGCCGCGACGTCACCCGCCGCCACGAGCGCGGCAAGGACTTCTCGATCATCGTCGTCGCCGAGGGCGCGAAGCTCGCCTTCGAGAGCGGCGAGGAACGGCTGATCCAGCCGGTCAAGGACAGCGACGAGTACGGCTACCCGCGCCTCGGCGGCATCGCCGCCGCGCTGGCCAGCGAGCTGGAGGAGCGCACCGGCTACGAGACCCGGGTCACCGTCCTCGGCCACGTCCAGCGCGGCGGCACCCCCACCTCGACCGACCGGGTCCTCGCCAGCCTCTACGGGGCCTACGCCTACGAGCTGGCGAAGGCCGGGGACTTCGGCAAGATGGCCGCGGTCCACGGCCGGCAGATGGTCGCGGTGCCGCTCTCCGAGGCGGTCAAGGTCAAGCAGGTCGACCTGCGGATGCTGGAGATAGCCAAACGGTTCTTCACGTGAGAGGCTGACGGCCATGAACGACGCACCGGATTTCCAGGCAGCAACCGACGCCCAGCAGACGATGTGGTCGAAAGGCGACTTCGCCGAGGTCGCCCACCTCGTCGTCCCCGTCTCCGAGACGCTCGCCGCGGCTCTGGAGCTGGTCCCCGACGAGCGCGTCCTCGACGTCGCCTGCGGCAGCGGCAACGGGGCGATCGCCGCGGCCAGGCGCACCTGGGGCGGCGCGACCGGCGCCGACTTCGTGCCGGCGCTGCTCGCCCGCGCCCGCGAACGAGCGGCGGCGGAGCGGCTCGACGTCGAGTTCGTCGAGGCCGACGCCCAGAGCCTGCCCTTCGACGACGCCAGCTTCGACGTGACGATGTCGATCTTCGGCGTGATGTTCGCCCCCGACCACCAGCAGGGGGCCGACGAGCTGCTGCGGGTGACCAAG
>DASTBO010000091.1:0-11946 GCA_035712025.1 Solirubrobacterales bacterium
GGACTTCCGGGTCCAAGCGTGACTTCTTGAGCCTTTGCGGAAGGGGTACCCACCCTCTCTACAACCCGCAACAGCTCTCTCCGACGAGAACCAAGGACCGGACCCGAGGTTCGGCAGCTTCTTTAGGGAAAGCTCCTCGCCCTTGGGTCGAAGCTTCTGAGCTCGATCGTGGAAGGGGTGGGTGCCCCTCTCGCAGAGGCTCAAGAAGTCACGGTGGCGCCCTCAAGTTCGATCAGCTGCGCGACGGTCTCTGAGAGAGGGGCACCCACCCCTTCCTCCCCATCCCCGCTCCACAGCTGCGGTTCAGCGCGGCGGGGGCTGGATGGGGCTTTGGACGATGCCGCCGTAGAGGTTCGGCCGGTAGGCCTTGGGGCTGATGCCCTTGCGGAAGGCGTTGCCGGCCTTCTTGGAGCGCTCGATCGGCCAGTTGGTGCCGCGGTCGTCGACGTCGTACCAGATGACGGCGCGGATCTTGCGGTAGTTGTGGCGGATCTTGTTGAGCATGTTCTTGATCCAGGCCGGCTTGTTGCCGCCCCTGTTGGTCGAGGCGACCTCGGCCAGCATCAGCGGCTTGCCGGGGGCCACCTTGGTGACGATCCGCCGGTAGGTGCGGTGGAAGACCTGGTTGAAGGTCTGCCAGCCGGGCGACCCGGCTCGCTTGCCCCAGTTGAAGCCGTCGAGGCCCGTCCAGTCGACGTAGTGGTCGCCCGGGTAGAGGGAGCCGAGGGGCGTGAGGCTGTTGTAGAGGTCGACGTTCGGGCACCAGACCCAGGTCGCGTTGGTGGCGCCGACCTGCTCGAAGATGTCGTGGACGTGGCGCCAGGCGGCGACGAACTGGCCCGGCGTGTTGCCGTTGACGCCCTCCGACCAGGGGAACCAGAAGCCGTTCATCTCCCAGTCGAAGCGGAGGAAGAAGGGCTTTCCCCATTCCTTGGCTTTGGTCGCGAATTCGCGGATGTAGGCGTCGTAGTGGCCGCTGAGCAGCACCCCGAGGCTGAAGTCCGGCTGGCTGACGCTGGGCGGGCTCGCGGTCGAGTTCCAGCTGAAGACCGGGATCGCGCCGTAGCTGCGGGCGTTCTCGAGCGGTGTCGTCGGGAACCTCGTCATCACGCAGCTGGCCCCGTCGCATTCGGCGAAGGGCGCGGCGAACTCGATCAGCGAGAGGCCCTTGCCGGCGATCTCCTGGAAGCGATAGACCGGGTTCATGTCCCAGGGCGCTGCTTCGCCGGTCATCTGCTCGCCGATCTGGGCGCCCCAGTAGAGCGATGCCGGCGGCCGCTTCTTCGCCGTCGCCGTCGCGGGGACGAGGAGCATCAGCAGGGCCAGGCCGGCGAGCAGCACAGGCCCGACGGGCCGCGCTCGCGGTGCGGTATTTCGTTTGCCTTGCCTCATCGCTGTAACTGGGCCTTCAACCCGGTTCGGCACCGTTCGCTGCGCCCTCTCTCCACCCTGCATACGGAGCGCCAGGCGGAAAAGATCAGCGCAGCGGCGGGATCGGACTGCCGGCGAGCCCGGCGAACCGGTTGTTGGCGTAAATCCCCTTGCGGATCCCCTTCGCGAATGCCTTGGCGGCCGCGGGCGAGGTCTCCAACGGCCAGTCGATTCCACGATCGACAGTGTTGAAGTAGATCAAAGCTCGTACTCGCGGGTATTTCCGCGGCAGCTGCTCGAACATCTTGCGGATCCACGCCGCCTTGTGGCCGCCGTTGGGGCTGGTCGCGAACTCGCCCAGCATCAGCGGCTTCTTCGGCGCCACCTTCTTCGTGACGATCTCGTAGGCCGGGGAGAAGAGCTCGTCGAAGCTGCGCCAGGGCTTCGGGTTGACGGCGTTCCGGCCCCAGTTGTAGGCGTCGAGGCAGGTCCAGTCGACGTAGCCGTTGCCCGGGTAGAGCGACTTCAGCGGGGTCTTCTTCAGCTGCTTTTCGGTGTCCGCGTACGGGCACCAGACCCAGGTTGCGTTGCTCGCGCCGGCGGCGACGAAGATGTCGTGGATGCGGCGCCAGGCGGCGACGTATTGACCGGGGGAGTTGCCGTTGGAGAGCTCCGACCAGGGGAACCAGCTGCCGTTCATCTCCCAGTTGGGCCGCAGGAAGAACGGGTGGCCCCAGGCGCGGGCTTCGGCGGCGAACTGGGCGATGTAGGCGTCGTAGGCGCCGCCGATGATGTTGGCGAGCTGGAACTCGGGCTGGCTTTCGCTGCTGCGGGGGCTCGATTCGGCTCCCCAGCTGTAGACCGGGATCGAGCCGTGGGCGCGGATGTTGTCCATCGCTGGGAGCGGGAAATCGTAGGGCTCGCAGCCGGCGCGCCCGCAGACCTGCCACGAGGAGGAGAACTCGACCAGCGACATCCCCTTGCCGAGCAGGGCCTCGAGGTAGCCGACGCCGCCCATGTCCCAGGGCGCGTCGGTGCCGGTGATCTGGTCGCCGACCCAGGCTCCCCAGTAGATCGGCTTCGGGGGGTGCTTCGGCTGCGGCTTGGCGGCCGCCGAGGCACCGGTTGCCAGCAGGCAGCAGCCGAGCAGGGCGACCAGCGCCGTCAGGATCCAGGGCGCCCCTCCGGAGCGCTTCGGATGAAGCCGAGAGAACAGGGGGGCAAGTCTAGGGAAGGGGGATTTCGACATCGGCGGCTCAGCTCGGCGGTGCAATCGCGCCGCCGCTGAGGCCGCCGTAGCCGGCGCCGACGAAGACGGGCTGCTGGACCCCTTCGGCGAATGCCTGGGTGGCGGGCGCCGAGGTCTCGATCGGCCAGTCCATGTTGTCGTCGAATTTGTCGAACCAGAGGAGGGCCCGGACCTGCTGGTATTCGGCCGGCACCCGGGTCAGCGCGTCGCGGATCCATTCGGCCTTGGAGCCGCCAAGCTCGCTGGAGCCGACCTCGGCGAGCATCATCGGCTTCGAGGGGGCGATGCCCTCGACGATCTCGTCGTAGGTGTCGCGAAAGAGCTGGTCGAAGGTACGCCAGCCGCGCGGCGCGGCGGGGTTGGTGCCCCAGTTGTAGCCGTCGAGGCCGGTCCAGTCGACGTAGCCGTCGCCGGGGTAGAGCGAAGCGAGGTCGGTCATGGTGCCGGCGGGGTCGACGAACGGGCACCAGACCCAGGAGACGTTGGTCGCGCCGGCGGCGGCGAAGATGTCGTGCACGTGGCGCCAGGCGGCGACGTACTCGCCGCCGACGTTGCCGTTGACGCCCTCGGCCCAGGGGAACCAGCTGCCGTTCATCTCCCAGTTGAAGCGGAGGAAGAAGGGGTGCCCCCAGTCGCGGGCTTCGGCGGCGAATTCGGCGATGTAGGCGTCGTAGCGCCCCGAGATCACGTCGGAGAGCTGGAAGTCCGGCTGGTTCAGCGTCGAGGGGATCGCCTGCGAGCTCCAGCTCAGGACCGGGATCGAGCCGTGCTCGCGGATGTCGTCCATCGGCGTGGTCGGGAACGAGTAGAAGGAGCAACCGGCGCCGGCGCACTGGGCGAAGGGCTGGAAGAACTGGACCATCGAGGCCGACTTGCCGGCTCCCTGTTCGAAGCTGGCGACCGCGTTCATGTCCCAGGGGGCCTGGTCGCCGGTCAGGTGAGAGCCGATCGTCGCGCCCCAGTAGAGCGGCTGGGCGGGAGCGCTGGCGACCTTGCGGGCACAGCGGCGGCGGACGCCGCGGCTGGCGTTGACCCGCTTGGCGCGGCGCGTGACGCAGCGGGCGCTGCCGCCCAGGGCGCGCGCCTTGCCGACCCGCCCCTGCTTGCCCCCCGCCTGCAGCTTGCCGGTCGGCGCCTTGGCGGAGGCGTCGGCCGCGCCGAGCAGGAGGAGCGCAGACGCCGCCAGGGCGACGAGAACGGGGAAACGGATCGGGAGGCTCTTGGCCATACAAGGCCATCGGCGCCCTGGCCGTTTGTTTCAGCAACCGGGGGCCACCTGGACAGATGTCCAATTGCGGCCGGTCGCCAGGCTGGCTCCCGGCTCGGATCAGCCCTGCGGCTGGATCGTCGCGGCGCCGAGCCCGGCGAAGGTGTTGCCCAGGTAGGCGGGGTTCTGCAGCCCCTCGGCGAAGGCGGCGGTGGCGCCGCTCGAGGTCTCCACCGGCCAGTCCATGTTGCTGTCGAATTTGTCGAACCAGAGCAGGGCGCGGATCTGCTTGTAGTCGGTCGGCAGCTTGGCCAGCATGTCCTTGATCCAGGCCGCCTTGGAGCCTCCGTACTCGGTCGAGGCGACCTCGCCGATCATCATCGGCTTCGAGGGGGCGATCGTTTCGACGATCTTCTGGTAGGTCGGCTTGTAGACCGCGTCGAAGCTCTTCCACTTGTCGGGCTTGGCCGGGTTGGTGCCCCAGTTGTAGCCGTCGAGGCAGGTCCAGTCGACGTAGGCGTCGCCGGGGTAGAGCGAGGCCAGCGAGGTGCTGCCGCTGTACTCGACGTTCGGGCACCAGACCCAGGTCGCGTTGGTCGAGCCGACCGCGGTGAAGATGTCGTGGACGTGGCGCCAGGCCTTCGCCGATTCGCCCGGCAGGTTGCCGTTGACGCCCTCGTGCCAGGGGAACCAGCTGCCGTTCATCTCCCAGTTGAAGCGGAGGAAGTAGGGGTGGTTCCAGGCCTTCGCCTGGGTGGCGAATTCGCGGATGTAGGCGTCGTAGCGGCCGGAGATCACGTCGGAGAGCTGGAAGTCCGGCTCGACCTTGGTCGAGGGGATCGACTGCGAGCTCCAGCTCAGGACCGGGATCGAGCCGTGCTGGCGGATGCTCTCCATCGGGTTGGTCGGGAACTTGTAGAAGGAGCAGCTCGGGTTGCAGTTGGCGAAGGGCTGGAAGAACTGGACCATCGAGGCCTTCTTGCGGGCGCCTTCCTCGAACTTGGCGACGGCGCCCATGTCCCAGGGGGCCTGGTTGCCGGTCAGGTGCGAGCCGATCGTCGCCCCCCAGAGGATCGGGCCGCCGCCGGTCGTCGGCGGGGTCGGCGCCGGAGTGGGAGCCGGTTCGGGGTCGGGCATCGGGCCGGGATCCGGAGTCGAGGTCGTGTTGGCGACCTTCACCGTGACTTTGGTCGTCGCCTTCACGCCCTTGGAACCGTAGGCGGTGGCGCTGAGGGCATGCGAGCCGTTGGCGAGCTTGGTGGTGTCGAGGCTGACCGCAAAGGGGGCGCTGGCGTCGGCGCCCTGGACGCTGCCGTCGATCGCGAATTCGACCTTGCTCGGCGCCCCGGCGAGGACCGAGACCTCCCAGATGACGGTGCCGGAGAGGGTCGTGCCGGCGAGCGGCGACTTGGTCGCGACCGTCAGCACTTCCTTGGCGCTGTCGGTCTTGGGCCGGGCCGCCGAGGGTGCCGTGGTGGTGGTGGTCGGGGTCGCCTTGCCCCCGCCGCCGAGCCGCTTGGCGGGGCCGATGCCTTCGGCGCCGAGGGCGGCCGGGGCGAGAGCCCCGACGAGGCCGAGGGCGACGAGGAGGACGGTGGCGAGGTGGCGGAGCATTGCCCGCCTCTCATCGGGCCCGCCTCCGCGCCCCTACAGCCGGACGTCAGCCGCTGGACGTTCGTCCCTCGGCCGAACGTCCAGTTGAGGAAATCGATCCATAGAGATCGAGGAGCGCCGCGGCGCACTCGTCCCAGGAGCTGAGGCTCGGCGAGCGCTGCGGCAACGGCTTCGCCAGCTCCTCCAGGGCTGCCTCGGCGACCTGCTCGGGGGTCGAGTCGAGCGGGATGCCGCGGCCGAACCCGTCCTCGGCGATCTCCCTCAGGCCCCCGGCTTCGGCGACCAGCAGCCGGCGGCGCGCCGCCGCCGCCTCCAGCGCCACCAGCGGGTGGGACTCGAACTCGCTCATCAGGACGACCAGGGAGACCCCGCCGAGCAGCGTCGCCATCCCCTGCGGGTCGCCGGAGGGAACGCTGGTTATCTCCACCCGCTCGCCGAGGCCGAGCTCCTCGGCCCGGCGGCGCAGCTCGTCTTCGTAGGGGCCCTTGCCGACGATCAGCAGCCGTGCCTCCGGCTCCCGCGCGAGCACGTGCGGGAAGGCCTCGAGCACGCGGTGGTGGCCCTTGTAGCGCTCGAGGCGGCCGATCGAGGCCAGGGTCACGGTCTCCGGCTCGGAGGTCGCGAGGTCGGCGTCGGAGAAGCTGAGATCGGTGCCGTTGGGGATGAAGGCCCAGCGCTCGGGCGGGACGCCGAGCGCCGCCCCGTAGTCCTCGATCTCGAAGCGGGCGATCGCCACCAGCCGCGCCGCCCGCCGCAGCAGCGGCCGCAGCAGGCGCATCTGCGCCTTGCGGGCCCGGTTGCGCAGCTCCGAGGAGTGGCCGCCTCCGTGGAAGGTGACGACGTAGGGGACGCGCAGCACGAGCGCCCGCAGCATCGCCAGCGGGGCGACCAGCGTGTGGTAGCTCTGCAGGTGGACGAGGTCCCACCGCTCGCGCCCCATCTCTCGCCAGATCCCCGGCGCCAGGAACCAGTCGCGGCCGCGGGGCCAGGCGCGGAAGGTGCGGATGCGGACCCCGTCGCGGGTCTCGCTCGTCGCCCGCTTCAGCTGCGGGTCGGCGCAGAGGACCTCGACCCGGGCGCCGACCGCGGCCATGCGGCGGCTGACCTCCATCACGTGCCGCTCCACCCCGCCCTGCTCGAGGGGGCTGCGCGGGGTGACCATCAGCACCCGCGGAGCGCCGCCGTTGCCGCTCGGGTGGGCGTCGGCGGTGCTGTCGGGCTTGGCGAGGCCGGAGCGGACCTTGACGTAGTCCGCGGTGGTGGCGGCGAGGCCGAGGAAGATCATCGTCGCCCGCCCGAAGCCGCCGGCGTCCCCCCGCAGCGCGTCGCGCAGGCCGCGGAGGACGCCGGCCGGCAGCGTCTGCCGCACGTAGGAGCGCTCGGAGGAGAGGCCGTCCTCGGAACCCACCATCTTGGTCAGGACCGCCTTCGAGCGGCCCTCGGCCTGGCAGCGGTCGATGAAGTAGCGAAGCTTGCCGCGCGCCCCGGGGACGACGTGTTCGACCTCGGCGGCGGGGTCGTAGCGGATCTCGGCCTCGGGCCAGCGCTGGTGGACGCGGATGCTGAGGTCGGTCTCCTCGCAGCCGACCGGCAGGGTCCCGACCCGGCCCAGCTCGTGGCTGAAGCCGCCGACCTCGACCAGCGGCTGGCGGCGGAAGGACATGTTGGCGCCGACCAGGTTGCGGACCGGCTCGGCCTCCCGCGGCATCCCGGAGTGGGTGCAGCCGACGACCCAGTCGAACTCGGGCGGGAACCAGCCCGGCTTGCCCTCGACCCAGCGCGGGTGGACGGCGCCGCCGGCGCCGAGGACGTCGGGGTCGGCATAGGCGTCGGCCAGGCGCCGGAGCCAGTCCGGGGCGGCGATCGCGTCGTCGTCGAGGAAGGCGACGACCTCGCCGCTCGCCTCGGCGACGCCGGTGTTGCGGGCGCCCGAGAGGCCCTGCCGCTCGCGGTTGGCGACGACCTTGAGATCGGGCCAGAGGCGCCGCGCCTCCTCCAGCAGCTCCGGCGCGTGGTCGATCACCAGGAGGATCTCGTGCGGCGGCAGCGTCTGCGCCCGCAGCGAGTCGAGCGCCTCGCCCATCAACTCGAGGCGGTCGAAGGTATAGGCGCAGATCACGACCGAGATCGTGGGCGGGGTCGCGGCGCGCTCCGCGCGGGGGTCGCTTTGCACCGGCGGGATTGTGGCAGGCCCACCGCCCCTCCCCGTGCGAGGCTTTAGGCGTGCGAGTGATGATGCTGGCCCAATCCTTCGCGCCGATCGTCGGCGGCGAAGAGCGCGTGGTCGAGGACCTCAGCCGCGAGCTGGTAACCCGCGGCCACGACGTCTCGATCGCGACCCTGCAGCAGCCCGGCGGCGTCACACCGGGCGAGGTGGCGGGCGCCCGCGTCCACACCCTGCGCAGCACCAGCTACCGGATCACCCACACCCATCAGGACACCGAGCGGCGCCACGCGCCCCCCGCTCCCGACCCCGAGACCGTCCACGACCTGCGCCGGGTGCTGCGGCGCGAGCGGCCGCAGATCGTCCACGCCCACAACTGGATCGTCCACTCCTACCTGCCGCTCGCCCGCGACTCCCACAGCGCCCTCGCGCTCTCGCTCCACGACTACGGGCTGATCTGCGCCACCAAGCGCCTGCGCCGCAAGGACGAGATCTGCTCGGGGCCGGCGCCGGTCAAGTGCCAGCTCTGCGCCAGCGAGCATTACGGGGCGAGCAAAGGCCTGGTCGCCGCCTGCGGCACGCGCTGGTTCGGCCCGCGACTGCGGCGCAGCGTCGACGTCTTCCTCCCGGTCAGCTCGACGGTGGAGGAGCTCTGCAGGATCCGCGCCGACGAGGCCTCGCGGGTGATCCCGAACTTCATCGGCGAGCTGCCCTCTCCCCCGCTCGGCGACCCGCGGCTGGCCCAGCTCCCGGAGGAGCCCTTCGTCCTCTTCTTCGGCGACGCCACCGTCGACAAGGGGGCCTGGCAGCTGGCCGAGGCCTATCGCCGGCTCGAGGACCCGCCGCCGCTGGTCCTCGTCGGCCGCTGCTACATCGACGAGCTGAAGGAACGGCCGAACGTCCATGTCACCGGCGCCTGGCCGCACGCGCTGGCGATCGAGGCGCTGCGGCGCTCGCTCTTCACCGTCGCGCCCTCGCTCTGGCCGGAGCCGTTCGGGATCGTCGCCCTCGAGGCCTCGGCCGCGGGCAAGCCGGTCGTCGCCTCCGACATCGGCGGCCTGCGCGACATCGTCCTCGACGGCGAGACCGGGCTGCTGGTGCCGCCCGACGACCGCGTCGCGCTGGCCGAGGCGATCCAGCGGCTGATCGCCGATCCGGCGCTGCGCGAGCGGCTCGGTGCCGCCGCCGCGGCCCGGGCCGCGACCTTCAGCCCCGCCGCGGTCCTGCCGCAATTCGAGGAGGCATACGAGCTGGCGATCGCCAGCCGCCGCAGGAGCGCCGGTCAGCGGCACCTTTGACCTGACGCGGAGGACCATTCCTCGTTCGTAGAGGAAGATGAACCAGCCCACCCGGTACGGCCGGCTGCTGCTCGCTGGCACGGTCGCGCTGTTCCTGCTGCGCTTCGTCCTCTCGCTGCTGCGAACCGGCCCGGTCCTGGTCGCCGACGAGATCGGCTACCTGACCAACGCGCGGGTCCTCGACGGCGGCCTCGCGGGCCAGCTCGAACAAGCCCCCTTCTACCGCGGCGGCTACTCGCTGGCGATCGCGCCGCTGCTGGAGCTCGGCTCCGACCCGAGCTTCCAATACCACCTCGTCCTCGTCCTCAACGCGGCCCTGGCAGCCTCGGTCTTCCCGCTCCTCTACCTGCTGCTGACCCGCTTCGCCGGGGTCCGGCCGGAGCTGGCGATCTGGGCGGCGCTGGCCGGGGGCGTCTACCCGGCGCTGACCGTCCTCTCGCAGGTGGCGATGTCCGAGAACGCCCTCTACCCGCTCGTCTGCCTCTGGCTGCTCGCCTGCGGCGGCCTGCTCTCCGAGCGCGAGGGCGGGCGCGGCGACTTCGCCTGGGCCGCCGCGCTCGGCGCCTCGACCGGCGCCCTCTGGGCGGTCCACAACCGGATGATCGTCGCCGTCGCGGTGGCCCTGGCGGGGATGGCCTGGCTGACCGTGCGGCGCCGCCTGCGGCCGGCGGCGCTCCTGCTCGGCGTCGCGGTCGTCGCCCTCGCCTTCTACGGCGTCCACCTGCTCGACGGCTTCCTGATCGACGACAACTACGCCGGCTCGGCCCCCGACGAACTGAGCGAACGGATGGACGAACTGCTCCAGCTCGGCGGCCTGCGGACGGCGCTGGCGAACCTGGCCGGCCAGACCTGGTACCTGCTCGTCGCCACCTTCGGGCTCGCCGCCGTCGCCGTCGCCGAGTTCGCCCGCCGGCGGCGGCCGCTGCTCGGCGCCCTCCTCGCCCTCGCCGCCCTGCTGCTCCTGATCTCCGCCGCCGCCTTCCCGGAACGGACCCGTCCCGACATGCTGATCTACGGCCGCTACGCCGAGGTGGTGGCGCCGGCGCTGATCGCCTTCGGCCTCGCCGCCCTCCCGCAGGCGTCCGTGCGGCGGGTGGCCTGGCCGCTGGCCGGGTTCGGGGCGCTGACCGCACTCGTGGTCCTGATCCGGGCGACGGCTTCGGACCCGGACGCGGCCAACCGCTGGAACGTCTCGGCGCTGCCGTTCGTCACCGTGCAGCTGGGCCCGGCGATCCTGATCGGGGCGGCGCTCGTCGCCCTCGGCGGCGCCTGGCTGCTGGCGCGGACGACGGCCTTCGGCCCGAAAGTGACGGGAACGGCCGCTGTAGCCTTGTTTCTCGCCGTGGCCGCCTATGGAGCCTGGAACCCCGTCCGCAGCTCCGAGCGCGCCGTCTACCCGGCGGGATGGACCAGTCCGCAGTCCCCCGCCGAAGGCGCGGGGGCGACGACGATCGCCTATGACATGGACTCCTACGACACGATCGGGCTCTACAGCCTGCAGTGGTTCCTGCCGAACACCGAGGTGACCTTGTTCGACGCGAGCCGAGAAGAGCCCGACTCCCGCTTCGTCCTCGCCGGCGAGGACTGGCCGCGGCGCCAGGGCGTGCGCGCGACGCCGCTCTGGGAGGCGGCCGGTCGCGACCAGGTGCTCTGGCGGGTCGCCGGGCCCGGGGCCGGGTAACCGTGGAGAGCTCGACTCAGGCCGCCCCCCGCGGTCTGAGGCGGCTGCGCGGCCACCTCGACGACCGGCTCTACCGCACCGGCTACTACCTGATCATCGGCACCGGGATCACGAGCCTGCTCGGGGTCGCCTTCTGGGCCCTCGCCGCCCGCTCCTACACGGCCCACGAGGTCGGCCAGAACGCCGCCGCGATCTCGGCGATGAGCCTCGTCTCGGGCGTCTGCTCGCTCGGCCTCTCGGCGGTCCTGGTCCGCTACCTGCCGATCGCCGGCACCGCCCTGCGGCGGCTCGTGGTCGGCAGCTACGCGCTGACCGCGGGGCTCTCGCTGCTGGCCGGCGCGGCGGTCGCGGCGACCAGCGACGTCTGGTCGCCGACCCTCGACTTCCTCCAGCAGCCCGACTGGCTGATCGGGTTCACCCTGGCGACCGCGGCGACGACGATCTTCACCCTCCAGGACAGCGTCCTCACCGGACTGCAGACGGCGCGCTGGATCCCGCTCGAGAACTCGCTCTACGCGCTGACGAAGCTGATCCTGCTGGTGGCGCTGGCGGCGCTGCTGCCGACCGCCGGCCCCTTCGTCGCCTGGAACGCGCCGCTGCTGCCGGCGATCGTCCTCGTCAACTGGCTGATCTTCCGCCGCCTGATCCCGCGCGACCGCTCGGTCGGCGCGCTCGACCGCGGCCAGGTGCTGCGGATGGCGGCCGGCAACTACGGCGGCAACGTCTTTGCCCTGGTCGGCAACATGTACCTGCCGATCCTGGTCGCCAACCAGGCCGGCGCCGCCGAGGCGGCCTACTTCTTCATCCCCTGGATGATCTGCATCTCGCTGCAGCTCGTCGCCCTCAACGTGACGACCTCGCTGACCGTCGAGGCGGCGCTCGACATGCCGCGGCTGCGGCGGCTCTGCCGGCAGGCGCTGACCCACTCGATGCGGCTGGTCGCCCCGCTGGCGGCGCTGACGGCGCTGGTGGCGCCGCTGGCGCTGCTGATCTTCGGCCAGGCCTACGCCGACTCCGGCACCGACCTGCTCCGCCTGCTGGCGGTGGGCGCGGTCCCGAACGTGGTCGTCGCCCTCGGCATCGGCGTCGCCCGGATCGAACACAAGGGCCACGTCGTGGTCGCGATCCAGGGAGTCCAGTTCGCGATCGTCCTCGGCCTCAGCGCCCTGCTGATCCCCGACGTCGGCGTCGTCGCCGTCGGCTGGACCTGGACCGGGGCCCAGTTCCTCCTGGCGGCGGTGATGCTGGCGACGACCCTGCGGCCGCTGGTCCTGCCGCGGCGCTTCTCCGGCACCCCGCCGGAGGCCGCCTGAGGACCCCGGAATCGCCGAGTCCGCGAAAACGGTCCCTCGAGGACCGTTT
>DASTBO010000092.1:0-33309 GCA_035712025.1 Solirubrobacterales bacterium
GAGCAGGCCAGAGTGAGTCGAGACCGCAAAAAGGCCCCTTGAAGGGGCTTTTCTGCGGTCTCGCGATTCTCGGGCCTCTTATCCTGCCCCCGTGCCCTCCGAGCCGCTCTCCATCGCCCAGGTCTTTCCGGTCCGCCGGAACGGGGCGAACCCGGCGGCGCAATTCGCGACCGCGGTCTCCGAGGAGCTCGAGCGGCGCGGGCATGAGGTGCTGCGGGTCTCGACCGGGGACCCGGTCAAACGGCTGCTGAAATCGCGGCCGCTGGACATCGTCCACGTCCACGACCCGTTCGCGCCGAGCGCGCCTTCGGCGGCGCTGCGGCACTCCTTCTCGCTCAACGTCGCCACCTTCCACGATCCGCGGGAGCGGGTGCTGGCGACCCAGGTGGCGCGCCCCTTGGTCGAGGTCTTCTTCGGTCGGATCGACGCGCGCACGGTGACCAGGCCGGAGACGGCGGAGCTGCTGGAGCGCTTCTTCCCCGCCGGCTACCAGCTGCTCGACGGCGTCGGTGCCAACGGCACCGGCGAGCCCGAGTGGGGGAGGGTCGCCGAGGAGCTGGAGGGCATCTACCGCCGCCTGCTGGCGCGCCGCCACGACCCGGCCGGCGACCCGGAGGTCCGCGAGCGGATCTCGAAGCGGCCACTGATCGAGGTCGACCTGCACATGCACACCGACCACTCCGGCGACTGCGCGACGCCCGTCGACGTCCTCATCAACACCGCCCGGGACCGGGGTCTGGGGGCGATCGCGATCACCGATCACAACGAGGTCTCCGGCGCGCTGGAGGCGCGCAAGCTGGCCGAAGAGCTGGGGGACATCAAGGTGATCGTCGCCGAGGAGGTGAAGACCGCCGAGCAGGGCGAGGTGATCGGCCTCTTCCTCGAGGAGAAGATTCCGAAGGGGTTGACGATGGCGGAGACGATCGCCGAGATCCGGGCCCAGGGTGGGCTTGTCTACGTGCCGCACCCGTTCGACCGCTTCCACTCGGTCCCCGACTACGAGCACCTGCTCGACATCGTCGAGGAGATCGACCTGCTGGAGGTCTTCAACCCGCGGGTGGCGGTGACCGCGTTCAACGAGGAGGCGGTGCGGTTCGCGACCAAGTACCGGATCGTGCCGGCGGCGGGCTCCGACAGCCACGTCGCCCAAGGGCTCGGCAGCGTGCGGCAGCGGATCCACGACTTCGACGGGCCGGCCGAGTTCCTCGAGGCGATGCGGGGCGCCGACATCACCCGCAAGCACAAGAACCTCGTCTACGTCCAGACCCTGAAGTTCCTGCAGACGACCGGGCGGCCGAAGGCTCCGAAACGGCGGGTGCCAAATGCCAAGCCGGTGCGGGGCGGGCGGCCGCGGCGGGGCAAAGAAGGGCGCCGGGCGAGCAAGTCCTGATGCAGACGGGGCGTCCCAAAGGAGCCGCGCCCGCCTCGTCAAAGAGTGCCCCGATGCGCAGCATCGACGACGAGATACGCGAGAAGTACCTGGAGCGGGCGATCCGCGAGCTCAACCAGATGAGCCGCGAAGTCCAGGAGTGCCCGCACTGCCCGCGTGGCAAGCTGATGCCGGTGCTCGGCTCCGGCCACCCGCAGGCCGACATCCTGATGCTCAAGCACGCGCCGCTGGCCTCGGAGATCGAGGAGGGGGTCGCCTTCTACGGCCGCTCCGGCAACGCGCTGATGAAAAGCTTCAAGCGCCTCGGCATCGACCCCCTGGTCGTCTACGGCACCCTCTGCGTCAAATGCCCGATCGCCGAGCCCGACCTCGCCCCCGGCGAGTGCGTCGGCCGCCTGGTCGAGGAGATGGCGATCGTCCAGCCGAAGATCGTCGTCGTCATGGGCGAACCCGCCCTCCGCGTCCTCAACGGCCTCAGCGTCCCCCTCTCCCGCCCGATCGACCAGCGCGAGGGCGAGATCCAGGCCTTCACCCCCACCATCGACGCTCTCTACGTCCCCGACATCGACGCCTCCCTGGACGAAGAGGGCGCCAAGCAGCGCTTCTGGCGAGCCTTCAAGACGCTCGGCGAGTGGTACGACGACCTGCCGCCGTACTAGCGGTCAGCCAGCTGCTCTGACCGACTCCGGCCGCCCATCAGGGTCGTGGCCGTTGACCTGCGCCGCCTCGGCCTCACGGCTCTGGGGGGAGAGGTAGCGGTCGATCACTGCCAGGGAGACGGCGGAGACGACGAAGGTGAGGTGGATGATCGTCTGCCAGAGCATCGTCTCGGAGGAGTGGTTGGAGGCGTTGATGAAGGTCTGCAGGAGGTGGATCGAGGAGATGCCGACGATCGCCATCGCCAGCTTCACCTTGAGGACGTTGGCGTTGACGTGGGAGAGCCACTCGGGCTGATCGGGGTGGTTGCGGAGGTTGATGCGGGAGACGAAGGTCTCGTAGCCGCCGATGATCACCATGATCAGCAGGTTGGCGATCATCACCACGTCGACAAGGCCGAGGACGAGCAGCATCACGTCGTTCTCGGTGAGGTGGCCGACGTCGGTGACCAGATGCCAGAGCTCCTGCATGAAGCGCCAGACGTAGACCCCCTGGGCCGCGATCAGCCCCAGGTACAGGGGCGCCTGCAGCCAGCGGCTGATGAAGATGGTGCTGCCGACGGTGCGCGCCAGCGGTCGGTCGATGTGAGCTTCGGCGGCGATGGGCCGCGCATCCTAACCAGGAGCGCCTTAGCGATTCCTAAAGCGCTAGGGGACGACCTGGAATTCGGCGGTCAAGGTCGTGGACGGAGGACGGGTGACTTGCCTTCGGTCTTCGCCCGGCGAGAGCAACGGAAGGAAGTCGATCTCTTTCGAGACTCGGTACATCCCCACGGCCATCGCCGGCGGGACCCAGAAGCTGAAGCACCTGCCGGCCACCCCGGGCGGACTAGAGATCCCGATCAGGATCGTCGGGCCGCGAGGACTCTCCGGCGCCTCCGACCAGCTCCCGCCTTCGAGCTTTTCCACCGTGTAGGGGACGCCGTAGAAGGCGGTCAGGGTGCCGACGTTCTCGACCCGGAAGAAGAGCGTGCTCCCCGGGCGGTAGGTCTGAGCATCGAGCGCGAGCCGCGCGGCTCCGACCGGCTCGGCGACCCGGGTGTAGAAGCTGAACTTCCCCAGCTTCTCGCCCGACGCGCCGGTGAGGAGGAGAGTCGTCCGGTAGAAGCCGGGATCGTCGGGGATCTCGAACCGGAACCGCCTGGCGTAGCGCGGCTTCAACCACCCGATCTTCTTGGCCGAGCGGCGTGGTTCGCCGATCGGCCGGCCGTAGCCGTTGACCGCGACGAGGGTCGCCTTCCCCGTCCACGGAAGGCTCAGTCCCTTGCGCTGCGCGAGGCCGAGGGAGAAGCCGACCTCGCCCCCGCCGACCCTGAAGCTCGGCGTGGTCCGCAGCCTCAGGCTCGAGGGCCCGAAGCCGATCTGTCCCCCCGCCGAAGGTTCGTGCAGCTCCGGCATCCGCTTGATCGGCGCCAGCGGGTCCTCGACGACGGTCTGCTTGCAGAACGGCGGTTCGGGGACGTAGGGGACGGCGGCGGCGGGGGCAGCCAACGCGGCCATCGCCAGGAGCAGGAGCACAACTTGGAGCGCGCCCCGGCTTGCCTCCTCTCGACCCCACCCGCTCAGCAACATCTGCGGCAATATTAGCTGTGAGGCGGGCCGCCTTTGCGGGGGGTGTCGCTGGGGTGGCCGGCGCCCTTGGCGGGGTGCATTTCGCCTCTGGGCTTGTCCTCGCGATGCTTGTCTGCCGGCTTGTCGCGGCCGGGCTCTTTGATCGCGGCGGCGGCGGCTTTCGCCTTGTCGGTGAGGCTGCCCTTGCCCTTCGCGACCTTTTTCAGCTCCTCCGCGTCGGCCTTGAGGGAGTCCATCCCGCCGCGCTTGTCGATCGTGTCTTTGGCCTTGGCAGTCAGCTTCTTGAAGTCCATGGATCCTCCAGCGGGGGTAGCGTCGCCGTTCGCTGACTTGTACCCGCAATGGGCGGGTTAACTCAGCGAGCGTGGGGCGGTGGGCGCTCAGGCGGAGGGCGCGGCGGCCTCGGCCAGGGCCGTCATCGGCTCGACCTTCGCCGAGGCGAGGCCGCGGACGACGATCGTGTCGAGGGGGCCTTCGTAGGCGGAGAGCTGACGCTGGGCGTCTTCGCTGTCGGCGGCGGCGACGCCGACGGTGCCCTCGGGTTCGGCGAGGCGGTCGAAGTGGTCCCGGTAGCCCTTGTGGAGGTCGCGGTAGAAGGACTCCTCCTTGGCGAGGCGCTCGGCGGCGTCGGGCCCGACGGCGGTGCGGACGTAGCCGAAGACGGGGGGCGTGGGGCGGCCGGTGTCGGCGGCGCCGGCTTCGACCCTCTGGCGGGCGCCGGCGGCGAAGCCGGGAGTCATCCAGTTGAAGAAGACGCCGTCGTAGGCGCTTCCCGCCAGTTCGCACATCTTCGGGCCCATCGCGGCGAGGACGAGTTTCACGTCGGGCAGCAGGCGGCGCAGCTCGGGCAGCGACTCGCGCATCGCCGTCAGCGGCTTCTCGTTGAAGCCGGCGCCGACGCCGAGCCAGAGCTTGGCGGGGTCGATGCCGTGCTCCTCGACGTCGGCGGCGATCTGCTCGGGCGGGGTGCGGTCGAGGGCGATGACGGCGACGCCGAGGTCGATCGCGGGCGCCGCGGCGGCGAACTCGGCCAGCGTCGCCAGCCCTTTCGCGCCGGGGTGGTCGTTCGACCAGACCGAGTCGTAGCCGAGCTCGGCGCAGCGAGCGGCCAGCGGCCGCGCCACCTCCGGGTCCAGCCCCGCCGCCACTCCGAAGGCGCGCCCCACCGTCACGCCGCCTTCTCGAGGAGCGCGACGCACTCGATGTGCGGGGTCTGGGGGAACATGTCGACGGGCCTCACGCGCGTCAACTTATAGCCGGCCTCTCCGAGCTGGGCGGCGTTGGGCGCCAGCGTGGTGGGGTTGCAGGAGACGTAGACGATCTTCCGCGCCTCGCACTCGATCAACCGGCGGACGATTTTCTGCGAGAGGCCCGCCCGCGGCGGGTCGACGACGACGACGTCGGGCTTGCCGGCCTGCTCGACCAGCGGCCGCACCCCGGTGCGCGCGTTGGCCGCCACGAAGTGGGCGTTCTCGATCTTGTTGCGCCGCGCGTTGCGCTCGGCGTCGGCGATCGCCTCGGGGACGATCTCCAGCCCCCAGACCTCGCCCGCCTGCCCGGCCATCGAGAGCCCGATCGTGCCGATCCCGCAGAAGAGGTCGAAGACCCGCTCGCGCCCGCTCAGCCCGGCGAGCTCCGCCGCGACCGCGTAGAGGCGCTCGGCCATCTCGGTGTTGGTCTGGAAGAAGGCGCCGTGGGACATCTCCAGCTTCAGGCCGCAGAGCTCCTCGCGCAGCCGTTCCTCGCCGAGCACGCCCGTCGGCCCGTCGCTGCCGCCCGACTCTCCCTCGACGATCGTGTGCAGGTCCACGGGTGGTCGCGGGAAGCGGGCTTTGACGGTGACCAGCCGCGTCTGGACCTGGCCGGTGCGCCGGCCCTCGCGCACCGCGAGGTTGCGCAGGACGCCGCGCTGCTCGCGGCGGTCGTAGGCGGGGATGGCTTCCTCCCGGGCCCACTCCCGCACCGCGTTCCGCGCCTCGTTGCCCGCGACCGAGCCGAGGTGGCAGTCGTCGACGTCGACGATCAGGTCCCAGCGGCCGCGGGCGTGGAAGCCGAGCGCCAGCTCCTCGTCGCTTTCGCCGAAGCTGTATTCGAGCTTGTTGCGGTAGCGCCACTGCTCGAGGGCCGGGACGATCTGCTCGGTCTCGAACCCGTCGAGGCCGCCGATCCGCCGCAGCGCATCATCGACCTGCTCCTGCTTGTAGGCAAGCTGGCGCTCGTAGGCGAGGCCCTGCAACGGCGCGCCGGGGCAGGGCTCGCCGCCGTGGACGCAGGTGTCGGGCAGCCGCTCCTCCGAGGCGCGGACCACCTCGACGGTCCGCGCCTCGGCGAAGCGCTTCTTCGATTTCGTCACCTCGGCGCAGACCCGGTCCCCCGGCAGCGCCCCGGCGACGAAGACGACGAAGCCCCCGGCGCGGGCGACGCCCCGCCCGCCGAAGGCGAGCGAGTCGATCTCCAGATCGAGCCGCTCGCCTCGCCGCGGAGCGCGCGCCTTGGTGGTGCCGGGGGCCGTCTCCACCTACGGCAGCGCGTTGCGCGCCTGTTTGACCAGCCGCTCGAGTTCTTTGATCAGCGAGTCGCGCTGTTTTTTGCCTTTTTTGACCAGCTCGCCGAGCATTTTCTCGGCGTCGGTGCGGGTCATCCGGCCGCGCTTGACGGCGTCGTCGACGACGTCCTGGATGCGGTCGCGGCTGAGCGTCACGCTCTGCTCGAGGCTCTCGCGGAACTGGGCGACGCTCTTGTCGAGGCCGCTGGTCGCTTTGCTTGAAGCTTTTTTGGTTTTGGCTTTCGCTTTAGCGGCGGGTTTTTTCGAAGCTTTGGTGCTTTTTTTGGCGGAGCTTCTTTTCGAGCTCGACGCTGCTTTTTTCGGAGCGGCTTTTTTGGCTTTCGGTTTCGCTTTGGTTTTGGCTTTCGGTTTGGCCGCTTTTTTGGCTTTCGGTTTTTTGGCGTTGCCGGTTGCTTTTTTCTCCGCCATCAGTTCTGCCTCCGGTTGGTTGACCGCTGGGTGGGACCCGACTATCTCAATTCCGCAGGAGGTGTGGCTCGTCCGCAAGAAAGCGTGCCTGAACCGGTGCATGATCGGAGAGGCGAAGGGCGCGTCCGTCGAGCGGCAGCTCGCGCTCCTCGGCCGGCCACGGGGTCGGCGGCTCGAGCACCGCGAGGCCGCGGCAGAGGATGTGATCGATCGCGGTCGGGGCGGTCGGCGGCGCCAGCCCGAACTCGTCCCGCAGCCGTTCGAAGACCCGTGGCTGCTTGCCCGGCCGCAGGTTGAGGTCGCCGCCGAAGACGAGCGGCGAGCCGGCCGCCCACTCGAGCGCCGCCCGCGCCGCCTTGATCACGTCCTCCGCCGCCAGCTTCGGCCAGTCGTTGGTCGCGTGCAGGTTGGCGACGCAGACGCCGGAGGCGGTGCGGACGAAGCCCATCGCCCGGCGCTCGGGCTCGCCTTCGTGGATCGCGATCTCGCGCCGCTCGGCGATCCCGCCGAGCTTGCCCGGCACCCGGACCAGGATCAGGTTCGAGCCGCCCTCGCCGGAGGCCATCAGGTCGGGGTTCTGCCGCGCCAGCAGTCGCCGCACGGCGCCGAGCGAGTTGCGCGAGGTCAGCGTTCGGTGCGCCTCGGCCCGGCAGGCCCGGGCCAGCGGCTCGGCGAAGCGGGGCGGCACCTCCTGCAGCATCGCCACGTCCCACTCCGCCCGCGAGAGGACAGTCGCGAACTCCTCGGTCAGGTCGCGGTTGACCTGGACGTGGGTCGCGTTCCGCTCCTCCAGGCGCAGCAGCCGCGAGCGCCAGGTGCGCAGCGCCGGGTCGGGCGGGAAGTCGCGCCCGTGGAAGAGGTTCCAGCTGAGTGCGGTCAGCTCCACGGTCGTAGTATCCGCAAGCTTGATGATCGCGAAGCGAAGCGGAGCGCACCCTTGATGAATTTCATCACCGGCGAGGAGCTCGGCGCGTTCGAGCTCGGCAGGCTGCTCGACCGCGCGGCCGAGCTGAAAGCGGGGCGCCGCGACGGCGTCGGCCGCGATTCGCTCGCCGGTCGCAGCATCGCCCTCTTCTTCGAGAAGCCCTCGACGCGGACGCGGATCAGCTTCGACGTCGGCGTCGCCGAGCTCGGCGCCCACGGGGTGATGCTGCGCGGCGACGAACTGCAGCTCGCCCGCGGCGAGTCGGTCGGCGACACCGCCCGGGTTCTCTCCCGCTACGTCGACGCGATCGTGATCCGCTCCGGCTCGCACGAGACGGTCGCCGCCCTGGCCGCGGCGGCCGAGGTGCCGGTGGTCAACGGCCTGACGCCGCTGCACCACCCCTGCCAGGCGATCGCCGACCTGCTGACGATGCGGGAGCGCTTCGGCGACCTGCAGGGCCTGCGGCTCGCCTACGTCGGCGACGGCAACAACGTCGCCCGCTCGCTGGCGGTCCTCGGCGAGCTGGCCGGGGTCGAAGTGGTCGTCGCCGCGCCCGCCGGCTACCAGCTGGAGGAGGGCCACGGGGCGAAGCTGACCGGCGACCCGCGCGCCGCCGCCGCCGAGGCCGACGCCCTCTACGCAGACGTCTGGGTCAGCATGGGGGACGAGGAGGAGGCCGCCCGCCGGCGCGCCGACCTCGCCCCGTTCCAGCTCGACGGCGACCTGCTCGCCGTCGCCAAGGAGCGGGCGATCGTCCTCCACTGCCTGCCTGCCCACCCCGGCGAAGAGATCACCGCCGAGGTCCTCTACGGGGAGCGCTCCGCCGTCTGGGACCAGGCCGAGAACCGGCTGCACGCGCAGAAGGCGCTGCTGGAGATGCTGGTCGGCGACGATCGCTGAGGAGGCGCCCGTGACTCCGGTCCTCTACGACAACCCCGTCTCCGGCAACTGCCACAAGGTGCGGCTGATCCTCGGCCTGCTCGGGATCGAGTACGAGCGGCGGCAGCTGTCGGTGACCGATTACTCCGAGCGCCTCGAGGTCCTCGGCGGGCTCAGCCCGACGCTCAACCTGCCGACGGTGGTGCTCGAGGACGGCCGGCCGCTGGCCGAGTCGAACGCGATCCTCTGGTACTTCGCCGAGGGCAGCGAGTACCTGCCGGACGACCGCTACGAGCGCGGCCAGGTCCTGCAGTGGATGTTCTTCGAGCAGTACAAGCACGAGCCGGGGGTGGCGGTGGTCCGGTTCTGGGACTCGATCGCGCCCGAGCACCTGTCGCCGCCGCCCGGCCTGGAGGCGAAGCGGGCCGACGGGCTGGTCGCGCTGAAGGCGATGGAGCGGCACCTGCGCGAGCGCGAGTACTTCGTCGGCGGGTCCCTGACGATCGCCGACATCGCCCTCTTCGCCTACACCCACGTCGCCCACGAGGCCGGCTTCGACCTCGAGCCGCTGCCGGCGGTGCGGGCCTGGCTGGGGCGGGTCGAAGCCCACCCCGGGATCGTCCCGATGGACCCCGTCGGCGAGCGGCACTCGCAGGGGGGCTGAGCGTGTACCCCGAGATCCACCTCGGTCCGCTGACGCTGCAGACCTTCGGGCTCTGCTTCGCGCTCGCCTTCCTCGCCGCCGGGGCCCTGATCTGGAAGCGCTTCGAGGAGATCGGCAAGCCGCCGGACTGGGCGTACGAGATGGGGTTCGCGGCGCTGCTCGGCGGCGTCGTCGGCTCCCGCGTCTACTTCATCGTCCAGAACTACAGCGACGTCAAGGACGACCTGCTCGGCAACCTCTTCAGCGGCTCGGGTTTGGTCTGGTACGGCGGCGCGATCGGCGGCGCCGTCGCCGTCCTGCTCTGGGCCTGGTACCGCGGCTTCCTCGGCCTGGCGCTGCTCGACGTCGCGGCGCCGGCGCTGGCGCTCGGCTACGCGATCGGCCGCTGCGGCTGCCAGCTCTCCGGCGACGGCGACTACGGCAAGGCCTGGGACGGCCCGTGGGCGATGTCCTATCCCGACGGCACCGTGCCCACCGAGCAGACCGTCCACCCGACGCCGATCTACGAGACCTTGGCGATGGGGCTCGGCGCCTGGATGCTCTGGCAGCTGCGCGACCGGGTGCGGCCCGGGATCCTCTTCGCCATCTACCTGCTGTACGCGGGGGCCGAGCGCTTCCTCGTCGAGTTCCTGCGGCGCAACGAGACCGACGCGATCGGGCTTACCACGGCGCAGCTCGAGAGCCTGGCGATGATGGTCGCCGGGGGCCTCTGGATCGCTATCGTGAGCCGTCGCCACGGAGGCATCGGCAGGCCGGCGGCGAACGAAGCAGCTAGCGCAGAGGCATAACCCGGTTTAGGTACGCGCGCTGGCCTTGCATCACTGGTATCTTGCGCAAAATCTTTGGAGCGGTCTAACTAGGGAGGATTGGCGGTAATGGCGGCTATCGATGTTCAGAGCGAGGGGCCCTCGGCTCGCACCGTGGGAGCGATCCTCGACGACGCGGCCGAGCGGATCGCCGCCGCCGGGGTCGAGGACGCGCGCACCGAGGCCGAAATCCTCGTCGCCGACGCGCTCGGCGTCGGGCCGAGCGAGCTGAGCGTCGAGAGCGCCGGCCAGGTCTCCGGCGAGGCGGCGGAGAAGATCGAGCGCAACGTCCTGCGCCGGGTCGAGCGCGAGCCGATGGCCTACATCCTCGGTCGCGCCCCCTTCCGCGGCCTCGAGATCTACGTCGACGAGCGGGTGCTCTGGCCGCGCCGCGAGACCGAGCTCCTGGTCGAGGTCGGCACCCAGCTGCCGGAGGGCGCCCGGGTGCACGAGATCGGCACCGGCTCCGGCGCGATCGCGCTGGCGCTGCTGTCCGAGCGTCCCGACCTGAAGGTGACCGCCTCCGACCTCTCGCCCGAAGCGGTCGAAGCGGCGCGCGAGAACGCCGAGCGGCTCGGGCTCGACCTCGAGGTCACGGTCGGCAAGGGCCTGCCGGAGCAGGTCGAAGCCGAAGCGGTCGACCTGGTGATCGCGAACATGCCCTACGTCACCGACGAGACCATCTTCGAGCGCTCCCCGGAGATCCAGAAGGAGCCGCGGGTCGCGGTCACCGGCGACTGCGGCGAGGACGGCCTCGGCGTGATCCGCGGCGTGATCGGCGAAACCCCGTCGGGGTGGAAGCTGGCGATGGAGCACGACACGCACCACGGGCCGGCGATGCGCGAGCTGCTGCGCGACGCGACTACCCTTCAGGACTATGAAGGTGACGACCGGGTCACCGTCGGCCTCGCCCCCTGAGGTAGGAGTCGACGATGAGTGAGGCGCCGACGGGGGCGGAGACGCCCCCGCAGAGCGGCGACCGCTCGGTCGCCGTCTCCACCGAGGAGCAGCGCCGGGCCAAGCTCGACCGCCTGCGGGCCGAAGGGATCGATCCCTACCCGCACTCGTTCCCGGGCCGCACCCACGTCGAGGAGATCGAGGCGGCACACGACCCGGCGGCGCTGGGGGAGGGCGAGCACGAGGACTTCGCCTACCGGGTGATGGGCCGGGTGACCGGCAAGCGCGGCCACGGCAAGACCGCCTTCCTCGACGTCCGCGACATCACCGGCACGATCCAGGCTTACGCGCGGCGCGACGTGCTGGGCGCCGACGCGTTCGCGCGGGTCGAGGACCTCGACATCGGCGACCTGGTCGGGATCGAGGGGCCGCTGCACGTGACCAAACGCGGGCAGCTGGCGATCGGCGTGCGCGAGTGCGTGCTGCTGGCGAAGGCGTTGAAAGACCCGCCGGACCTCTTCCACGGCATCTCCGATCCCGACACGCGCTACCGCCAGCGCGAACTCGACCTGATGGCCAACGAGGGGTCGCGGGAGATCTTCAAGCAGCGCGACGACCTGCTGTTCGCGATCCGCACCCACATGCACGAGCGCGGCTGGGTGGAGCTGGAAACGCCGGTCCTGCAGCGGCTGACCGGCGGCGCCGCGGCGCGGCCGTTCGTCACCCACCACAACGCGCTCGACCGCGACCTCTTCCTGCGCACGGCAACCGAGCTGTACTTGAAGCGGGCGATCGTCGGCGGCTTCGAGGACGTCTACGAGTTCGGCAAGTTCTTCCGCAACGAGGGGATGTCGCCGCAGCACAACCCCGAGTTCACGATGCTGGAGATGTTCGTCGGCGCCGCCGACTACAACGGCGTCATGGAGTTCATCGAGGTGCTGGTCGCGAGCGTCGTCGAGAAGGTGATGGGGACGACGGTGGTGGAACGCGACGGCGTCGAGATCGACTTCGCCGCGCCCTGGCCGCGGGTGCGGCTGCGCGACGAGCTGCTGCGCGAGACCGGGCTCGACATCTACGAGGCGAGCCGCGACGAGCTGGCCGAGGCGGCGGGCGACGCGGTCGACGAGAACGACGACTGGGCCGGCGTCGTCGACACCCTGCAGGGCAAGTTCGTCGAGCCGAAGCTGATCCAGCCGACCTACATCATCGACCTGCCGATCGACATCTGGCCGCTGGTCAAGGTGCACCCGGAGAGCCCGCGCATCTGCGAGGCCTTCGACGGGATCGTCGCGGGGATGGAGATCGTCGGCGGCGGCACCGACCTGAACGATCCGATCGAGCAGCGCGAGCGCTTCATCAAGCAGCGCGAACGGCAGGAGACCGGGGCGGAGGCCGACCCGCATCCCCACGACGAAGAGTTCGTGCGGGCGCTCGAATACGGGATGCCGCCGGCCAGCGGCTGCGGCCTGGGGATCGACCGCCTGCTGATGATCATGACCGGGGCGAAGACCCTGCGGGACGTGATCATCTATCCCGCGATGCGCGAGCTGAGCGAGTAGCGCTCCCCCGGATTCTGGGGTAGCGTGCGCGCATGGCCGTGAAGCTCCACCGCTGCTCGCTGATGTTCGTGAAGATCGACCGGCACCCCTGCTGGAAAGTTCAGAAGGCGCTTGACGAGCAGGGAGTCGAGTACGAGGTCGTCAAGGGGCCGCTGCGGCCGGGCAAGCGCGAAGAGATTGATCAGCTCTCGGGGCAGAACAAATACCCGGTGATCGAGTTCGAGGACGGCAGCGTCTACCGGGAGGAATCCTCGGCGATGGCCGAGCGGATCCGCGCCGGGAAGCTGCTCTCCTAGGCCCTCCGGCCGCTCAGCAGATCAGTTCGAGTTCCGCGCAGAGTTCGGAGCTGAGTTCCTGCTGGTCGCCGAGCGCCCGTTCCAGTTCTTCGACCCGGCCTTCGAGGTCGCCGACCGCGCCGGTTTCGTCGCGGAGGTCTTCGACTTCTGCTTCGAGCGGGCCGATTTCTTCGTCGGCCGATTCGCCCGGCGGGCCTTCTGGCCCCTGGGGCCCGGCGGGACCGCGCGGGCCCTGCTTCCCGGC
The DNA here is from genome assembly GCA_035712025.1 of Solirubrobacterales bacterium. Lineage (GTDB taxonomy): Bacteria > Actinomycetota > Thermoleophilia > Solirubrobacterales > 70-9 > VAYN01. The sequence goes on from DASTBO010000092.1 coordinate 12,863, forward strand.
CGCGCCGGCCGGTCCGGTCTCGGCGAGCAATGCCAGCCCGGAGCCGATCGCGGCGGAGAGGATGCAGACGCCGACCACGATCGCGATGAAGTGGTTGCGCGAGAGGGTGACGCGCGGCTCCTGGCCTCGCTCCTCCATCAGACCGCGCGCATCAGGCCGCCGTCGATCGGGATCACCGTCCCCGTGACGTAGGCGGCGCGCTGGGAGCAGAGGAAGGCGACGAGGTCGCCGTACTCCTCGACGGTGCCGAGCCGGCCGGCGGGCACTTCCGAGCGGGCCGCCGCTTCGACCTGTTCCAGCGAGCCGCCGAGCTCGGCCATCCGGTCGGTCGCGAAGCGGCCGGTGGCGACGGTGTTGACGGTGATCCCGTCGCCGGCGACCTCGCGAGCGAGCGTCTTCAGGAAGCCGACGGTGGCCATCCGGTGGGCATTCGAGAGGGCGAGCGCGGGGTTGAGCTCGATCGTCGTCGTCGAGCCGACGTTGACGATCCGTCCCCAGCCCGCGCCGCGCATCCCGGGAACGACGGCGCCGGCGAGCACCCGCGGGGCGAGCACCAGCGAGCGGTAGGCGTCCTCCCATTCCTCGAACCCGTGGTCGAGCGCACCGCCCGGCGGCGGCCCGCCGGTATTCGTGACGAGGATGTCGACGGACCCGAGCGCCTCGGCGACCTCGAGCGGCAGCCGGGCAAGGCGCTCGAGGTCGGTCGCGTCGGCGACGAAGGCAGAGGCCCGCTCCCCAACCTCGGCCACGGCCGCGTCCAAGCGCTCCCGCGAGCGGCTGACCAGCGCGACCCGAGCCCCCTCCCGCGCCAGGGCCCCGGCGATCCCACCCCCGATCCCCTTGCTGGCGCCCATCACCAGAGCCACTTTGCCCTCGAGACCCAGGTCCATGCCAGAACCCTAGCCCCAGCGAGGATGCTCAGAACCCCTTGCGCGGGTATCGTTCCCAGCGAGCGCCCGTAGCTCAGTGGTCAACGGGTCCTTTCGGGGGCCCAAAGAGCGTCGGTCTTTCAAGCCGAAGGTCGCCGGTTCGAATCCGGTCGGGCGCATTCCTCGGTGTTCCGCTCTGTGCTGCGTATTGCCCGGTGCAGAGCCAAGACTTCGGTTTCGCGCCGGATTGGTGTTCCGGCGGCGTCCGGGCGATTCCGCGCGGTTCCGGCCGGTTTGTGTCTCATCCCTGTCTCATCTTCCGGCCCGGAATAGGGTCTCCGAGATGGCGGGCGACCCCCAGGCGAGAGCACGCAAGGCGGTGCGGCGGACGCACGCCGATTTCGATCGTGCGCAGGAGAAGCTGGAGCTGCTGCGCGAGACGCGCCGCAAGAGCTTCGAAGAGGCCCAGGCGGCTGGCTTGTCGATGCGGGAGATCGCCCGCGAGACCGGGCTGCACTTCACCCGCGTGGCGCAGATCCTCCGCAAGGATTAGCGAGGCGTAGAGAGGGGTCTACGACTCCTGCTACCATTGCTCGATCTACAAAGTGCCCCCGCGCTGGTGGAACAGCCGGGGGCGTGGCACAGGAGGTACTAGCTCCCATGCAAGACAAGCCTATTGGCGCTGTTCACGAGGGCGCCACGACCGCGGCCCAGGACGTCAAGGACCGGGCGCGGGTCCTACGAGAAGTGCTGGACCTCTACCCGGAGACGCTGACTCTCGATGAGCTGGTCCGTGAGTTGACGGTCGACTCGGTGGAGTTCCAGGAGCGCGATCGCGTCCAGCGAGCCGTCCGCGATTTGATCGCCGGCGGCCTGCTCCATCGGGTCGGCGATCTCATCCTGCCGACGAGGGCGGCGGTCAATTTCCACGAGCTCACCAACGACTGAACAGAGCGGAAACGCCAGTTCGTAGTCGAGCAATGACCAAGGCAGTCCATAACCCAAGCCACACGGCAGATGGAACCAAGGAGGTGAAGCGAAGGGGAGGGCACCTTGAAGCAGGGCACCCAGCGATGAGAGAGGCCAAGGACCTGAAGCAGGAACCAAGAGCCGCCTCAGAAGCAACAGCCCCACGTCCCGACACACTACGAACCCTCCGGATTCGGACTATTCGGGCTGCTCCTCCCGTCCCTCCGGGCAGCCAATTTTGGCACGGCTTCGCCGTGCCGAGGCTGCCCTTAAGGAGGGCCGGGAGGAGTCTGAGCTTCGGTCCTCTGCAAGGCCTCGGGATGAAGCCGATGCAATCACCGCTGGCTCTGGACATAGGGGGCATGGAGAGGAAACCGGACCCCAGCTTCTTCACCGAGCGCACCCTCGCCGACTTCCTTGCGGTCAGCGACCGCACCGTCCGCAATTGGATCAGGCGCGGCGACTTGCCCAGTTACAAGTTCGGCGCGGCGCGGCGAATCGATCCCGCCGACGTTAAGAGGTTCCTGGACCGCCACAAAGACGAGCCGGCATGAGGCGCGAGTCACCGATCAGACGCCGCAACCCCTCTGGCCAGATCGTCTGGGTAGCCAGGTACACCGGCCGCGACGGCAAGAAGCACATCGCCAAGCCCACCTGGAACCGCGGCAAAGGCACCTTCACGAGGAAGGCCGACGCCCAAAAGGCAATCGACGAGGCCTACGGCCTCTCTGATCGGCCCGACACCCTCGGCGACTACTCCGCCACTTGGACCGAGCGCCACCCGCGATCCGAACGCACCAACGCGACGAACGACCACCGCATCAGCCGAGTCGCCAATGTCGAGATCGAGGGCATCCCGCTTAAGAACTGGCCGCTCCGCGAGCTTCGCCGCCGCCACACGCTCGCCCTGGTCGACCACATGCTGAGGACCGAAGGTCGAGCGACCACCGGCGCCCTCGGCATCCTCCGCGCCTTGTCGGCGATGGCCGAGGACGCGATCACCGATGAAGTCTGCGACCTCAACCCCTTCAAGGGAATTCGCATTCGAGCGAACGATCCCAGAGCGAAGAAGAAGCCAAGGCCGATCCGCGTCTTCAGCTTCGAGGAGATGCACCGCTTCGCAAAAGCAGCTGGCCGCTACGAGGCTCTAATTCGCACTTTTACCGACACTGGTATGCGCCTCGGCGAGGTCCTACCCCTCCGCCCCGAAGATTTCGATGGCGAGACCCTCCAGGTTCGCCGCACTGCGCACGAGGGAACGATCCTCGATGGCACTAAGACCGACCACGGCGAAGCGGACGCAGGGCGTGGTCCCTGTTCCACCGACCCTCGCCTGGATGCTTCAAGCCCAGATCAATTTCAACGGTCCTGACTGCGCGCTGATCTTTCCGACGCCGCGTGGCCGCTTATGGCGCGAGCGCACCTTCTACCGCGACGTATGGAAGCCCGCCCAAGAGCGCGCTGGCCTAGACATCCGCCCCCATGAGTGTCGCCACAGCTATGTCACTCATCTACGGGCACAGAACAAGATCAATGACGCAGACTTAGCTGGCGTCGTCGGTCATGGTGTTGCGACGATGCTGAGCCGATATACGCATGCCCGTGGGGAAGACTTTGCCGTCATTAGAAATCGATTGGCTGAGCCGGCGTTCCTTTCGTGAGTCCCGCGTAATGATCGTGGCTTGCCACCGTCCGCATCGGGCAATCCGCTTTCCGAATCTGTAAACGGACCAACGTGCAGAGGCGGGTCGCGCCACGCTTCCTTTGTCCGCGAGCCGCTAGCCTGACATCGTTACCACGGTTAGAGGGGTACATGGTGGGGGACTGGTTGACCAAAGTCGGTGAGATTGCGGGTCGCGGTGGTGGTGGGACGGAAGCTCGGGTCTCGCCGCGCCCAAGTGAGCCACAAAACCGACCGCGAGCAGATGTCGATCCGGCTGGCCGGGCGCGGATTCTGCACCTCTCGGATCTGCATCTTGGGCCGGTGGCGGCGGCCCAGCGCCTCTCCCACATTCGCGTGTCGATACCGGGCGAGGGGCTCGCGCAGCGTGACGTAATAAAGGCAACGCTCGAATCGCTTGCTGCAGCCGATGAGCTGGCGGGGATGGAGGCGGTGGTTATATCCGGCGATCTCACCAACCAAGCCAAGAGGGATGGCTATCAGTTCTTCGGTGAGTTGGCTGCAATTCTGCTCGGCCAGCTAGCTCCCGAGCGTGTCGTCGTTGTCCCAGGTAACCACGATGTCGACAAAGCGCACCAGCCCGGCGAGCGGGAGCGGTACGCCGAATTCCTCGATGCGACGCGCGAGCGCGGCTTCGCCACCCCACTCCTCGACGGAATCGACTTCGAAGCCGACGGCACCCTGACTGAGGAGGCGGGCAAGTACCCTCACCTCGTCCGCGGTGAAGACTTCGTGATCGTGCCGATCAATTCGAGTCACTTCTGCTGGATGGTCGAGCCGGCATCCTCATCGCTGCTGGAGGGCCTAGCCTCCGTGCCTGAACAAGTCGTTGACGGCGCGACCCAGGAGTTGCGCACCTACGACATGCCCCGGGTTTCTAACGCGCAAATGCTCGCCTTGCGCAGATTGCTCAAGGCGGAAGGCTCTATCCCGAGCACGACCTTGCGACTGGCCACGCTCCATCACCAGCTGCTACCGGTTGACGCCCGCGAGGAAGTGAAGGCCTTCGAGGGCCTTACGAACCTCGGCGCGGTACGCGAGTTTCTTGCCGACCTCGAGATTGACGTCGTGCTGCACGGCCACAAGCACGCTGCCGCGCTTTACTGGGATCGGGTCGCGGTCACTGGGCGTCTCGAGGACTCTCCTCACACCATCCTGGTCAGCGCCGCCCCTGCCGATTTCGAGCCCGGGCGGCCGGTGGGCCGGGTCCTGCGGCTCGGTCAGAGCTCCCTGGCGCCGGAGGTGGATATCGAGGAGATCCGGGCGGGCACCCCTTTTGGCTCCCAACCAACACGGACTCCACTGGCTCTGGCCCGCATCTGGCGACCCAATGGCGTCGAGGAGGGAGGAGCGGAGGTAATCGCCGGCGAGGATTTCGACACTGTGTACGCGCGCCTGCAGTCGCGTTTTGAGCGCTTGCCTGCAGACGCCGCGCTCCGCTATCTGATCTGCGAGATCGCCCGGCCAGGCTCGCTTGATCATCCTCCGCGTGGTTACCCCGAGCCCCACGATGGCTGGTTCTCTGACCTAGTCGAGTGGTGGCAGTTCCCTGAGCCGCATTTTGACACCGAGGTCACCTTCAACCATGGGGACCGGATTCACCGGCGTTGGGGCGAGCAGACCGCCGCCGCGGCGCGACTCCTCTCAAATGCGATCCCCAACGACATTGCGACGACCCGCGCCTCGATTCTCCTGATCGATCCCCAGCTTGAGGCAAGCCCTGCGGGGGAGGGCGAATTTCCATCCTTTGTCTCGATCCAACTCCAGCTGGTGGAGCGAGGGGGAAGCTATGAGCTCGACTGTACGGGGAGTTTTCGAAAGCAGGAGATGCGCTACTGGTGGCCGATCAACGTCGCCGAGCTCGGGCGGGTGCGCGACGAGGTCATGAGCCGGCTGAAGGCCAGCGGGCGACAGGTGCGCGCCGGCAAGATCCGCACGATTGCCGCCTACGCGATCGCTCGGGGCGCGATCCCAGTTGTCGCCCACGCGGCGGTCGATCGCGCTGTTGATCGCGAGCAAGTCGAGCTCTGGCGTCTCGCCTATGGCCTGATGGAGCCAGAGCAGGTCGTCGATCCTGCCGAGCTGCGCTCCCGATGGGACTACTACCTTGAGGACCTGCGCCCGCGCGAGGATGACTCCCTACCAGCTCGCTCGCGTCGCGGGCTGCAGGCGGTCCTCAGCTTTGCGGCGGTTGGCTCGGGCGGCGACGGTGCAGCGGGGGTACGAGCGGCCCTCGAGGAGCTTGTTGAGTTCTATGGGACGGCGGATTTCAAGCCAACCGACCCGGCGCCGGTCCTACTCGCCCTGCGCCAACGGCTCAGAACCCTCGAAATGGCACTCGATCAGGCCTATGGTTCCGCCTCGGGCACCTAGGTCTTTCCTTCGTCCACCGCGCGTGCGATTCTTCTTGGCTAATGGTCTCCCCGGATAATCCCTACGGAAGCTGGCTGGTAGAGCTCGCGAAAGCAGCGGCGGCGGTCGCCAACTACTGCGATCACGTCGAGCACAATGAGCCAGCCGAGCGCAGCTGGGTCCTCGCCAGCGCCAGTTCACTTCGACGGCTGGCTGCTGAGATCGCCGCTGGGGAGGGGAGGAGCCTGCGCGACCTCTACGCGGCACGGCTGCGTCAGGTAGAGCAGCGAAATCCCGCCTGGACGGGGGAGTTCGACGGGGGGGTGCTCGCCGAGGAGGCCAGCACTCTGCGCGAGCTACAGCTCGCCCAGCTCGCCCACGATCGCCACTACCACCCGGACATCGTTGGCCTTTCTAAGGCAGACCAGCTTCGCCACTGTGCGCTTCACGTCGCAAAGTTGACCGGCGCACTCGCGGAATTTCTCTGTGAAGAGCTGGATCGCGAGGACTTCCTTACCCGCCGCGTCCCCGACATGCTCCTGTTCGGGCTGAAGCTGGCAACCCTCTGTGGCGAGCCTCTTGCCGAGGAGCCGCTTGCGGCATCTCCGTCGTTCGAGCTCCTCTCCAGCTGACGGTGGCGAGGAGCGCGCAGGCAGCACTCGCCGGGAAGCTGCGAGAGCCGCGACCGCGACCGGCGGTCTATCGCGCCTACTGGTACTTTGCGGCCGAGCGCCAGCGAATCTTCGATCGGCGCCTCGCCGGCGCCCCCGAACCCTGGAGCGAGGATCCCATCTTCGCCTCCTATCGATTTTGCAACAGTTTTCGCGCCAGTGATCGGGTCTCCCAGTACCTGATTCGCGACGTTATTCACGCGCCGTGTCATGCCGATCCCCGCGACCGCGTCCTCCGAACCATCCTCTTTCGCCTGTTTAGTCGCCCTGAGACCTGGGAGTTAATCGAGGAGCGCTGCGGGCAGGTCTCGGTCGCGACTTTCGATCCGGCAGTGATCGGCCCGGTCCTCGATGAGGCGAAAGGCGAAGGGCGAGCCCTCTACACCAACGCCTTCATCCTCTGCGCCAACCGGTCCTTTGGGCACAAACGAAAGCACCACAACCATCTGGCTCTGCTCGAGCTGATGCTCGCCGAGGAACTACCCGAGCGACTACTCTGCGCGGCCGGGCTTAGGGCGGTCTACGACCTCTTGATCGCCTACCCCTTGATCGGTCCCTTCATGGCCTACCAGCTGGCTATTGATCTCAACTACGGACCTGACTTTGTCTTCAGCGAGAACGAATTTACGGTCCCAGGACCCGGCGCGGTACGTGGGCTCGCCAAGGTCTTCTACGACCTTGGGGATCTCACCCCGGCTGAGGCGGTCCACTGGCTCTGCGAGCGTCAAGCATCTATTGAGAACGAGCTTGACATCGAGCCACCGCTGCTCTTAGGGAAGCGTGAGTTGCAGGCGATCGACTGCCAAAACCTTCTCTGCGAGCTTGATAAGTATGCACGGGTCAAATTCCCCGAATTGAAGAGCAACCGAGTAAAAATCAAACAGGCTTTCAAAGCGGCGGGGCCCCTGCCGCAGCCGTTTTATCCGCCGCGCTGGAACCTTCGCCCGCCCGCACCGCGGCGGAGGCGCGGTGCGCCTCCAGTTCCTCGTGCCGCGTCGCTAGCCGCCTGACCCGAGCACTATCGAGGAAGGCGCCGCCGGCAGTGACCATCAGCTCGCCACACTCGAGATCGGCAGCTGCAGCGATGTAGGCGAGAAGACCGCTGAGGCCCAAGTAGTTTCCATACCCCTTGGCGAGCACGTCGTGGCTACGGTAGAGCGCGCTGCCGTTCAGTCGCATCTCGTCGTCGAGGTGCAATCCGAGGTGGGCCAGACAGGGGAAGCCGCGGGTCTTGCGAGCATCGCGGGCAGCGTCGTAGATGTTCAGCTCGTAGGCCGATTTGTAGCGGCGTCCGCCGGCGCGTCCCCCACGAAGCTTTTCGATTATCTCCGTTAGTTGATCGATCGTTTGATGTCGCCCTGCCGGAAAAGCAACCAACCTTCCAAAGTAGGTCCCATGCGGACTGCCGAGTGCTTTCAAGACCGGATAGTGGGAGCGATAGTCGGCGCTGAGCTCCTTAGGGTCTGGCAGATCCCGGGCCCACTCAGCCGGATAGATCGTGTTCGCCACCTCGTCGGGGTCTTGAAGCCCCAGACTGCTGGCAAGATCCTCGACAAAACAGCGCAGTTCAGCGTCCTCGGCGCGGGGATTGGCGATGCGGATCGAGAGGTTGACAGCGCGGTAGGGCGGGCCGAAGTCGAGCAGCGCACTTGCCGCGTCGGCCCAGGCGAGCGAAAGATTGGCAGCCTCGATCACCCGCTTGGAGAGGATCATCGCGATGCCTCCAACGGTACGGCCGATGCCGATTCCCTCTCCGCCGCATCACGCTCGCGGCCGAGTTCGGGACCGGCGATTTCGAGCTGCCACCCGCTGCCCTCGCCTTCCACTGAAAGCTCGGAGTTTCCCTCCCAGGTTTCGTCAAGGTCGATGGCAAGGATCCGTCTAGCGGGATCCTGCGGATCGGGCCACTCCGCTCGCATCTCGGCGCCGGGCGGTAGCGAAGACATCACCGTCGGGCCAGTCGCCGCGAGAAGCAAGCGGTCGCCCGGGCCGACGCGCCGTCGGCGGGACAACATCCCCAAAAGGTGGATGTCGGCACGATAGGAGCGCATCGGTATCCCCCGCGAAAGTTCCTGCTTCACCATTTTCACCGGCATTTGGGCCCAACGGCGGACCTCGGGGATAGTTGCTAGGCGCAGGTTCGGGAGCTGGGTCAGAGTTGCCTGGTAACTAGTCCCCATCCGCAGCGCCAGCTGGTAGGTGTCGAGCGGACCACGTGGCCGCTTAATGCCCATGTCCACAAGTGCGGAGTCAGCCAGCTCCGGGGGCATCAGGAACCAGGCCGCGAAGGCTTCCGCAAGCATCTCTGCTGGCGCTAGCGGCTCCGCCGCTAGCGCGGAGCGCTCCTCGGCGAGCGGGTCGACGCTCCCCTTGTGGCCGAGGCGGTGATGGCCGAGCTCGTGGGCGGCGGTAAGGCGCTGGCGAGCCAGGGGGTGGTGGGAGGAAACGAGGACGCCAGCAGCAATTCCCGGCGTCGCGGGAAGATATAGGCCCGATATCCCGCGTAGCGGTCGGAATAGCAGATCAAGGCCTTCCGCACGGATCGCCGCAAAAATATCGATCGGCGAGTGCGGATCAATCTCGAGCTCCTCGTGGGCCTCGGCGGCAGCGAACATGGCCTCTTCGTGGGCCTCGGACCACCTCATCGTCCGCTCCGACGGTTTCGCAAAAGCTCGACGAACCGCTGTACCTCCTGCTGGTCCTCGGGGCACAGTTCGCTTGCCCCTCGTGCCACTGCCAGGGCCGGCCCATGGAGTTCTTCGGGCTCCTCTTCACCGAGGAAGTATGCGGAGCGGTAGCCGTAGAGGTTTGCTAGCCGCTTCAGCTCAAGGGTGGAGACACGTCGCTCGCCGCGCTCAATGTCGGAGATCGCCGAGCGCGGCATTCCAGTTTTTCTACTTACGTACTCCTGGCTGTAGTTCAGGTAGGTGCGGACCTCGCGCAGCCGTTTCGCGAGCTCCTGCTCCTCGGGCTCGCTCACGCCGCCTTCCTCGCTTGGCCCTGTCGCTCATGCAAGAGCTGCGCCAGCGCTTTCACGGACTTCAGTGCGGGCCGTAGCGATTTGTCCCATTTGATTTTGATGCCCAGTTCGCGCTGGATCTTCACCACCGCCCGAACCAAACGGTGAGAGTCAGCCGGCATATCGCTGCCCTTGGCTAAGAGGTCGGAGCGCAGCTCCGCGGCACTGCAGCCCTTTTGAGTGGCCAGGGCGCCGATGATCTTCTCTTCTATCTCTTTTACGCTCGCCATCGGAAATTCGAACCATCCTCTGTCGGATTTTCCGACAGCCTACATATCGCCTCTGCTGAAGTCAAGCGGCCAGCGACAAAGCCGAGGTAGTGCAGTTGCCGCGCCCCGCAGCGCGATTGAACAGATGAGCTGCCCCAGATCGCCAGTCCAGACTGCCCAGTGCTCTCGCGGTGGGCAACCGTCGAGAGAACGTAGCGCTGGCAGCTCAGAGCCGATCCCGACGAGGATGGAGCGCAGGTCTCGCTCGCTCAGGCCTTCTCCGAGCGCCTTGGTTACTGCCTCCTTGCGCGTCCAGCAAGCGAAGTAGGCTGCCGCCTGCTCCTCTGGGGGGAGCGCCGCAAGGGCTCGAAGCTCCGCTGGCGCGAGCACGGCGCACAGCGGCTCCTCCCACCCATGTTCAAAGCGCGGCTCGATATCGACGCCAAGCCCTTCCCCCCGGCCGGCGATCGCCAGGACGGTGTGGTCATCGTGGTGCGCGACGCTAAGCAGCAGCCCGGAGTCTGGCGCGGCGATCCCCCGCCCCTGACCTTCGCGAAGATCGAGATCAGCGGGCCTGATTCCGAGCCGCGCCGAGATCACTGAACGCCGCATCGCGAGCTGTACGCGCCGCCGCTCGCGCTCGCGAGGGCGAAATGCGTCCACGTTAACTCCGTCTCCGAGGGCAGTGACTCGCGCGCGCTCGCGCGCCGCAGCCTCACGCGCGTCGGCCACCCACAGCTCGATCTCCACCGGCCCCTCCTGCTGGCGGACGGAACCAGTCGTGAGCTCTTGGCTTACTTCATCATTGCGATTAAAGCGCTTTTGAAGAAGCACCAGGCGTCGCAGTTTCAGACCCGTCCAGTCCCGCTGAAACCAGTTCCTCGAGATCTTTTGCGCCATGGGCTCGATAGTAAGGAAGCGAACTAGCTGACGGTCGCATTCCGGTCGCATCGTCCCCGCAAGCCGCTCTACCAAGCCACCGCCCCCGTCCTTTCAAGCCGAAGGTCGCGGGCCGGCGCCCATCCTTCTCCAAGCCTGAGGGAGTCTCGGTCTAGGGCCTGGGGAACTCAGCCGCTGAGCGCGGGCCCGGGTAGGGGCTGTTCGGCCATCGAAGGGTTGCCCGTGCGAACGGCCGTTCTTTATTGGATTGGTCTTTTCGTCCAAATAACGGACACGTACCGAAATAGCGGGATAGGTATCGCGTCATCCAAATGCGGGAGGAGAGGGGGTGACGAGATGAAGTTCGACGCGACGGAGACGATGCCGGCTGCCGGCGTTACCAAGGGCAACTAGCAGTGTCGGTGGCTCCTCGGTGAAAGCCGCGGGGCCACCGGTCTTCCAGCATCGAGCCATCGGCGGTCATGAAGGGAATGCTGCCACGCATCAAGAGAACCATCGAGCCCGTCGACGGCCCGGACGGGGAGATCGTCATGGTCCGGGGAAACGGCTTCCCGGACGTTCGCATCACGGGTTTGAGCGAACGGGACCGGGCGCTGGTCGCCGCGCTGGACGGCAGCCGGTCCGTCGCCCAGCTGGAGCGTCGCTTCGGGGTCGAGACGGTGATGCGGACGCTGGAAGGGATGCGCGAGATGGCCCTGCTCGAGGACGCAGCCGACGACAGGCTGGTCCCGCCCGCGGACCTCGATCGTTACGACCGGCAGTTGCTCTACTTCAGCGATCTCGCCTCCGGAGCGGGCGTCACGCCGTCGCAGTGCCAGGCGCGATTGGCTAGTGCGAAGGTCGCGGTTCTCGGCCTCGGAGGCCTGGGTGGCCGGGTCGCTCTCGAACTCGCCTGTTGCGGCGTCGGAGAGCTGTGGATCGTCGACGGCGATCGCGTCGAGACCAGCAATCTCAATCGACAGATCCAGTTCGAGGAGGCGGACGTCGGGACGCAGAAGGCGAAGGCCATGGCGGCGAGACTGCGAGCTTTCAACTCGGCGATCCGAGTCAGGGCCGAGGCGCGGCGCTTGGAGAATCGGGCCCAAGTGGCCGAGTTCGTCGCCGGGGCCGACGTCGTCGTCAACGCTGCGGACTGGCCCGCCCACGAGATCGAAGCGTGGTGCAACGCAGCCTGCTTCGAGGCCGGGATTCCACACATCTGCATGGCGCAGGCACCTCCGCTGGTGCGGGTCGGGCCCCTGTACGTGCCCGGGCAGACGGGCTGCCATGAGTGTCAGCAGGATGCATGGCGACGCGACTACCCGCTGTTCGAGGCGATCGTCGAGCGGCAGCGGTCGAAGCCGTCGGTCGCAGCGACCCTGGGACCGGCATCCGGCCTGATCGCTGCCCAGGTGGGCATGGACGTCGTTCACCTCCTGACCGGCCTCGAAAGGCCTGCCAGCTGGAACGCGTCCTGCATGTACGACCTGAGGTCCATGGAGGTCCAACGGTACGAGCTCCCCGCAGAACCGAGATGTCCAATCTGCCTCGGGGGCGAGGAGCAGCGAAACCCTAAGAGTCACCGCATGGAGGTGTAGGTATGAGTGGTGAGGTAATCGAGACGTACGACGCGGTCGCGCCCATCTACGACGAGTTCACGGAGATAAACGACTACGAGATGTGGTTCGACGCCCTGCTGGCAGAGGGCGAGCGCCATGGATTGCGGCGGGGCCGGGCACTCGACGTCGGGTGTGGAACCGGCCGGGCCTTCGGACCTCTGCTCCGGCGCGGATGGCTCGTCCAAGGCTGCGACCTCTCGCCGGGGATGCTCGAGCAGGCGCGCCGGAAAGTCGACGCCTCGGTCCGGCTCGACAACGCCGACATCCGCGAGCTTCCGCGCTTCGGCGAATTCGATCTCGTCTTGGCGTTGAACGACGTGATCAACTACCTGACCGCGGACGGCGACCTCGAGCGGGCCTTCGGTCGCGTTCGCGCCAACCTCGCCCCTTCGGGCTTGTTCGTGTTCGATTCCAACACGCTTTCCCTCTTCGAGGAGTACTTCGCCACCGGCTACGCCGAGGGGATGAGCCACGGGCGCTGGCAGTGGTCGGGTTTGACGGATCGCGTGCAGCCGGGCGGGATCTACGAAGCGAGGCTCGCGGGAGACGGCGTCGAGACCCACATCCATCGCGAGCGCCACCACCCGATCGCCGATGTGAAGGCGGCGTTGGGGGCCGCTGGATTGAAGTGCCTCGCGGTGCTGGGCCAACAGGAGAAGGGCGACAGGATCGCTTTGCTCGATCCGCCGGACGAAAGCCGGGACCTCAAGCTGATCTACTTCGTAGCGCTCAGCTGACGCGCGACAAGCGGAGGACGTCCGTTTGTCAGCCGATCTCTTCGGCCAGCTCGACGATGATGCCCTCGGGGCCGCGGACGTAGCAGAGCCGGTAGCTGTTCCCGTAGCGGACCAGCTCGCCGACCAGCTCGGTGCCGCGGGCTTCCAGACCGGCGACGACGGCGTCGATGTCGTCGACGAGGAAGGAGAGGTGGCGAAGGCCGAGGGCGTTGGACGGCGCGCCGGAGGCGCCGGGTTCGGCTGGCGGCGAGTGGAACTTGACCAGCTCGATTTCCCCCTGGCCGTCCGGGGCCCGGAGCATCGCCAGCTCCGTCTCCACGTCTTCGAGGGCGATGATGCGCTCGACCAGCTCCCCCGAGACCCTGGCGGTTCCCCGCGGCTCGAGGCCGAGCTGGACGAAGAACTCGACCGCGGCGGGGAGGTCCTCGACCACGATGCCGACGTGTTCCAGCCGTTTGATCGCCATGGCCCCGATGGTAGGGAGCCGACCAGCCCGAGGCGCGGCCCTCAGCCGATCCGGGCGCTCCAGAGGGCGACGGTGCCGACCACCTCGAGCTCGTGGGAGCCGAAGAGGCTCCCGAGCTCGGCGTCGATCGCCTCGGCGGTGTCGTCCCGGTTCGACATCACGCCGAGGCGGTTGTTGAGGTCGACGGTGGCGCGGCCGAGGGGGTTGTGGTCGGCGGCGGGGCCGAGGATGGTCGCGCCGAAGAAGGTGCCGCCGGGCGCCAGCGCGGCGCGGGCGCCTTCGAAGGCGGGGCGCTTGTCGGGGGTCGTGCCCGGCAGGCAGTGGAGGACGTGGGTGAGGGCGACGGAGTCGAAGCTCCCGGCCGGCAGGCCCCAGTCCTCGAGCGCGTTGGCCTGGTGGGCGCGGGGGCGATAGCGGGCGAGGCGGGCGGTGGCGGTGCGCAGCGAGTTGGGGTTGAGGTCCATCAGCGTCAGCTCCGGTTCGGCGGTCGGGAAGGTCGCTTCGTCGAGCACCTTGCCGGAGGCGACGCCGACGTCGAGGTGGCGGCCGCTGAGGTGCGCGTCGTAGTGGGCGACCAGGCGGGAGAGCGGGCAGCGCCAGAGGTAGGGGCTGTTGAAGCCGTAGACGAGAGCGTCGTAGGCGGGGAGGAAGGCCCGCCCGTAGATCGCCTGCCCGCGGTAGGCCGGGCTGGACCTGGCGACCGTCGTCACGCCTCGCGACGCTACCGGCGCGAGGCCGCGGCGACAGCGACGCCGATCACACTCGGGCCGGCGGGCCCGGCGCCCTCACTCGTCCGCAGCCTCGTATTCGTCGTGGCGGCTCCACCAGCTGTAGGGCTCGTCCTGCGGGTAGCCCTCGGGCGAGTCCTCCCAGCTCTCCTGCCTCCCCAGCGGGGTGACGTCCAGGTAGTTCCAGGTGCCGCCCATCTGCTCGTCGCCGCGGGCGTCGACGAAATAGGTGCGGAAGACCTCGCCGCCCTCGCGGAGGAAGACGTTGGTCCCGTGCCATTCGTCGACGTCGAAGTCGGCGTCGAAGCCGTCGGTGATCGTGTACCAGGGCAGCTCCCAGCCCATCCGCTCCTTCAGGCCCGCGATCTCCGCCTGCGGCGCGCGGGAGGCGAAAGCGAGAGTGGTGTCGCGGGCGTTCAGGTGGGCAAGGTGGGCGACCTGGTCGGCGACCATCGAGCAGCCGGGGCAGCCCTTCTCCGGGTAGCCGTCGACGCCCTCCTCGAAGAAGAAGCGGTAGAGGATCAGCTGCCGGCGGCCGGCGAAGAGGTCCTCCAGGCCGGCCGGCCCGTCCGGGCCCTCGAACCGGTACTCGCGCTCGACCGCCATCCGCGGCATCCGCCGGCGCTCGGCCGCCAGCGCGTCGCGGGCGCGGGTCAGCTCCTTCTCCTTGACCAGCATCTCCTCGCGGGCCGACTTCCACTCCTGCGGCGAGACGACGGGCGGCAGCTTCATCGAGACCTCCTTCGGCGGGTGCCTTTGTCGGGGACGGACATCTCCCTCCGACTACCCGCTCGGCGCCGCCTGAGTCCGGGCCGCCCCTCCTCCCACCGCCCGCGCCTACAGCCAAAAGCTCCGTTCGGCTTCCGCCTCCGCGTTGCCGAAGTGCTCGTCCTGCCAGCTGTCGTCGCCGGCGAGGCCGCTGCCGTCGTCGGGATCGTGGCCGTCGCCGTCGTGGCCGCTGCGCTTCGACGCCTGCCAGCGCCAGCGGTAGTGGTCGTAGACGTCGATCACGTGGGTCGCGTAGGCCTCCGCCAGACGCCTGTGGCCCTCGACGATCAGCAGGTTCTCGTCGTTCGCGTAGGAGGCTTTGTAGCCGAGGTTGTGGCTGCCGGTGATGACCTTGCAGTCGGGGGACCGCGGGTCGATGACGACGATCTTGTCGTGGATGATCGCGTGCGCCCCCGGCGTCTTCAGCAGCTCCTTCTGCATCGAGCCGATCGGGTCGCCGGGCACCGCCGCCGCGGCGACCTTGGGCGTCTCGCCCTGCTTGTAGAGGGTCGCTTCGTACTTGGCGATCAGCGCCGGGTCGGTGGCGGCGCCGCGCACGAACAGGTCCGGGTTGGCTTCCTGCGCTTCGCGGATCGCGTCGAGCACACAGGGGGTCCCGGGCTGGAAGAGGAGGAAGAGCACGCCTTCCTTCGCCTCGCGGATCAGCTGGAAGACCTGCGCCATGTCCCCCGGCGCGGGCGGATCCTGCGAGGGCTTGCTCTGCCGCTCCGTGTTCGGCGAGAACCAGAGCGTCACCTTCGCCCCGTCGATCTCGAAGGCAAGCGGCTCGTTGTTGCCGCTCCTGAAGTCCGCTCCCTGAGTCGCTTTCGCCGGCGGGTCGGTCGGGCTTTCGGCCTTCAGCTTCTCCCAGTAGTCGCGATAGGCGGTGGCGAGGCCCCCGTCGCTGAGCAGCAGGGCGTTGTTCGCCTGGGCGCAGACGCCGGTATGGGTCCAGTTCGTGCTGCCGGTGAGGATCGAGGTCGGCTCCCCGTTCGCGGTCCGCTTGACCAGGAACTTGTTGTGGCCGAGGTGGGCGTTGGTGTGGAACAGGCGGTCGGCGACCTCGACCTTCGCCGCGTGCAGCGCCCTGCGGGTCTCCTCGTTGGTCCCGTCGTCCTCGCCCGCTTCGGAGAGCACCAGCGAGACCCGTTCGGGGTCGGTCAGCTCGGCGACGAGCTCGGGGTCGTTCAGCTCGTAGAGGGCCCCGAGGCAGCTGCTGTCGTCGCGGACCGCCCCCTTCAGCAGCAGCGTCAGCCCGTCGACGATCTGGCCGGCGAGCGCCTCGCGGATCGGATCGCCCGGCCTCTTGATGTGCTCGAGCAGCTTGCTGCCGTCGGGCACGCCTTTCTTGTCCTTCGGCAGGGCGTGGGACAGCGCCTGGGTGGAGAGGATGCCGCGGTTGAAGTAGGCGCTGACGTTGGTCGAGCAGATCGGGGTCAGGGTCACCTCCTCGGTGCTCAGCACCCGGTCCCCGTCGGACTTCAGCTGGCCCGGCTTCCCGACCCGGGGCACGATCTCGTAGCTGTAGGTGCGGCCCCAGGTCGCGGTCAGGTCGCGCCAGGTGAACTTCTGCACCGGCCACTCTTCGGTGTCCCGCGGATCCCAGTCGGGGTTGTCTTCGCCGTCGAAGCCGACCCAGGCGGGCAGGGCGACGGTGACGCCGCCGGCCTCCAGCCGGCGGATCGCGAACCCGAGGCAGCCGGGGATCGGGGCCTCGTAGCTCCAGGCGAGCAGGACGACGTCGTTGTTGGCCAGGGCCACCGCTTCTTCCACAGGCGCTCCCCCTTTGCCCCGAGCTGTCGGGGACACCGAGCAGATCGAGAGAAGTATTCACACGTTCCTAATTAGCGCATGTATCCCTATCCGATCTGCCAGCCCTGCGCAAGGGCGCGGCCGAGGGCGCGGACCAAGCTAAGGTGAGCCGGTGGGCAAGGCGAAGGTGCAGCGGCGCGGCAACGGCTCGCGCTCCGGCGCGGACGCGCGGACCATGCTCGCGGCGCGACTGCGGGAGCGGCTGCCGGAGATCCAGACGGCGGTGGCGACCCGCGTGTACGCGATCGCCGACCCGCACGAGGTCGCCGACCCGGCCTACGTGGAGGGGCTGAAAGCGGCGCTGGCCGCCGCGGTCGAGTACCGGCTGGCGGTGCTCGAGGCCGGCGAGCGGAGGGCCCCGGCGGTACCCGAGGTGCTGCTGGCGCAGGCGCGGCTGGACGCCCGCGACGGGGTCCCGCTCGAGACCGTGCTGCGGCGCTACTTCGCCGGCAACTCGCACTTCGGCGACTTCGTGGTCGAAGAGGCCGAAGGGACGGAGGTGCCGAGCGCGGTTCTGCGCGAGCTGCTGCGCGAGCAGGCGACGCTCGGCGACAGACTGCTCGCCGCGGTCAGCGCCGAACACGCCCGCGAGGCGGCGACCCGGCCGGCCAACGCCAGCGAGCGGCGGCGGCAGGTGGTGAAGAACCTGCTCGCCGGCGAGCTCGTCGACCGCTCCGAGATCGATTACGACTTCGACGGCCACCACCTCGCCCTGATGGCCAAGGGCGAAGGGGCCGAGGAGGCGATGCGGGAGCTGGCGAGCCGCCTCGACCGCCGCCTGCTGATCGTCCGCCGCGAGGAAGAGGCGAAGTGGGCCTGCTGGCTCGGCGGCCGGCGTCAGCTCGGCGCCGACGAGGCGCTGCGGGCTCTGCGGGACCTCGACCCGAGGGGTGTCTTCGTGACCCTCGGCGAGCCGGGCGAGGCCCTCGCCGGGTGGCGCTTCAGCCACCTGCAGGCGAAGGCCGCCCTGGCGATCGCCGAACGGCGGCGCGAGCCGTTCCTCCGCTACGCCGACGTCGCCGTCCTCGCCTCGATCCTCCGCGACGACCTCGCCGCCGCCTCGCTGCGGCGCATCTACCTGGAGCCGCTGGCGCAGTCGCGGGACAACGGCAAGGTCGCGCGGGAGACGCTCCGCGCCTACTTCGAGGCCGAGCGCAACATCTCCTCGACCGCCGCCGCCCTCGGCGTCGACCGCCGCACCGTGCGCAACCGGCTGCGCTCGGCCGAAGGGCTGCTCGGCCGCCCGCTGCGGGGCTCGCTGGCCGACCTCGAGATCGCGCTGCGCCTCGAGGATTAGCCCGCCCGCGCGCGGGATTCCCACATTGGGGACCCGCCGCCCGGCGAGGGCTCAAAGAGGGGAGGTGGCGGCGGTGCCCGGCGGCGGAGGATCGGGGCATGAACCGGAAGCCGCTTCTCCTCATCGCCCTGGTCGCCCTCCTGGCTCTGGCCGTGACCGCCGCCGTCGCCGCCGGCAGCCCCAACCGGAAGATCTGGTGCGTGGCCAACCTCTGCGTCGCCGATGACGGCGGCATCTCCCCGGACAAGCTGCCGCGGCACGAGAAGGCGCCGACGACCGCCCGCCTCAACGGCGAGATCAGCACCAAAGACGGCAGCCACCCGCCGCCCTTCGAGTCGATGGACCTGAAGATCGAGAAGAACATCGCGCTCGACGCCGTCGGTCTGCCGACCTGCAGGCTGGGACAGCTGAAGGCGACCAGCTCGGCGGCGGCCAAGCGCGCCTGCCGCGAGGCGATCGTCGGCTCCGGCGAGGCCGAAGTCGAGGTCGCGTTTCCCGAACAGGCGCCGTTCCGCTCGACCGGGCCGCTGATCCTCTTCAACGGCGGCACCAAGGGCCCGACGACCACCCTGCTCCTGCACGCCTACGTCGACGTCCCGGCCCCGACCGCGATCGTCGTCCCGGCCAAGATCACCCGCATCCACGACGGCCCCTTCGGCCTGCGGATCCAGGCGACGATCCCGCGGATCGCCGGCGGCTCCGGCTCGGTCACCATGTTCGACCTCGAGGTCGGTCGCAAGTACGCCTACAAGGGCCGGAAGAAGAGCCTGCTGAGCGCCAGCTGCCCCGACGGCTCCTGGATGGCCAAGGGCGAAGCCAAGTTCGTCGACGGCACCACGCTGCACATCGCCCACCTCTTCCCCTGCACGCCAGAGGGTTGAACGCCCGCGGCTGGCCCGCGGCTCTCCGAGGTCGAGCCGGCCGGTCCCCTCCTCGAGGGGCCGGCCGGTTGGCCTATGCCCGCAGCCGGTCCGCCCGGCTCGCCATCTCGCCGACGCTCGTCCCCAGCGCGCCGGCGAGGCGCAGCAGCGTCGTGTAGCTGGGGTTGCGCACGCCGCGCTCGACGCCGCCGACCTGGGTCAGGTCGGTGCCGGCGGCTTCGGCCAGCTCCTCCTGGCTCATCTCCGCCTCGAGGCGCAGCTGGCGGACCGCCTCGCCGAGGGCGGCGTGCTCGGGCGAGCGGGGTTTGCTGCGGCGCGGGGGCGGCATCGCGCCCCGGAGCCTCTCTATTAAAAGACTTCAGTGTTAGAGTATTTATGCCATAACATCCAGAGCGCCGGAAACGGGTCGACCGGTCGACTCTTCCGGCTCGCTCATGCCGCCTTCGTCTTCAGAGCTGATCAGCGCCGTCGGCCACCCGCTGCGCCGGCGGATCCTCAACGCCTTCATCGACGGCCCGCTCGAGCGCGCCTCGGCCAGTGAGATCGCCGAAGCCTTCGATCAGCGCGTCGGCGAGGTGGCCTACCACCTGAAGACCCTGGTCAAGACCGACCTCCTGCGGCCGCTGCACGGCGAGGAATGGAAGCGGGCGCAGCAGACGCGCTACGGCCTGGCCCACGACGTCGAGGCGGACTGGCTGCGCCTGGTCCTCGAGGTCTGGGCCGAGGTCGACCTCTCGACCTGAGGTGAGGCTCCAGGTCGAACCTAGACTGGGGGGATGCCGCCGTTGCTCGAGCGCCTGGGGGTGGAGCTGCCCGTCGTCCAGGCCGGGATGGGCGGCGGGCTCAGCCGGCACGAGCTGGCGGCGGCGGTCTCCGAGGCCGGCGGCCTGGGGACGATCGCCGTCACCGGCGCCGAGCCGATCCGGCGGGAGCTGGCGGCGGCGCGGGCGCTGACCGGCCGCCCGCTCGCGGTCAACGTGCTGCTGCCGATCGCCCGCCGGGACTGGTTCGAGGCGGCGGCCGCGGCCGACGTCGTCGTCACCTTCTGGGGTCGGCCGCGGCGGCGGACCGCCGGCGTCTGGCTGCACCAGTGCGGCTCGGTCGCGGAGGCGCGCCGGGCGCACGCCGCGGGCGCCGACGGCGTCGTCGTCCAGGGCGTCGAGGCGGGCGGGCACGTGCGGGGCACGGTCCCGGCGCTCCGGCTGCTCGAGGAGGTCCGCGCGGCCCTCCCTCGCGACTACCCGCTGTGGCTCGCCGGCGGGATCGCCGCGCGCGACGACACGCAGGCGGCGCTGGAGGCCGGCGCCGAGGCCGCCGTCGCCGGGACCCGCTTCCTGCTCAGCGAGGAGAGCCGCGCCCACGCTCTATATAAGGAGCGCCTCCTCGCCGCGCGCGAGACGCTCCTCACCGACCTCTTCGGCGCCGGCTGGCCAGCCCCGCACCGCGTCGTCCCGAACGCAGCGACGGAGCGATTCCTCGGTCGGGGGTGG
>DASTBO010000093.1:0-4322 GCA_035712025.1 Solirubrobacterales bacterium
GGGCGTCACGGTGAGATCGGCGGGGAGCTCGAAGCGCTGATCGCGCGTCACCCCTTCCGGGAAGGTCTGCGCCGGCAGCAGATGCTCGCGCTCTACCGGTCGGGGCGGCAGGCAGAGGCGCTCGCCGCGTATCAGGAGGCCAGGTGCGCGCTCGCCGACGAGCTCGGGATCGAGCCTTCGCCAACGCTGCGCGACCTCGAGCGACGGATCCTCCAGCAGGATGCGAGCCTGGATCTCCCGATGGCGCACGCCGACCGGCGGGCGGGAACCAGTACCGCGCTGTCGGCACCGGCCGTCCCGCGTGCCAGCCGTCCGATCGTCGGCCGCGACGGCGAGCTTGGGCGGCTTCGTCGCCTGCTCGGCGAGGCGGAGGCGGGTACGCGTCGGCTCGTGTTCGTCTCCGGCGAGGCCGGGATCGGGAAGACGGCGCTGGT
Source organism: Solirubrobacterales bacterium (assembly GCA_035712025.1). Taxonomy (GTDB): domain Bacteria; phylum Actinomycetota; class Thermoleophilia; order Solirubrobacterales; family 70-9; genus VAYN01. The sequence continues at coordinate 435 of DASTBO010000093.1, forward strand.
CGAGACGTTGCTGGCAGGCGTCGCGGGCGGGGAGCTCCTGATCGGCCGCGGTCAGTGCATCGAGCAGCACGGCGCGGGTGAGGCGTACATGCCGGTCCTCGAGGCGCTTGGCCGGCTCTGCCGCCAGCCGGGTGGCGACGAGGTCGTCGACGTGCTCGCCGAGCGTGCGCCGACCTGGCTGGCGCAGCTGCCGTGGCTCTCGCGGGCTGCGGTCGCGCGCGGCGAGGTTGGCGCCGTCTCGGCCGAGCGGATGTTGCGAGAGATCGTGGAGGCGCTCGAGGCTGCCGCCCAGGCCCGGCCGCTGGCGCTCGTGCTGGAGGACCTCCACTGGAGCGACGCCTCGACCGTCGACCTGCTGAGCGCGCTCGCCCGGCGCGGCGAACCGGCCCGCCTGCTCGTCCTGGGGACCTATCGGCCCGAGGACGCCAAGGCCAGCGGCAATCCCGTCTGGGAGGTCGCGCGCTCGCTGCGGCTCCGCGGGCTCGGCTCCGAGCTGGCGCTTGGGGCGCTGAACCCGCGCGCGGTCGCCGCGTACCTCGACTCGCGGTTTCCGGGGAGCGCCTTCCCGGTCGAGCTCGCCCGGCTGCTGCACGAGCGAACCGGCGGCAACCCGCTGTTCGTCGAGCAGGTCGTCGACTCTTGGGTCGCGGCTGGCTCGATCGTGGTCGCGGACGAACGCGTCGAGCTGGCCGCCAGCCTCGACGATCTCGCCGTCGACCTCCCCGACAGCCTGCGCCAGCTGATCGAGCAGCAGCTGGACGCGCTGGAGCCGGGCGACCAGGAGCTGCTGGAGGCAGCCAGCGCGGCCGGCAAGGAGGTTCCGACGGCGCTGGTCGCGGCGGCCACCGGGCGCGCGGACGACGAGATCGAGAGGCGGCTCACCGGCCTGGCTCGCCAGCGGCGCTTCGTCGTCACCGCCGGCGAGGCGGTCTGGCCGGACGGCACCGCCTCCACCAGCTACGCGTTCCTCCACGATGTCTACCAGGAGGTCCTCTACCAGCAGGCGCCACCGGGCCGGCGAACGCGCCACCACCAGGAGATCGGGGCGAGGCTCGAGACCGCCTTTGGCGAACGGGTGGCCGAGGTCGCCGGTGAGCTTGCGGCCCACTTCATGCGCGGTCACCTGCCGGAGCGGGCGGTGCCGTTCCTGCACGCGGCGGCGGAGCAGGCGCTGGCGCGCAGCGGCCACCGCGAGGCGATGAAGTACCTGGACGTCGCCCTCGACGCGCTCCAGCAGCTGCCGCCGTCGCGAGCGCGAGCCCAGCGCGAACTGGCGCTCCGGATCACGCTCGGCAACGCCCTGATCACCTCCCGCGGGTACGCGGCTCCGGAGACCAAGGAGGCCTACGCGCGAGCCCGCGACCTCTGCGCCGAGCTCGGCGACGCAGGCGGTCAATTACTGCCGATCCTCTACGGGCTGTGCGCCCACGAGTTCCACGCCGGGCGGCACGAGGCGGCGCTCGAGCTGGGGGAGACGTTCCTGCAGCTCGCCGAGCAGCAGGACGACGACGCGGTCGTCGTCGCGCACCGTCTGGTTGGCTGGCCGCTGTTCTTCCTCGGACGGTTCGAGCGCGCGCGGGAGCACTTCGAGGAGATCGTCCGCCGCTTCGATCCGGAGCGGCATGAGCACCTCCTCCGCGCCTACCAGGAGGACCCGGGCGTCGCCGGGCGGTCGGCGCTCGCGGTGGCGCTGTGGTTCCTCGGCCACCCCGGCCGCGCCGCCGCGACCTCCGCCGAGGGGCTGGCGCGGGCGCGCTCGCTGGGGCATCCGTTCAGCCTTATCTACGCGCTCTTCTTCGACGCCCTGCGCCTGCAGCTCGCCGGAGAGGGGCGGGCCGCCGGCGAACGGGCGGAGGAGGCGCGCGCCATTGCCGCCGAGCAGGCGATCGTGCCGTTCCAAGCCTGGGCCTCGGCGGTGCGAGGCTGGTGGTGGGCGGCGGCCGGCGAGGCCGAGCGCGGCGTCGCAGAGCTCGAAGGGGCGTTGAGCGCCGCGCGTGCCAGCAGCACCGGGATGGTCGTCCCCTACATGTTGACGCTGCTCGCCGATGCGCGGCGCCGGGCGGGACGAGTCGACGAGGCCCTTCTGACCCTCGACGAGGCGCTCGCGGTCGCGGCTGGAAACGGCGAGCGGTGGTGCGAGGCGGAGACGCTGCGGCTCCGGGGCGAGCTGCTGCTCGAGGTCTCCGACGAGCGCTCCGCCGAGCAGGCGCTCCGGCAGGCGCTCGAGCTCGCGCGTGCCCAAGAGGCGCGGGCGCTCGAGCGTCGTGCGGCGTTGAGTCTCGCCAGGCTCAGAGGAGCATGCCGAACATCCGACGCGGACGACTCTGGCTGAGCCTGCAGTGTGGCTGGCGGGCGTCGCCAGCCTGTACGCGACCCGATGCACGGATGATTCCGGGCGAATCGCGTCGATACGGGAACGGAGGCTCTTGATATGGATATGAGCCTGCCAGAGGCCGCAGCCCAGCCTGGCGGGCAAGGGAAGGTCACCCGGGATCGCAGCGGTCACGACCCCATTTGAAGGCGGCCGGCGCAGCAACATGAGGAGATCGTCGACCGTGATGCTGGCACGGCCACTCCCTAACTGATCATTCATGCAGGTCAGCGGCTAGCAGATTGACAATCCCACTCCGGCGGTCATCCACTGGGTGTCGCCGTCGGTGATCAGGCCGCCGCCGCCGTTGGAGTCCTGGTGCTGGATGATGCCGTCGATCATGTAGGTGACCGTCTCGAAGCCGCGGTGGGGGTGCCAGGGGGTGCCCTTGGGCTCGCCCGGGGCGTAATCGACCTCGCCCATCTGGTCCAGGTGCACGAACGGGTCGAGGGCGGCCAGGTCGACCCCGGCGAAGGCCCGCCGCACCGGGAACCCCTCCCCCTCGTACCCGCTGGGGGCGGTGGTCACCGAGAGCACGGGGCGGTCGGCCGCGGTGGGGTCCACGGCGGGGATGCGTGGCAGGGCCACGGTGTCGGCGCTGATGGCTGGCATGACCGCTCCTTGGAGAAATCGAGGCTTATCCGTCCCCAGTGCAAGGATACGTGCATACACAACATTCCCGATGAGCGGGCCTGTCGCCTCCTGGTAGGCCGCCGTCACCACCGACAACACCGGCAGGCAGCGGAATGTCAAGGCTCGGACCCGACCATGTGCGGGCGGATGCAAGGCCGCACCAACAGGAGGTGAGCAGCATGGCCAAGCCCGAGCAGCCCGAGACCTACTCATTGCGGTCAGCCGAGGCAGCGGATGCTTCGAGGGTGGCCGAACTCGTTGACGCCGCCTACGGGCACTACGTCGAGCGCATCGGCATGCTACCTGGCCCGATGACCAACGACTACGCCGACGTTATCCGCACCCGTCAGGTAACCGTCGCCGAACGCCAGGGAGCCATCGTGGGGATCATCGTCCTCACCGTTACCGACGAAGGCTTCCTGGTCGACAACGTCGCGGTCCATCCCAGCCATCGCGGGACCGGGCTGGGACGAGCCCTCCTCCAGTTCGCCGAAGCCGAGGCGCAACGCGCCGGGTTCGACGCCATCTACCTCTACACCCACGAGAAGATGACAGAGAACCTGGCCCTCTACGCAAGGATCGGGTACGTCGAATACGACCGACGCTCCCAAGGAGCGTTCTCTCGTGTCTACCTGCGAAAGCATCTTGGATGAGCTTGCCGCTTGGGGTTCGCGGACAACCGAGCCGGCAGCAGACACCTTCCAGCGGTACGAAATGGACGAGACTGCGCCGAGCGCCGCTCAAGGTACCCCTGGACATTAGATTAGCGCCTGCCGCACCGCCCCAGCGCCTGGAACAGCCCAGCCGACTGCAGACCCTCGACCACTCGTCGGCGTTGGATCGTCGTGCCGGCCGGCATCTTTACATCATCCGCACAGCAGGAA
>DASTBO010000094.1:0-28491 GCA_035712025.1 Solirubrobacterales bacterium
GCGGTACTGCGAGAAGCCGTACTCGAGCAATTCGAGGTTGTCGCTGTAGCGGGCTTCGTCGCTGGGCGCCCCGATCGCGACCGAGATCAGATCCACCCCCTTGCGGGTGCCGGAGCCGACCAGGACGTAGCCGGCGTCGAAGGTGTGGCCGGTCTTCACCCCGGTCGCCCACGGGGCGACGTAGAGCAGGTCGTTGAGCGTCTCGATCCGGCGCGGCGGTCGCAGGCTGCGCAGCAGCGCGGTGCGCGAGTCGGCGATCCGGGCGAAGGCCGGCATCCGCAGCAGGCGGCGGCCGAGCGTCGCGAGGTCGGCGGCGCTCGAGTAGTTGCCCGCCTGGTCGAGGCCGATCGGGTTCGCGTAGTGGGTGTCGGCGAGGCCGAGGGCGGCGGCGTGGCGGTTCATCTGCGCCACGAAGCGCGGCTGCGAGCCGGCGGCGCGGACGGCCAGGGTGTGGGCGGCGTCGTTGCCGCTGACCAGGATCAGGCCGTAGAGAAGGTCGCGGACGCTGACCGGCTCGCCCGTCTTCAGGCCGAGCAGGGACTCGCCGTAGATCGGGCTGTAGGGCGCGGCGCGGACGATCTCGCCGAGCGGCAGCTCCTGCATCGCCACGAAGGCAGTCATCAGCTTCGTCGTGCTGGCGATCGGCAGGTGCCGCTGGGCAGCGTGCGAGGCGAGCACGTCGCCGCTGCGGGCGTCGACGACGATCCAGGCCTTCGCTTCGATCCGGGGCGGCCCGTCGGCCGGGGCCGCCGGCGCCGCCGGGGCGAGGGCGAGCCAGAGGGCGAGCGTCAGCGCCAGCGCCGCCAGGATCGGCCCGGCACCCTGGCGCCTGCGCCTCATCGCAGCTTCAGCGTCTGTCCGGCGATCAGGATCTGGGGATCGACTTCGGGGTTCAGCGCCAGGATCTCGGCGACCGGCACCCCGGTCTTGTGGGCGATCGCGGTCAGGGTGTCGCCCGATTCGACCGTGTAGCTCTTCGCCTTGGTCCGGTGCTTCTTCTCCTTCTGCGGCTGGCTCTTGCCCTGCTGCCGGGGCGAGGAGGAGTCCTCGCTCGTCGCCGCGGCGATCACCGCGACCACGACGACGGCCGCCACGATCAGAGCGAGGGCGGCGGCGATGCGGGAGGCGGCGCTGGAGCGTTTTTGCATTGGACTGGGTGGCGAATCGTCTGGGGCGGGCTGATCGTAGTCGCGACGGGCGTTCTCAGGCGGTCGATATCGCCCAGACCGCGGCCCGCAGGCGCTCGGCCGCGGCGGCGGGGTCGGGATCGGCGGCGATGCCGCGCGAGGCGGCGACGAGGCCGCCGGCGCGCCCGGCCGAGAATGCGGCCCCGAGCAGCTCGGGCCGGCCGCCCTGGGCGCCGACGCCGGGGATCAGGAAGATCGCCCGCGGCATCAGCTCCCGCATGCGGGCGAAGTGCTGCGGCTCGGTGGCGCCGACCACCGCGCCCATCCCGCTGAGGCCGCACTCGCCGGGCAGGCGATCGGCGAGCTCGGCGACGATGGCGGCGAGGCGCTCGTGCAGGGGCGCATCGGGCGCCGGCAGGTCCTGGAGGTCGGCGGCGCCGGGGTTGCTGGTGCGGACCAGCGCGAACATCCCCGCCCCGGTTTCGGCCGCGGCGGCGACCAGGGGCTCCAGCGCGTCGCGCCCGAGCAGGGGGTTGGCGGTGAAGGCGTCGGCGCCGAGGCCCGGAACGGCTCCCCATGGAGTCGGCGTCTCGCCGACCAGGGCCTGGGCGTAGGCGGCGGCGGTGACGGGGACGTCGCCCCGCTTGCCGTCGGCGACGACCAGCAGCCCCGCCTCACGAGCGGCGGTGCAGGTCTCTTCCAGCGCGGCCCAGCCGGGGGCGCCGAGCCGCTCGAAGCAGGCCAGCTGCGGCTTCACCGCCACGCAGGCCGTTCCGGCCCGGTCGATCAGGGCGCGACAGTGCTTGGCGACCGCGGCGGCGGCCAGCTCGGCGGCCGGCGCCTGGGGATCGCCGGGACTCGCCCCCTCCCCGGCCAGCTTGGCCGGGTCGGGGTCGAGGCCGAGGCAGATCTGGCTGCGGCGCTCTTCGACGAGCGCCGCGAGCCGATCGGAAAAGCCAGTCAGCGAATCAGCCGCCCTTGACCTTGGTCTTCAGGGCCGAGCCGGCGGAAAAGCGGGGAACCTTGCCGCCCGGGATGGTGATCCTTTCGCCGGTGCGCGGGTTGACGCCCTGACGCGGGCCGCGCTCGGCGACGTGGAATTTGCCGAAGCCGGTGAAGGCGACCTCCTCACCCTTGCTCAGGGCACCGGTGATCGCATCGAGAACAGCGTCCACAGCGTCACTGGCAGCTTTTTTGCTGCCGAGCCGCTCGTCGCCTGCAAGTTGGTCCAGAAACTCAGCCTTGGTCACGTCTTGATTCCTCCTCGGGGTTTGAAGACGGCCGCAATCTAACAGTGGCTACGGCGTAAGAACTCGCGGCCTGGAGCCAAATGTCACGAGCCGCTGATCGCCATCTCGGCAATCAGCAGCGGCGGGGTGCTGACCGAGCCCCCGAACGGGACCCAGCGGCTCTCCGCGCCGGCGGCGCTGACGGCTCCGAGCATCGCCACCAGCTCGCCGGCGATCGTGAACTCGCGCACCGGCTCGGCCAGGGCGCCGTCGCGGACGATTCGGCCCGAGGCGCCGACCGAGAAGACGCCGGTCACCGGGTTGACTCCGGAGTGCAGGCCGGCGACGTCGGTGACCAGAACCCCGTCCCCCGCCTCCGCCAGCAGCTCTTCGAAGGAGAGGGTGCCGGGAGCGACGACGAGGTTCGAGGGGGCGACCGAGGGCAAGGAGCGGTACCCCTGCCGCGCCGCCGAGCCGGTCGAGGAGACGCCTTCGCGGTTGGCGGCGTAGGTGTCGTAGAGGTAGGAGCGCAGCCGGCCGCCCTCGATCAGCGCGGTCCGGCGGCGCGGGACCCCCTCGGCGTCGAAGGGAGCCGAGGCCGGGCCCTGGGGGTCGCGGCCGTCGTCATGGAGGGCGAAGGCGTCGCTGGCGAGCGCCTCTTCGAGGCGCCCGGCGAAGGGCGAGCGGCCCCGCTGCACGGCTTTGGCGCCGAGGCCGCCGCCGATCAGGCCGGCGAAGCTGGCGGCGACGGTCTCGTCGAGGATCACCGGGCAGGAGCGAGAGGCGGGCTTGGCGGCCCCGATCATCGAGAGCGCCCGCTCGGCCGCTTCGGCGCCGATCGCCTCCGGGTCGAGGCCGCGCGGGCCGCGGGCGAGTCCGAAGCCGAGCCCGGTCTCGCGGGCGCCATCGCCTTCGGCCAGCGCCTGCAGGTAGGCGTAGCAGCTGGATGACTCGTACTCGCCGGCGACCCCGGTCGAGGAGGCGATCGCCACCTGCTCGCCGGAATCGGCGTAGACGGCGATCTCGACCCCGACCAGGCGCGGGTCGGACTCGAGCGCGGTGCGCTCGACGGTGAGCGCGAGGTCGACCGCGCGCGGGGTCTCCCATTCGGCGATCGAGGGATCGCTCAGCCCCGCCAGCGCCTCGACCTCGGAGGGCTGGGGCGGCGCCGCGAACTCGTCCTCGTCGGCCACGGCGGCCGCTTCCGCGGCGCGGGCGGCGATCGCCGCAACCCCCGCCTCGGAGAGGTCGGTGCCGTAGGCGTAGCCGACCCGGTGGCCGCTCCAGGCGCGGATCCCGACCCCGGTCTGGGTCGCCGCGGTCAGGCTCTCGACCTCGCCGCCGTGGACTCGGACCGTGCGGCCGGACTCGCGGGAGACGTAGGCCTCGGCGTCGCCGGCGCCGGCGACGGTCGCGGCCTCGACGGCGCGGCGGGCGACCGCGCTCAGCTCGCTCACCGCTCGGTCCCGCCGACGGTCATCGCCCGCACCCGGACGTGGCCCTGGCCGGTCCCGACCGGGACTTTCTGGCCGCCCTTGCCGCAGATCCCGGTCTTCATGAAGAAGTCGTCGCCGACCGCGTCGATCGCGGCGAGGGCGTCGAGGCAGTTGCCGATCAGGGTCGCGCCGCGGCAGGGGCTGGTCACCTTCCCAGCCTCGATCAGGTAGCCCTCGGAGACGCCGAAGACGAAGTCGCCGGTCGCGGGGTCGACCTGGCCGCCGCCGAACGAGACCGCGTAGAAGCCGCGCTCGACTTCGGCGATCATCGCCTCGGGCGTCGCGTCGCCGGGGGCGATGTAGGTGTTGGTCATCCGCGGGATCGGCAGGTCGCGGAAGCTCTCGCGGCGGCCGTTGCCGGTCGAGGCGACGCCGTCGCGCTCGGCGGTGAGGCGGTCGTAGAGGTAGGAGGTGAGCCGGCCGCCCTCGATCACCCGCGTCTTCTGCGTCGGCTGCCCCTCGTCGTCGATCGCGTCGCTCCCCCACTCGCCGGGCAGGCGGCCGTCGTCGTAGGCGTCGAGCAGCGGCTCGGCCACCCGCTCGCCGAGCTTGCCGACGTAGACGCTGGCGCCCTTCTGGATGTGGTCGGCCTCGAGCCCGTGGCCGGTCATCTCGTGGAAGAGGACCCCGCCGAAGCCGCCGCCGACCACGACCGGCATCGAGCCCGACGGCGCCGGGACCGCGTCGAGCAGGGTCAGCGCCTTGGCCGCGGCCTGCTCGGCGATCTGGCCCGGGTCGTCTTCGAGCAGCTCGAAGCCGCGGTGGGCGCCGAGCGTCTCGGCGCCGGTCTCGACCGCGCCCTCGCGGCGCGCGACCGCCTGGACGCCGATCCGCACCCGGGTGCGGTCGTCGCCGGTGAAGAGTCCGTCGGAGTTGGCAATCGTCACCTCGCGGCGCGCCTCCCCGTAGGAGGCGTTCAGCTGGGCTACCTCCGCGCCCTTGGCGCGGGCGCGCTCGTCCAGCTCGCGCAGCAGCTCGGCCTTGCGCTCGGCGGGGACCTCCTCGGGCCGGCGCTCGATCGGCAGCGGCGCCGCCTCCCGCGCCTGCAGCGGCCGCGGCTCGGTGCGCTCGGCCCGGAGCGCCGCGGCGGCTTCGTCGGCGGCGCGTTCGAGGTCGGCGGGATCGAGGCCGTCGACGTGGGCGAAGTAGGTCGTGTTGCCGTCGACGACCCGGACCCCGGCGCCCTCCTCGGCGCCGGACTGGACCGACTCGATTCGCCCCTCGTCGATCGCCAGGGTCTGGCCGCGGCGCCGTTCGGCGAAGACCTCGGCGAAGCGGCCGCCGTTGGCGAGCGCCCGCCGCAGCGCCCGCTCGGCCACGGCCTGGTCGATCGGCCCGCTCATCGCTTCGGCTTCTTCCCGGCGACCTCGATCAGTCGCCCGGCGGCGACGAACAGCTCGGCTCCGGCCTGGGAGTCCTGGGCGTGGTCGGCGCTGCGGCCGTGCGGGTAGTAGAGGCGGGCGAAGGGCCGGCGCGAGACGCGGCGGCGGCGCATGAAGGCGGCGGCTTCGTCGGCGTAGACCGAGACCCGGTCGAGCAGGACGCGGTGCGGCTTGGCCGGCATCAGCCCTCGCCCTTCCGAACTTTTCCTCGCCCTGGCGAGGAAAAGTTCGGAGTCGCCAGCTGCCGCAGGGCGGCGCGCAGGTCGTAGAGCATCAGCGAGGCGAGCGCGAAGCGCTCGGTGACCGAGACGGCCGCCAGGCCGGCATTGCGGATCGCGAAAACCTCCCCTTGCTCGGTGGCGATGTGGACCTGCTCGACCGGCACCCCCTCGGCCTCGTCGGCGGCGGCGAAAAGCGCCGCCGCGTCCTCTCCCCAGCGCTCCTGCTCCTCGCCGGTGGCGGCGAGCACCTCGCCCCCGGGGCCGAGGATCGCCGCCCCGCGCAGATCGGGCGACATCTCGGCGAGAAGCTCGAGCGCCGCCGCCGCGGACTCCCCGGACGGAGGGGCGGCGGTAGAAGCGTCGGCCATGTCGGCGAAGATACCGGGCGTGACCCTCGCCCGAGCCTCCTGGATCACCACCGTCGCCATCTGCGCCGTCGCCGCGGTCCTCTTCGCCTTCAGCGGCTACACCGGCTACGCGATCACCCTCGTCGCCGTCGGCCTCGCGGCGGCGGTGAACCTCCTGCCCCCCGCTTGACCCCCTCGCCTCACCCCGAGCGGTAGGGGCCCTCTTCGCCTTCGCGATAGGAAGTCTCGGGCTCGGCGTGGATCAGCACCTCGGCCTGGGGAATCTCGGCCTCGATCGAGTCGCGCATCTCGTGGGCGAGCTCGTGGGCGCGCTCCAGGGTGGTGCCGGAGCGGTACTGGACGTGGAAGTCGATGTGGCGGCGGCGACCGGCGCGGCGGGCGCGGAGCTTGTGGTAGCCGGCGACCTCGGGGGTGCGGGCGGTGGCGATCGCCTCCTCGATCCGATCCATCTCCGCGTCCGGCAGCGCTTCGTCGACCAGCACCCCCGAGGAGCGTCGGATGATGCGGATTCCCGCCCAGACGATCGCCGCGGCGACGAAGAGGGCGGTGATCGAGTCGAAGGCGACGATCCCGGTCGCCTCGACCAGGCCGAGGCCGACGAGGACGCCGGCGGAGGTCATCGCGTCGGTGCGCAGGTGGGCGGCGTCGCCCTCCAGGGCCGGCGATTCGTGTTCCCGCGCCCGGCGGTAGAGAACCTCGGAGACGACCAGGTTGGCGATCACCGAGAGTCCCATCACGGCGATGCCGACCCCGAGGGATTCGACCGAGGCGCCGACCGCGAGGCGGTGGCTGGCCTCGTAGACGATGATCGCGGCGCCGACGAGGATCAGGATCCCCTCGACGTTGGCGGCGAGGTTCTCGACCTTCTCGTGCCCGTAGGGGTGCTCCTCGTCGGCGGGCACGTCGGCTTTGCGGACGGAGACGAAGGCGATCACCGAGGCGACCAGGTCGATCATCGAGTGGATCGCCTCGGTGACGATCGCGATCGAGCCGGTGACCGCGCCAGCGGCCAGCTTGAGGGCGATCAGGATCGAGTTGGAGGCGATCGAGAGCGCCGCGGCGCCCTGCTTGCCGCCCCTCATCTCCCGGCCCCGGGCTCCAGTCCGAGGTGGCGGGCCAGCATCCGCGCCGCCTTGCCGCGATGGCTGATCGCGTTCTTCTCCTCGGGGGTCAACTCGCTCATCGTGCGCTGGTCCTCGTGCCCGGTCTCGTCGGGGACGAAGGCGGGGTCGTAGCCGAAGCCGCCGGTCCCCCGTCCCTCCGGCAACAGCTTCCCCTCGCAGCGGGCCTCGAAAACGTACTCGTGCCCCTCCTGGTCGATCAGCGCGATCGCGCAGACGTAGGCGGCGCGGCGCTCGCCCCCGGCGGCGTCGACCTCGCGCAGCAGCTTCTCCAGATTGGTCTCGTCGCTGGCGCCCTCGCCGGCGTAGCGGGCTGAGTAGATCCCCGGGGCGCCGCCGAGGTCGGCGGCTTCGATCCCCGAGTCGTCGGCGATCGTCACCTCGCCGCTGGCGGCGTGCGCGGCCCGCGCCTTGATCAGGGCGTTGGCCTCGAAGCTCTCGCCCGTCTCCTCCGGCGAGGGGATCTCGTCGGGCAGCGGCCGCAGCTGGACGCCCGGCAGGAGCTCGGCCATCTCCCGCACCTTGTGCCGGTTGCGGGTGGCCAGGATCATGCCGCCCGCTCCTGCACCTCCCGCAGGCGCCCGATCCCCTTCTCGGCGAGGCCGAGCAGCTCGTCGAGCGAGGCGCGCGAGAGCGGCGTCCGCTCCGCCGTCGCCTGCACCTCGACCAGGCCGCCCTCGCCGGTCATCACCACGTTGGCGTCGACCTCGGCGTTGGAGTCCTCGCCGTAGTCGAGGTCGCAGAGGGCGCGACCGTTGACGACGCCGACGCTGACCGCCGCCACCGAGCCGGTCAGCGGCAGCGCGTCGAGGGCTTTTTTGTCGACCAGCTTCTGGAAGGCCTGCCGCAGGGCGACGAAGCCGCCGGTGATCGCCGCGCAGCGGGTGCCGCCGTCGGCTTCGAGCACGTCGCAGTCGACGTAGACACTGCGTTCGCCCATCGCCTTGAAGTCAACGACGACCCGCAGCGAGCGGCCGATCAGGCGCTGGATCTCCACCCCGCGCCCGTCCTGCTTGCCCTTGGCGATGTCGCGCTGCTTGCGGTCGCCGGTCGAGGCGGGCAGCATCGCGTACTCGGCGGTGACCCAGCCTTTCCCCTTGCCCGCCATCCACCGCGGCACCTGCTCCTGGACCGAGGCGGTGCAGATCACCCGCGTCCGGCCGATCGAGATCAGCGCCGACCCCGCCGCGCTTTCGACGAACCCGGGGTCGATCGTCACCGGCCGGATGTCGGCCGGCGCCCTGTCGTAGCTGCGTGAAGCTGGCATCGCGCGAGTGTTTCATGCGGGGCCAAGCCGGCGACGAGAGACGAGGCGCTTTTGTCAACCAGGAGGCGACAAAAGCGCCCCATCGCCTATTTGAAGGCGACCTTGTCGACCGCCTCCTTGATCTTGTCGACGATCACGTCGGCCAGCTCGGTCCCCTGCTTGCCGTTGGAGACCAATAAGCTAGGGCGGAGTGAAGCTCGACGGCTACATCAGGGTCTCGAAGGTGGGCGGCCGGGAGGGCGATAGCTTCATCTCGCCGGAGGTTCAGGAAGGCCAGATCGCGGCCTGGGGAAAGCTCCGCGGGGTCGAGATCGTCATGCAGAAGCCGGACCTCGACAGGAGCGGTCGAGTCCTCAGCCGGCCGAGCCTGGATCTGATCATGGAGCGGATCAAGGCAGGCGAGACCGACGGAATCGCCGTCGCCCGGATCGACCGCCTCTCCCGGGCCGGCACGATGGACGCGCTGCGCCTGATCGGGGAGATTGCCGCCGACGGAGGCCGACTGGCCGTGATCGACCTGGGCATCGACCCGACGACCCCGTTGGGCGAGTTCGCGCTGACCCTCGTCATCGCCCTGGCGCACATGCGATCGCGCGAGATCGGCGAGAACTGGTACATCGCCCGCAAGCTCCGGATCGAGAAGGGCGGCTACGTCGGCGGCTTCGTCCCCCCCGGTTACGTCAAGGGCGAGGACAAGCGCCTGCAGCCGGACCCCGACATGGCCGACCCCAAGCAGTTTGTAACGGAGTTCTTCCGGCGCCGCGCATCGCGAACCTCGTGGGGGAAGCTCGCCGACTGGACGTCCGGCCAGCTCGGCTACAACGTCAGCGCGCCCACCGTCCGCAACATGATCAAGAACCGGACCTACCTCGGCGAGTCTCACGGCGGCCAGGGGCTCGTCAACACGACGGCCCACAAGCCCCTCGTCAGCCTCGCCCTGTTCGAAGCCGCCAACTCCGTCGAAGGCGTCGTGCCCGCTCGCAGCGGCCGGTCCTCGAGCGTCCTGTCCGGCATCGCCCGTTGCGCCGGCTGCCGCTACGCGATGAAAGCGACGATGAACAAGTCGCGCCACGGCAAGCCCTTCCTCGAATTGCGCTGCAAGGCACAGGCCCGCGAGAGGACGACGGCCTGCGATCACCCCGCCTACATCACCGCCAGCCGACTCGAAAAGTTCGTGCTCGAGCGCTTCCTCGAGCGGATCGGCGAGTACAGGTTGCGCGCCGTCGACCGCACCTCCGAGGTCGCCGAGCTCGAGGGGCGCCTCGTCGAAGCCGAAGCCGAGCTGAGGGCCGCGCTGGACACCCGGCTCGCCGAGGCCCTCGGTGGCGACGGGGATCCGCGCTACCTCGAGGTCGTCTCCGAGCGCCGCGAAGCCGTCGACTCGCTGCAGGAGGCCGTCGCCGGCGCCGAGGACCTCGCCGTCAACCTGCCCGACGTGAACCTGGCCGAGGTGTGGTCTGAGTTGGAGCTCGAGGATCAACGCAGGCTTCTCCGATCAGCTCTCGACTGCGTGTTTGTCCGCCGCGGCGACGGCGACGTCGCCACCCGCGTTCATTTCTGCTGGCGAGGCGAGGCGCCGGAGCTTCCTCAGCCGGGCCGACGCTGGACTCCCCAGCCGTTCGACTTTCCAGGTTGAGCCCGTTCGCTCGCGCATGATCTGCGCAAGCGTGTGCTCGAAGGACTCGCGGAACTCCTCAGCCACGGTCCCTCCCGGCTTCGAGCATCTCCTTGAAGGCGTCGTAGGCCTGCTGAGCGCGAGGTGTACGGCGGCGGACCGGCAGCTCTGCCGGTTCCCGGGCCTGCTGCTCGGCCAGGGCCCGGCGGTTCTGCACGACGGCGTCGCGGTCGACGCGGTGCTTGAGGGTCGAAGGCCGGATCACGCCGCGCTCTCCTCGAGGTGTTCGTTGATCGTCCGGCAGTAGCCCTTGGCGCAGTCGGCGTGCCCCCACTTGTCGTTCGGCATCACCTTCGCGATGTACTGGCCGCGCTTGAGCGCTCCGCCGCAGAACTCGCAGTTGCCGAAGTCGGCCTTTGCCCGGACGACGGGGGTGTGGCTGCGGCGGCTGAGAGGCCGGGTCATGGCCGTCACCTCGCCTCGTACTCCAGTTGAACCTCGTCGACGATCTCGACGTCGGCGTAGCCGTCGAGCGCTGGGAGCAGGGTGCGGCGAAGGTCGCGCGTCCAGCGGCCGCCGCCCTGCTCGCTGGAGTCAACCAGCACGAGCCTGCCGTCCCGGACGCCGGCGGCCTCGAGGGGCTCGCACCAGGTGGCGAAGCTCTCCTCGCTCACGTCGGGCCGCAGCCGCTCCTTCGCGGCCTCCCAGTCGGCGATCGCCTTCTCCTCGTCCGCGAGCTCGGCGCCGGCGACGACGATCCGGGAGGCCGGCGCCACGGTCGAGGCCTCGCCGCCGCCCATGCGGGCGTACTGCTCGAGCTGCTCCCCGTTGCGGCAGATCAGGGTGAGGTCGTCGTGGGGCTGGCCATCGCGACGGGAGTACTTGCCGCGCTTCATGTACCAGTCGGAGGCGGCGACGTTGGCGACGGCCTGCTTGATGAACTCCGGTGGGCGGCCTTCCCCCAGGCGGGCTCGGATCGCTCGACGGCGCCCGTCGGTGAGCTGGGTGTGGCCGTTGCGCCCGGTCGCCGACTTCCAGAAGTCGTAGATCTCCTGAACCGGGTCAGGGGAAGAGGGGTCGCTTTTGGCTTTTGGACGGCTTTTGGACGGTTCCCTATATGGACCGGCGTCAGAATTTGACCCGGGGTGGGGACAATCCTTGACCCGGGGTGGGGTCATTTCCTGACCCGGGGCGGGGTCAGAATCTGACCCGGGGCCGGGGTCATTTTTTGACCCGGGGTCGAAACCGAGTTCCTCGGGGCTGCCATAGGCGAGGAAGTAGGGGTGATCGCCGGCGACCTCGCCGCTGAGTCCGGGGAGCTTGAGCCAGTAGAGCGGCGGTCGGTGCGTCTTCCCCTCGGCCTCCACCAGCACTACGAGCTCGCCCAGGTCGTCCCGCATGGCGACGATCGAGTTCCTGACCGTGGTGCGAGAGGTCAGCAAGCTCTCCTCTTCGATCAGGCGGATCGAGATGTAGCCGACGCCGTGTTTGTCGACGTGGTTGGCGATCGAGATCGCGACCAGGCGCGCGCTCTTCTTTGCCTTCGAGTGGTCGAGCACGGCGCCGACGGCCTGGATGCTCATGCCGCCGCCTTCGGCCACATGCAGGCGGTCGCCGCGCCGGCCTGGTTGACGATGAAGTGGCCGTAGGCCAAGACGCCGAGGCCGGCGTCGACAAGCTTCTGTGCGGTGGCGCTGAGGCGCGCGTCGCCGTCGACGTAGACCTGCCCGGAGGTAGCACCGGAGGCCTCCTGCAGCAGCCGGACTTCGGCGAAGTTGAGGGTGGTCATGCCGACTCCCCGGAGATCTCGCGCTCGAGCACACCCTCGATGTCCGGCGGCTCCCAGCCCTCCGGCTTCAGGCGCTTGCCGTCGGCGCGCTCGGGGCCGCCGGCCTTGGCCATGTTGGTGCGGTGGACCTCGCTCCAGAACGGGGCGAGGTCGACGCCGAAGGTGACGGCCGCCCCGTACACCGTGGCGAGCAGGTCGCAGAGGCCGTCGATCGCGCCGACCAGCGACCGCGGCCGCGACGGCGGCGCGTCGTCGTCGAAGTGGAAGACGACGCGCCGGCCGGTGATCGATTCGGCCGTCTCCCCGGCCTCCTCGAGGATCAGGTCGGCGTTCAGGTCCTCGTTGCGCAGGCCGGGCGTCTCGCCGACCAGGCCGCCGACGCCGCGGAAGAAGTCGACCATGTCGAGCTGAACGGGGTGGGCGCCGGCGGCGCCGTTCCGGCAGTTCGCTTCATGGTCGAGAAGGCGCGCGAGCTCGGCGAGGCGCTCGCGCTTGCCGTGCAGGGGAGCATCCGTCGGCACGCCGCCCTCCTCGTCGACGGCGTCGTAGAGGGTGATCGCGAGCGAGACCGCGGCGTGCAGGGTGCGGAGGTCCTCGACATCCGGCACGGTGACGGTGGCGCGCCCGGTCACCGTTCATCCTCCGGCAGCAGCTCCGGCGCCAGGCATTGCATAAAGGTGAGGACGACCGAGTGCCTGTAGCGGTTGTCGGCGTTGGTCGAGTGGACCAGGAGGTTTGCGGCCGCCTCCTGGCGCTCGTCGGGGGTGACCGCCTGGTCGTAGGCCTCGACGGCCGCCTTCAGGTCCGGGTCCTCGTCGCGGGCGGTGATCGCCTTGCGGATCCCGCGGGCGAGGCGGAGACCTTTCTCGTCGACGACGGTCACCGACTCGCCTCCCGGCCGTGGCTGTTGGTGACCGGCTGCAGGTTCCGCGCCTCGACGTAGCAGGAGTCGACGCCGGCCTCGACCTCGTCGAGCTCGACCTTGACCATGTCGCCCCAGCCGTCCTTCAGCTGCACGACGTCGTCGCTGATGAGCTTGCCGCACTTCCCGCGGTGGGGGTGGTCGCCGACGATCAGGACCCGGGTCACGAGCGACTCTCCTCCATGTAGAAGCCCGGCGCCGGCCCGTAGTCAGGATGAAGGCCCTCAGCGGCATACAGGCCGCGGCGCCAAAGCGCGGTCAAGGCGGCGACCGCGTCGCGGCGCAGCTGGTTCATTTCCTCCTCGGTGCCCTCGGCCTCCTCGCCTTCGACGGTCAAGCGGTACCGGTAGACCGTCTTCAGCGGGTTCGTCAGGTAGGGCAGCACGAAGATCGAGTGGCCGGTGGCGCCTTTCTCGAATATGAGGGCATCGTGGTCGCCACCGAGCCGCAGCCGGACCGGCAGCGTGATCGTCTCGCCGTCGTCGATGGCGGGGCCGGTGGTTTCGAGGTCCTCACCGCCGCGCTCGAGGGCGAACTGGGAGCCGACCGGGATGTCCGAGAGGCTGAGCGGTTCGACCCCATCGGGGCCCAGGCTCCAGCTCCAGCTGGGAGGGCCGGCGATCCAGACCCGGACCTCACCCTCCTCCAGGTCGCGGCCGTCGTCGCGCTGATACCAGACGGTCGTGTCTCCGGGTTCAGCCCCTTCGTGGGCTTCGCCGTTGTCGACGTCGGCTTTGTAGACGATGCGGCAGATCCCGATCTCGCTGTGGACCTCGAACGTCTCGAGCAGGTCGCGGGCTTCCTCGATCGAGGTGGCAACGACCGCCTCCGGGCCGTCGCCGTAGAGGAAGGTGCCGGGCTCCGGCACGCGCAGCTTGTACTGGGGGCTCACACGAACACCGCCGCGGTGAGGAGGGCGATGCCAAGGCCGAGGAAAATGAAGGCCGCGACGATCTGCAGGTTCAGGGTCAGTGTCACCGTCGACCTCCCGAGCCGCCCATCACCCGGCGGTTCTCAGCGAGGGTGTGGCGGTGGACCGCGACGATTGCCGCGGTCACCACGCGCCGCCGGCGGGACCGGCAGGCCTGCCGGTGGGTGGTGTAGACGCCGGCGAAGAGGTGGGCGATCGCCACGACGCCGACCACGATCAGGAGTAGGAGGCCGTCGGTCACTACGAGCCCGTCCTCATCGTGAGTTGGGCCACTGGCGCGTCGACCGGAGCGTCGACCCAAGCTTTGATCGCCAGTCGAAGACCGCCGGCCCGCTTGTGCCCGAGGGCGTCGCACTTCTCGTCGAGCTGGCGCAAGAGCTCGGCGTCGACGAGCGTCGCGACCTGGGTTTGCTTCGCTGCCTTCGTTAGCTGGCCCGACATTTCGTTAGCTTTTATAACACTTCGTTAGGGAGACTGCAACGTAGCGTCCGCCACTTAGGCGAATTCCCCGTAAAGTCCGGCTCGCGGATGGACAACGTGGAGCTGGGGAAACGGATCCGGGCGGCCCGGGGCTATGCCGGGGTCAGCCAGGAGCAGCTAGGTGAGGCGCTCGGGTTTGCCGGCCCGCGGATGAACCGGCTAGAGAACGCCGGGCGTAAAACTCAGCTCTCGCCGGCAGAGCGGGAAGGCATCATCAAGACCGCGGCCCGGGTCACCGGGCTGCCGGCGGAGTTCTTTACCGTCGACTTCAGCAGCTTGCCTGAGATGGCTGCCGCCTGGGAGCAAGTTCGTCGAGAGGGGGCGACGGCTGAGGATCTGATTCCGGCACAGGAGAAAGACGAGGGCGAGACTCTGCCAGCCGACCCCAACGGGTCGCGGAGCGAAGAGCGAGGGCCCTGAGCGGGGAGTCGAGGGGCATCCGCTCCGCCGCCTTCCGCGAGGCCTCGGCAAGGTCGTGGGCAGACTCGATCTCGTCGAGAGTTAGCTGGTGGCGCTCGCCGGGTTCCCTGCCTGGCAACAACGGTTCGGACTTCCTTTCCTTACTGTAGGTCGCTCGATAAAAGTGAACAATTCGTAGCGGTCGCCGACCTTACCCCACCCGCGGGCGGTAGAGCCAAACTATGTACAAGAATTAGGCCCAGCAATCCGATCGGCCGTTTCGCTCGTGGGCGAGGGCGCTGACGGTCACCTTGATCCCTGGGTCGTCTGGCTTCATCCGGGCCCCGCTGGCGGCGAAGGCCGCTTCGATCTTTTCGGTGAACTCGAGGCAGGCGTCATGGACTTCCCCCCATCCCTCCTCGTCGACCACTCCCGGGTTCCTCCAAACACAATGGTCGGGCCGCTCGACGAACACTCCGTCTTCGAGCGCGACGGCGGCGTCGGCTAGGAGCAGCTGGAGCGTGAGGCGGGCGATGTCGGTCCGGCTCTCGATCGACCGGCTGGCCGTGTCCTCATCGTCGGAGATGAATCGTTCGGTTGCCCTGTAGAAGTGCTCGAGGGCGCCCCGAACCGGCCGGGATTCCACTTCCTCGATGACCCCGAACTCCTTGAGGATTTTGACGTGGTAGGAGACGTTGCTCAGGTCCTCCCCGAATTTCCGTGCCATTTCGTTCGGGCTGGCAGTTCGCTGGGTCAGCGCGACCCAGCACCGGGCCCGCAGCTGATGGGACACGATCGCGGCGATCGACTGCAGGGTTCGCTTCTCGGACTGGTCGGTTGCTGCGGCTGCGTTCATTAGCACCCTCTCTCCCCGACGGGGGGCGTAAAGACAAAGAGGCCTCATCGTAAAGAAGAGTTCGAGTGGTCTCCACCCCCGCCGACGCGGTAGTTAGCTCCAGCGCTTGATTTAGTCCGACCGCTTGGTTTTCGTCCCCTTCGCATCCAAAACGCGAAAGGGGGTGAGTCGAGTGAAGATCTCCGCAACCGGCGTGGCCGTGCCAATGGTCCACATCCAGAAGCCCGCCTAAGTCCACGGGCACAAAAAAGCCCCCCGGCGCTCGCTGCGCCGGGGGGCTTCTATCGGCCTTCGAGGTGAAGGATTCCAGCTAGGTCGTGATCGGCAAATGCCTCTCGGCGATCGCGGCCAGGTCGTCACGGCCGGTGATCCCGAAGACGCGTTCCACTGCTCTCTTGCTCTTGCCGGTGGCGAAGCCGAGCACCTCGAGGAACGAAGCTCTGGTCTGGACCAGGGCATAGCGGCGCTCCGCGGGCCGCGGCCGGCGCCCCGCCACCTTCCGGGGCTCGGCGAGGTACGGCGCACCACATCGGCCGCAGCTGACGTCGGATGCTCGCTGGCCGTACCGAACCGGGCCGACCCAAAGCTCAAGGTTCTCCGGCCTGTTGTCGCTGCGGATGCCGTTGCGATGGTGTGCCGACTCGCCCTTTTTTAGTGGCCGACCCAGCTTGAGTTCGAGCACTATCCGATGCTCGGCAAAGAACCGATGGCGGGCGTGGTAGCCCTCCACGGGCAGCTTGACTTTTATGTAGCCGGCCTTGTCGAGGCGCCTGCCAAAGGGTGGGCAGGGTTGAGGTCCGCCATGATCATCGACCCCAGGTAACGGCGCTCCTAGCCCGAGTGGGTCCGGAGTGGCCTCGGAATCGAAGCTACAAACGGTTTGTAGCTCCACCAGACCGGCAGGACTCTGGAAGGCGGGGGCTACGGCGCCCCCGCCTTTTTCTGCCTCAGTCGCGGCGGATGGCATCGACCACCTCCGAGACCGCCGCCGGGGCGAAGGCGATCGCCACGGCGATGATGGCGGCGACCGGCTGGGACACCCCGGCCTGGGTCAGGAACCCGTAGATCGCCGCGGCGAGACCGAGGCCCGTGAGGGTCTCGGTCGGCCGCTTCTGGATGAACTCCGCCAGGGCGTTCATCCCCGCCCCGCCTTCGCCACCTTGCGCAGCGTCGGCCGCGGCTCAGCCTCGAGCGGCAGCTCGAGCTTCGCCCGGGGCGCCTTACGGACCCGGCGGGGGACATCGCGGACGCGGAGCTTCGCCAGCGCGGCGCGGCCGCCGCGGACCTTGTTGACGTCGACGCCGCCCGTGACACCGGCGACCTTGCCGGTCCAGGTGTACTGCCACATCGCGTAGGTGTTCCAGGGCGAGGGGATCAGGGGCTTGCTCGCTCCCGGGTGTGCGATCCAGAGCAGGTAGTGGTTGAGGAACCTGCAGCTGCTCCCGCCGAGGTGGTCGGGGACGAAGCTGGGGAAGGTGTAGATGATCGGCTTCTCCCCCAGGACCTTCTTCACGGTGTGGACGAACTGGCCGAGGTAGCGGCAGGTCCCGGCCTGGGAGAGCTCGGTCTCCTCGAGGTCGACGACCGGCTGCATGAATCCCTTGCCGTAACCGGCCCGCCCGATCGCCTGCGCGAAAAAGGCGGCCTCGGCGGATCCGGAGCGCCCGGGCTTGGGGCGCAGGTAGTGGTAGACGCCGGGCACCAGGCCCGCCGCGCCGATCGCCTGGACCTGGGCGCGGCCGAAGTGCGGGTTGACGTAGTCGTTGCCCTCGGTGGCCTTGGTGATCACAAAGCTCGCGCCGTCGCGGCGGACCGCCTTGAAGTTGACGGCACCGTTGTTCGAGGAGATGTCGATCCCCCAGGCCGGGCCCTTCGGCTTGCGGTGGTGGTGCTTCTTCGGGGGCTTGGGCTTGTGGGGCTTCGTCGGCTTGGCCGGGGGCGCCGTGGTGCCGCCGGCGACGTGCGGGACCTTCTTCGGGGTCGTCTTCACCGGCTTGGAGATCGGCTGGCGCAGGCGCTTCCACACCCGCGGCGAGACGACGCCGTTCACCTTCAGGCGCTGGGCCTTCTGGAAGCGGCGGACGGCGCGGGCGGTCTTCCATTCGAAGCTGCCGTTGACGTCGACGGTCTTGTCGCCGTGGCCGCGCAGGAGCTTCTGCAGCTTGCGGACGTAGATGTTCTGGCCGGGCCCGCCGGAGTGGCGGCGTAGGGTCGGCGAGTGGAGGTTGACGCCCGGGTTCGGCCGGCGCCAGCAGCCGGGAATGTAGTTGTAGTGCCAGGACTCCGAGAACGCTTCGGTCTTCGCCCAGCAGAAGCGGCGGCCGTGCAGGTGGATGTAGCCCTGAACCCAGGTTGCCTCGTCGCCGGCCGTTCCCCATCCGTGGTTCGAGGTGCCCGGGACTGCGGCCAGGTTGCCGCGGCCGGTGATGTACAGAAGCCAGAATTCCTGCTGGATCGAGAGTGGCCGGTAGGCGGAGCTGCAGCCGTTCGTCGGCAGCTTCTTGCCGGCGGCGAGTGCCATTGAGTTGTAGGCCGCCGCGGCCTCGTTGGAGAACTGGCCCAGCGGCTTGTCGCACCTGACGCCGGTCGACGCCGGCGAGAGCGCGGATTCCGGCAACTGGCCGTTGGAGTAGGCGCCGGCGTTGGAGGCGCCGGGCCCGAACATGATCAAGAGGGCCGCGATCAACGCAGCCGTGGTCCGCCGCATAGCGGACCTCCTTTCGGTCGTGGGTATGGAGGCCGCGCTAGGCGGCGAGTGGCACTACTTGGTGCAGATCGGTGGAGTGCTGCAGCCGGCTTCGTTCAGGACGTTGCTGACTTCGTCGCCGACACGTTCGACCGCTTCGGCAGCGGCGTCGGTGGCCTGTTCGACCAGGCCGCGGGCGGGAGGTTCTGAGGGCGAGCTCGCCGGCGGGACCGCACCGGCAGAGCTGCCGGTCGGTGCCGGCTCCGCTGCCGGGGAGTCGGCGGTGGGCTCAGGCGCGGGATGCTCCCCGCCGGCCGAGCTGTGGTGCTGGCCCCCTCCGCGGGGGCCGGGTTGCTGAGATCCCTTCTGCGGGGATTGCTGGGCACCACCTCCCTCCTCAACGGCGGCGACCTGGTCGTCGACGCCCTGCTCGACGGGGGTGCCGCATCGGGTGAGGCGGAGCAGCTTGCCTTCCTTGTCGACCTTCTCGAAGAGGACGCAGGTCGACGGGACCGAGCGCTGTTCGTCGGACAGGCGCTTGATCCGCTGGCATGCATCGCTGGTCGGGGACTTGGCGCAGGCGCTGCGTTCGATCTTGGTGATCTTCCTCCCTTGCCCGACGTTGACGACGTTGGCGACCACCGCGCCGATCAGGCCGCCGGCGGACACCACGCAGAGGAATGCCACCGCGACGATCAGGAGCCGCCGCCCGCGCTTTGCGCGGGCGAGGTCCTTCTCGACCTGCTCGCGATCGGTCATCCGATCACTCCTTTCAGGATGAGGGCGGTCACCAGGCCGATAACGCCGGTGGCGAGAATGGCGATTCCGGCCTGGTACATCGTGTTGGTGTTGCGGTTGAAGCCTTCGCGGAGGAAGTTCAGCTGGGACTCGAGGGCGGCGACCTTCTCCACCTCGGCCTCAAGCTCCTCAATGCGCCCCTCGAGGCGGTCCTGACGTCGATCAAGCAGCCCCATCGGGGACGGGTCCATCTCCTCCACGGCCACACCTCCCCTCCCGTGGGTGCATTTCAGGTGATCGCCAGCGCCAAAGACGGATTTGGCGATAGCCTTGTCGAGTACTTGGTGGGCCCCCGCGGCGACGCAACCGCCGCGAGGGCAGCCATCGGAAGCCAACAGAAAGGACAACTCCCGATGACGAACTCAGCGTACAAGCGCTTCTCCCGCGTCCTCCGACGCTCCTACCCCAGCATCGTCGCCACGGTCGCGCTGGTGGTCGCCCTGGTCGGCGTCCCCGGCGTGACCGCTGGCGGGCTGCTCGTGACGTCGAAGCAGATCAAGAACAACTCGATCACCTCGGCCGACCTGCGTAAGAGTGCGGTGAAGACGTCGGACCTCGGCACCGGCGCGGTGCGGTCGGCAGACATCCAGACCGGAGCCGTCGAGTCGGCAGACATCGGCGAAGGTGAGGTGACCCCGGGCGACGTGACCATGCCCGACCCGATCCAACTCCAGGTCACCTCGCCTAACGCGATCGAAGCCAACAGCGACTTTGCCCTGGTGGCCAACGCCGGCACCTACAGCAAGGTCGACCCGACCTCGGTCCTCCAGGTCGATTGGACCGGCACCGCTCGATCACCGTTCGGGACCGACTGCCTGTTTCAACTACGTGTCGACGGCCAGCCCAGCAGCCCCACCGGGGGGCTGCTATTCGTGGCCTCGGGCCCGGCGATCGGCGTCTCGGCCAGCGCGATCTTCTCGAACCTGCCGCCCGGGCCTCATACCGTGCAGGTTTGGGCGCGAGATGCTCGCACGAGCGGGCCCACCCGGTGCATCGTCGGCCCAGAGGAAGCTGGCATCGCCCAGACCTTCGTCGTCGGCGAGCTGGTCGTCTAAACGAAGGCCAGCTTCGACCCGGTCCGTTCGAGGATGGCGCTGAGGCGGGCGGCGCCTGAATCGAGCTGGGCGGTGAGGGTCTTCGTCTCGTGGTCGTACTCGGTCTCGATGATCCGGAAGGGTTCGGGCTCGGGCCAGTCGGGCAGCTTCACGAAGTCGCCGGCGCGCACCGCCCACACCGGCACCGCGCCGATCGTCGGATGCGAAATCCCCGGCACGTGCCCCGTTCCCCGCGGCCGCACGATCAGCGTCCCCGAGCGCTGCGGCATCTTGCTCTCGGCGAGGACGATCCGGCCGACCTGGATCGCCGTCGAGGGATAGGCGAGGGGGAAGCCGACGTCGAGCCGCCCCCAGCGCCGGCGGCCGCGGCGGGTGTAAGGGTTGCTGGGATCGGGATCGGCGAGCGCGGGGTCCTCGTAGTCGCAGCCTGAGCCGGGCGGGCCCGCGGTGCGGGTGATGCCGGCGGCGTCGGTGTAGAAGACCTCGATCCCGTTCAGGAGGCTGAAGGCCTGGCGCCCGACCGGGGACCACTGGGCGCCGCCGGCGATGTTCGCGTTCCAGGTCAGGCGGTCGGGGTCCCAGGGATGCCAGTGGAAGGTTTTCCGGTCCCAGACCGCCCAGTTGTTGAGGAAGTAGGCGTTGCCCTTTTCGAGCCCCTGCCGCGGCGGTGCCGGGTCCATCGGGGCGAAGTCCGGCATTACGAAGGTCGTGTTGGGGACGATCGAGCCGTCGCCGCGGACCGTGAATTGCAGGTCCGGCGCGCCGGTCGAAAGCATGTGGGCGAGGGCGTCGTGGAAGTACACGCCGGGGAGCTCGCCGGGGATGTCCTGCAGCGGCACCCCGGTCTCCCCGTAGACGGCCAAGCGGTCGAGGCTCTGCTGCAGCCCGGCGCCAGCGGTGAATTCGGTGGTGACCAGTGCGCGCAGCATCAGGTAGCGCCACGATTTGACGAAGGCGGCGGTCCGGGCGGTGCCGTCGAGCGTCAGCGCCTGTTCCTCGGACCCTTCTTTAAAGTCTTCGGTGTCGTCGCCGCGGACCCGCGGAGACTCGAATTTGCTCCAGTCGCCTTTCCGGACCCCGCGGTAGCCGACCTTGGCGACCGGCACACCTGCCGGTGCGGCGAAGTGGGCCTCGGTGACCTCGTTCGTCGCAAGGGCCCCAATCGGCGGATCCCAGGTCAGGCCGTCACTACCGGTCGAAAGCTGAATCTTGCCCTGCGAGCGTCCCAGTTCGGCGTTCCTCAGTCGCCGCGCCAGCGGCGCCTCCCCCCACCCGTCGAAGCCGAGCTTGACGAAGAGCCACCTGCAGGTCTCGTTCTCGTTTAGGAGCTCCTGGTGGCCTACGGCGTTGGCGGAGATGCTGAAGCCCTCGCCGAGCTGGGAGGGGAACTGGTGCAGCATCCCCTCGAAGACGTTTCGGCCGAGCGGCTGGGTGCGGCCGCGGATCACGACGTCGTCGCCGAGGTTCATATCGGGCCAGTCGAAACGGGGATCCCGGAGCATCGACCAGGAGGCGTCGCGGTGGCCACCGGGCGCCGACGTCGAGGCTTTGATCGCCTGGGCGATGTTGCCGGCGTCGCTCTCCACCCCGCTCCAGCGGCTTCGCCTGCCGTCGACCCCCCGGGGTTCGACGAAGAGCGTGTCGTCGATCGGCTCGGCGAGGACCCGCGTCGCCGGCGCTCGCAGGGTGTGGAGTTCGAGGTCTTCGCTGACAACCTGGCCGCGCTCGTTTTCGGCGACGAGGCGAAGGTGGTAGGTGGTGTTCGGCCGAAGGCCCGTGAGACCGTCGATCGCCTCGGGCACCCCGAGCGGGCCGAGGTCGATCGGCGGCGTGCTCGAGCCGTAGGCGATCGTTTCCCCGAACTCGAGCCAGTAGCTCGCCGGCAACCCGCCGGGGTCGACGCTGCCGAGGAGATCGACCCGGCTCGGCCGGATGGTGTCGATCTCAGCCTCTACCTGGAGCGGGTTCCCGTAGAAGCTCGAGACGATGCCCGCTTTGAACGCGGCGGTCGCGGCGGGGGAGGACTCGATCGGCCAGTCGACGCGGCCGGCACCGTGGTCGATGTTCCAGTTGAACCAGACCAGCGCCCGGATCCGGGGCATGTCCTCCTGGATCGCTTCGCCGAGGAGGTTGCGGGTCCAGATGGCCTTGCTCCCGCCGATCTCTGAGGTGGCGGTCTCGCAGATCGCGACCGGCGCGCTGGGCGCGAGTTCGAGCAGGTGGGTGTAGGTCGGCTTGAAGAGTTTGTGGGCCGAGCGCCAGCCGACCGACTTGGCCGGGTTGGTGCCCGAGTAGCCGTCCATCGCGGTCCAGTCGACGTACTCCTCCCCCGGCCACCAGGCGGTGAGGTCGGGGGTGCCGGCGACGACGACGTTCGGGCACCAGACGAAGAGGACGTTGGGCGCGATCGGCTTGACGATGTCGTGCAGGCGGCGCCACGCCGCTTTGTGGTCGGCGGCTCGAGCGGTGCCGCTCCAGGCCCAGGTGCCTTCGGAAAGGTTGAACTCCCACCAGGGGCGCAGGAGGACGGCGTCGCCGAACGCCGCGGCGGCTTTGGCCCAGGCCCTGAAGCCGTCGTCGTAGACGCCCGCCAGCGTGTCTTTGAGGACGTTGGCGGGGCCGCCGATCGTCTTCATGGGGATCGCTCCCCGCGAGCGGACCAGGTCGCTTACGCCGGCGCCGAAGCCGTCCCAAACCGGACCGACCCCTTCTTTCCACTGGTCGGAGAAGTGGACGATTTCGACGTCGCGCCCGGCGTGTGCCTCGAAGAGGTCCCAGGTGGTCAGGTCATAAGGCGCGTCCCCTCGAGCTTTGGGTTCGCCTTCGAGCAGGGCGACGTCGCCGTCCATGTCGGCGCCCCACAGGCAGCGAGAGCGTGGCGCTGCCGGCGCCCGTGAGCCGGCTTCGTAGTGGACCGCGATCCGCTCGGCGCCCAGGTCCCCTTCGTAGATCGCGAACTCGTCGAGCGATCCGGGGAAGGCGCCTTTGAGCCCGCCGGTCCCGTTGTCGTGGGAGATCCTGACGTTGCCCGCGGTGCCGCCGTAGGCGCTGACGGTTTTTTCGCCCTGGCTGACGCCGTTGACGTAGAGGGTCGCTTTGCCGCCGGGGACGACGACGAAGACGAGGTGAACCCAGGCTTCGTCGGCCGGCCAGGCGTGTTCCCAGGTGGCGGTCGTGCCGAAGCCGTTGAGGGTGAGGCGGATGTTGTCGGTGCCTTCTTTGATGTAGGCGTAGACGCCGGCCGCGCCGCCGTTGGAACCGCCGAAGAGGACGTCCTCTTTTTCGTGGCTGCCGGCTTTCCGCTTCGCCCAGATCTCGAAGGTCTTGGTGCCGGAGAAGGGGTCGTAGGTGAGGCCTTTGACGTAGGAGGCTTTGGCCTCGTCGAGGGCGACGGCGGTGTCAGGCTCGCCTTCAAGCGCCCCGGTCGACCCCAGCGCCGCTTCGTTGCGGTATTCGCCGCTGCGCCCGTGGCCGGACATGTCTTCGGCCTCGGTGTTGCCGCTCTCCCCCAGTCGCCAGTACAGCAGCGGCTCGTCCTCGAGCACGACGGAGCGGTAGGTCGGGCCGTCGCCGGCGGTTTCGGAGATCCCCGAGCCGCTCGCCGTCACCGTCCCCGAGCCGGCGTCGTCGCCGGCGGCCAGATCCACCCCGCTCCCGCCCGCGGTGACGGCGCCGGCGCCCGAGTCTTCGCCCGCGTGGACGCCTTCTCCTGAGCCCGAAGCCGTCGCGGTGCCGCCGCCGGCGTCGACGTATTCGATCCCGGGTTCGTACTCGACCAGGAGGAGGACCTGGTCGACCATGATCGCGTCGCTCGTATTGACGCTCTTGCGGACTTTGACGACCGGCGAGACGTCCTTTTCGACGGTCGGGTTGTAGAGGTAGGCGGCGGCGATGTTGGTGACGGTGCGCCAGCCGACCGGGTCGGCTTCGGCGATTTCGCTGAGGAAGCCGCCCGTGACCTCCGCTTTGGCCGGGTTCGAGACCAGCGTGATCCCGATCCCGCGGCCCGTCACCGTGTTCTGCCCGCCGCGGATCAGGATGCCGAGCACCTTGACCTCGTCGGGCGGGATCAGCCCCGCGCCCCCCGAGCCGATCGCCGAGCTGTATTTCGCCATCGACAGTTCGAGCGCGTCGGTGGAGTTGGCGTTGGCGTCTTTGATCTGCGACGTGTTCGTCGCCGATCCGAGGACGGTTCCGACCGGGGGGATGTTGTCGAGCGCGTCGTAGAGTTTGGTCGTCCCGCCCGCGCCGGCGGTCCAGCCAACCCGGGCGCCGTCGGCGATCGGCCGCAGGACCGCGATCTTGCGGAGGTGCCCCGGCCAGGAGTTCTCATCGGCGCCCTGGTCGTCGTTGACCGCCCAGTCGTCGGTGTAGGAGACGAAGGCGCCGCCGCCAATGTTGCCGACCCTGAAGGTGTTGATCCCCAGGTTGCGGACGCTCATTTCCTGTTCGGCGGCGATCGTCGCGCCGTCGAGGCGCCAGGCGACTTTGCCTTTGCCTTCGGCGTTGACGCGGCACAGGACCTCGATCACGTACCAGCGGCCGACTTCGAGGGTCGGCGGAGATTCGCCGGCAGGGTGCGCGGCCGCGACCGCGTTCCACATTTCCAGTTTGCCGGCGGCCGTCACCGTCAGTTCGAGGACGGTCCCGGTCGAGTCGATCAAGCGCGCGATCGCCCCGGTGGCGGCGGGAAAGCCGGTGAACCGGTAGGCGAAGCGGTAGTAGTAGGCGCGGCCGAGGGTCGAGACCGTCGCCAGCTGGGCGTAGTTGGTCGACCCGCTGGCGAGTTTTACGCAGGCGGCGCCGCTGCGGGC
This sequence comes from Solirubrobacterales bacterium, assembly GCA_035712025.1. Lineage (GTDB taxonomy): Bacteria > Actinomycetota > Thermoleophilia > Solirubrobacterales > 70-9 > VAYN01. Next base: position 24,557 of record DASTBO010000094.1, read on the forward strand.
GACTGCGGTGTCGATCGTCGGCGATCCGCTGATCGACACTCCCGGTTCGGTCGAGCGCCCGACAGCCGCGGTGAGCTGTTGGGTCTCGAAGGGGACGGTGGCCTGGCGCGCCATCGGTAGGGCTCCGTCGCTCCTAGCTCAGGCTGAGGGTGGGCGTGTAGCTCTGGTTCGTTTTCGCTTTGGACATGTCGCGGCCCCCACCGCCGGCCTGCAGGTTCCAGGCGCAGATCACCTTTTCGTTGGTGCGCAGCACGACCGACTTCACCCCGGCCGGCCAGTCGGTCGCCGACCCGGTTTCCCAGGTCATTTTCGCGAAGGACGCGACCCCGGCGGCCGACGTCGGCTCGGCCTGGGTCTTTTCGCCGTAACCGGTGCCGGTCGCTTTGGCGAAGCCGCCGGCGAAGGTGGTGGCGGCGCCGAGTTCGTCGACGGTTTTGGTCGAGAGGTCGAAGCGGCACGTCGAGGGCAGGCCGTTGTTCTCCAGCTCGGCCTTGCCCTCGTTGAACATGATGAAGTCAGCCATTGGGTCTCCTTCCCGGTCGGGATCGGTTTCAGGGGTGTAGTGCCTGCAATCAGGCGGGGTCCGGCACGCCGCGATAGCGCGGCGTCACGTACAGCGCGACTCTGAGTTCCTCGGGGAAGCCGACTCCCATCAGCTCGGGGTCGTGCGGCGAGGCGATGAAGACGAGGCGGTTCTGCCGGTTCTCCATTCCCGCCGGCGCCAGCTTCAAGTAGTCGACCTCCGGGGTCAGCGGGACCCAGCGCCCACCCTCAACCGGTTCGCGTTCGACTCGGTCGTGGGCGAGCTCGAGCGCGCGGCCTTCGAAGATCACCGCGTCGAGCGGTGGAATCCAGGCGACGAAATTGTCGTAATAGCGGGTGCAGGTGCTCGCGGCCATCTTCACGTCGTAGAACCCGGTCTTGCCGTCGTCGAGCGGCCCGCCGCCGACGAGGTCGTTGTCCTGTCCCGCCATCAACAGGCGAGGCACACCGCTCTCGACCAGGGATCCCCAGGCGAAATACCTCCCGCGGCGATCGACCTGCAGCCAGATACGCCGATAGACCCCGTACTGGTAGGGGATCGCGACCCCGTCCAGTTCCTCGGGGTCGGCACCGCCAACCCGCTTGAAGATCCGCAGCGCTTCTGCCGGCGGCACCGCGGGCGCGTCCACGTCGAGGCCGAAGAAGAGCCAGTTGTCTTCGTCGACGAACCGGGCGAGCGCACCACCGCGGATCCGCTCGCCGGCGCCGACGGCGCTGATGCTCGAGCGCTTGACGGCGAGGCCGACGACAATGTCGGTGGATTTGGTGGTGCCCGCGATCGCGTAGCGACCGTCCTCCATCGAGGCGTCGTTGGTGGCGGTCCGCTTCGCCAGGTCTTCGCCGCCGTCGACTTCCAGGTCGGCCGCGTCGCCGAAGGTGTCCCAGTCCTGTGCGGCGGGCTCGGTGAAGTAGACGACCACGGTCACCCTGTCGATGAAGATCGTCTTGGTGCCTTCGGTGCCGAACTGCTGGACGTACAGCTCGATGCCGAATTCCGGGTCGGTCAGCTCCGTCGGCGTCCAAGGGGTCGCGCCCCAGAGGTCCGCCGGGCCGCCAGCCGACTCCGCAGTGTCAGAGGTGGGCCAGCTGCCCGAGCTCCCCCGTTCGGAACCCTGGGTGACGCCCGCCCGGCGAAGGTGCAGCCGCAGAGCGCCCGCGGCGGTCGCCGAGCAGCGGTGCTCGACGACCGCTTCGATCCCGTCGATGGTGGCGCCTTCGGGGATGGTCAGGTCGAAGTCGCTCAGGTTCAGCTTCTGGCTCTGCCCACCGCTCCCAAGCACGACCTGGGCGTAAGTGTTGTCAGAGGCTTTGACGTTGTTGGGATTCGTCCAGGCGACGCCCGTGCCGCTCTGCGCGACGACCGTAGGCGATTTGGGCCCGGCGATCGCGGCGGCGGCCGCGAGGGGCTGGCCGTCGAGGGCGCCGGCGGGCTGGCCGAACTCGTCGCGGGTCAGCAAGGTGGAGGGCTGCTTGAGCACCGGCGTCACCGCAACCCTGCCGTTCGACTCGCCCACCGGCCGCATGCCGATCTCGAGGATGTCGAAGTCGTCGCCGACCACGGTCGACTTGACGAGGACCTGACCCTCCCACTGGTGCTCTCCTCGAGCGGGTGCGCGCAGCCATAGCTGACCGAGGGAGAGCCGGACGACCTGACCCTGGCGCGGATGGCCGGCCGGAAAGTAGATCGGCTCCAGCGAGGTCGATCGGCTGAGATCCCCGATGCCGTACTCGGCCGAGACGGCGACTTCGCCGGTGTTAGTGGTCGGCATGTGGACCCAGGCGAGCAGCTCGAAGACGCCCTGGTGAGTCATCGGGCCGACGCCGTCGATCGTGAGGTCGAGCATTGCGCTCCAGTTCGGCGTCAGCATCCCCTGGCGGACGACGGTGACGCCGGCTTTGCCGTCGATCGTCGTCGTGACCTCGCCGGCGCCGCCAACCGGCGTCAGGTCTTTAGCGGCGAATTCCGCCGCCGCGGTGGGTGCCTCGTCGAAGTAGCGGGAGTCTCGGCCCCAGAGAAGCTCCCAGACGTCGGCGTCGGGGGAGACGATCTCCGCTCGAGCCAAGGCCTCCGCGGTACCGTCGAGCTCGGGGACCGAGATCTCCATGACCCGATCGGAGGAGCTGTATTCGCCGACCAGTTCCTCCTGGCCGACGCCGAAGGGCGCACAGACGAAGGTGACCTCTTCCTCGGCGACCCAGCTGTGCAGGACGCGGTTCTCGATCAGGCCTTCGCCGCCGTTGACGCCGCGGATCTCGTAGTCGATCCAGCTCCCGTCGGGGTAGACCAGGCGGAAAATGCCGCCCTCGCCGCTGCCGTACTTGTTGAGCTTCTGCTCGAGCTGCAGCTGGCGGTCGCGGAAGTCCTCCGCGTCGGCGCCGACGATGCGGAGCTTAGGCGGGATCTCGATGTTCTTGTCCTTGCCTCCGCTGGAGAGCTCGCCCTCGGTGTCGATGTTCGAGCCCCACTGCTGATCGCGCTGGGGACGGGGTACTTTCAGCGGCGAGAGGACGAAGTAGCCCGAGCGCCCGTCGCCGGCGGCGGCGAACTCGAGGGGGACGTCGTCGGGGTCGAGGATGATCGCGATTCCGGCCAAGGGTCCTCCCTCCTACTGGTAGGCGGCAGAGCTGCCGGCGGTTGCAAGTCGGTCACGGTTCTGCAGCGGGCCCCCGATCGCGCCGTCGACCCAGGAGAGCACCGCGGCGAAGAGGGCCGGGCCCTGGGATTCGGCGAGGTGCATCAGGCGCTTGTCCACCTCGAGGCGCTCTTTCTCGAAGGCTTCGCGCTGCTGCAGGACTTCGTTGAGGCCGTTGACGGCTTCCCGCAGCGCCTTCACCTGCTGGGCGGCTTCGATGTCGTCGCGCGGGTCGGCGGTCGCCAGCGCGGCCGTAAGCTGTTCTTCGGCCACCTTCAGCATCCGTTCGCGGACAGCGCGATCGTCGGCGAGGTCGGGGGTCAATTCCGCCAGCGCCAGGTCCCGGTTCATGTAGTCCATCGCCGTCGGCGGGGGGTTGGCCGGTTCGTCGGGCGCCTGGTTGATCGTTTCGTTCAGCCCGGCGAGGGTGGTTTTCGCCGAGCCGAGTTCGCCGATCAGGCGCCCCTGCTCGGCTAGGAGGCGGCTCTGCTCTTTGGGGCTGAGGGCTTCCTGCAGCCGTTTTTTGATCTGCCGCAGACGCTTTTCGATCGCTTTCTTGCGGGCGGCGATGATTTCCTTCTGGAACTTCGCCGCGGCGATGTCGTCGGCGTGGCTGTCGGCGCTGACTTCGTTACCGAGCGCGTCGTAGATCGGCTGCTTGGTCCCGCTGGCCAGGGTGCCGGCGAGTTCGCCGATCGCCAGCTGCTGGGTTTTGGTCAGCCCCGGCGCAGCGAGCATCGCCTGAATCTGAGCGGGGAG
>DASTBO010000095.1:0-30630 GCA_035712025.1 Solirubrobacterales bacterium
GACCAGGATTTACGGCACCGCCTTCTTCTCGAAGAAGGACCTGGCCCAGCACCTGGAGCGGATCGAGCAGGCCAAGAAGCGCGACCACCGCCGCCTCGGCCCCCAGCTCGGCATCTTCATGCTGCGCGAGGAGGCGCCCGGCATGCCCTTCTGGCTGCCCAACGGCACCACCCTCCTGCGCCTGATCGAGGGCGAGGTCCAGGCCCAGCTGCGCAAGCGCGGCTACAAGGAGATCGCAACCCCTCAGGTCCTTGACGAGGAGCTTTGGCACCGCTCCGGGCACTGGGACAACTACCGCGACGACATGTACTTCATGCAGTCCGACGAGAAGCGCCTGGCGCTGCGGCCGATGAATTGCCCCGGCGCCTGCCTCGTCTTCGACTCCGACCGTCACTCCTACCGCGAGCTGCCGCTGCGTCTGGCCGAGTTCGGCCGCGTCTCGCGCAACGAGCGCGAGGGTGTCCTGCACGGCCTGCTGCGCGTGCGCGCCTTCACCCAGGACGATGCCCACGTCTACTGCACCGAGGAGCAGATCGCCGACGAGGTCGCCGACATCTGCGAAGCGATCGACGAGCTCTACGCGCGCTTCGGCTTCGACGACGTACGGGTCGAGCTCTCCACCCGCCCGGAGAAGTCGATGGGGACCGAGGAACAGTGGGCGAAGGCCGAGGCGGCGCTGACCGAGGCGCTCGAGCGCCAGGGCCGTGCCTACGAGCTCAACCCCGGCGACGGCGCCTTCTACGGGCCGAAGATCGACTTCCACGTCACCGACGCGCTCGGCCGCTCGTGGCAGTGCGGTACCTGCCAGCTCGACTTCCAGATGCCCGAGCGCTTCGAGCTCTACTACACCGGCGCCGACGACGCCGCCCACCGGCCGGTGATGATCCACCGCGCCCTGCTGGGCTCGATGGAGCGCTTCGCCGGGATCCTGATCGAGCACTACGCCGGCCGCTTTCCGACCTGGCTGGCGCCGGTGCAGGCGATCGTCCTGCCGATCTCCGACCGCCACAACGAGTACGCCGGTCGCGCCCACGAGCAGCTGCGGGAACTCGGCGTCCGCGTCGCCGTCGACGACCGTTCCGAGTCGGTCGGCAAGAAGATCCGCGACGCCGCGACGGTGGGTCGCTACCCCTACATGCTGGTCGTCGGGGACCGCGAGGAGGAGACCGGCGCGGTCTCCGTCCGCTCCCACGCCGAGGGCGACCTCGGGGAGATGAAGCTGGCCGACTTCGCCGCCCGGATCGAGACCGAGGTCGGGCAGCGCTGAGCGGTCGGATTTACGAACCGCCGTTCTGTCTCTATACTGCGCCGAACTTGATCGCTGGCACGCAAATCCACCGCCGCCGCTGAGCGCCCCGTGCCTGCCTACCGTTTCGTCCTCTTGAAGTCCCACCTTCGATAGTGCCGGTCCCGCGAAGGTTCGATCGGCGCCCGCCGGAGCGCGACACCACTCGGATAAACGAGCGGATCCGGGTTCCCCAGGTGCGCCTGATCGGCGCCGACGGCGAGCAGCTGGGGATCGTCGAGATCGCCGACGCGCTGAAACGCGCCCAGGAGGCCGACCTCGACCTGGTCGAGGTCGCGCCCGGCTCGAAGCCGCCGGTGACCCGCCTGCTCGACTACTCGAAGTACAAGTACGAGCAGGAGCAGAAGCAGAAGGCCGCGCGCAAGCACCAGCAGCAGGTCAACATCCGCGAAATCAAGCTGCGGCCGAAGATCGCGACCCACGACTACGAGACCAAGAAGGGCCACGTCGAACGCTTCCTCAAGCACCGCGACAAAGTCAAGGTGACGATCATGTTCCGCGGCCGTGAGCAGGCCCACCCCGAGCGCGGCCGCGATTTGCTGAACAAACTCTTCGAGGACCTCGACGGCCTGGCGACGATCGAGTCGGCGCCGCTGCAGGAAGGCCGCAACATGAGCATGCTGCTCGGCCCCAGCAAAGAGGTCGACAAGGTTTCCGCCGACGGCCAGAGCGACGAGGCCGCGACGGCCGACGACGCTCCCGCCGAGTCCTGATCCTCGACGTCCTCTTCTACGGCGCGGCGCTTCTCTGGCTGTTGACCGTCGTCCCGGCCGGGATCGCGTGCTGTGTGCGCGGGCAGTGGCTGTATTTCGCGTTCGGCTGGCTGACGCTCGGCCTCCTCTGGTACATCGGTGCCCTCGCCCGCAAGCCCGGTCAGCCTGCCTACCAGCCGCGCAGGGTCGCGATCGTGCTGGCATCGACCGCGGCGGCGTTTCTCGTCCTCGGCCTCTTTGGGGCGCGGCCGGCGATGGTGCTGGGGGTGGACGGGAGGTCGCTGCAGAACTCGGTCGGCAACAGCCTGATCTTCGACTCTCCAAGCGGCTGCGAGCGGGAGGGGGCAACCTGGAGCTGCTCGAAGTGGGACAGCGGGAGCAGTGGCGCGGTTCCCTACCGGGTGAAGGTGAACGACCGCGGTTGCTGGCAGGCGGTGAGGGTCGGCTACGGCGGCGAGGGAGGGAGCCCGAAGAGGCTCTCCGGCTGCATCACCCTCTACGACCTCCTCTTCGCCTGAGGGCTCCGGCTAGGCGAGGACCGCCTCGGCGATGCGCTCGGCGGCGCGGCCGTCCCAGAGGGGCGGGGGCCCGGGCGCGGTGAGCCGGCCCTCGGCGAGCAGGCCGGGGATGCGGGCGATCGCGGCGGGGTCGAGCCCGAGCAGCGTGTTGGTGCCCGAGGTGACGGTCACCGGCCGCTCGGTGTTGTCGCGCAGCGTGAAACAGGGGATGCCGAGGTAGGTGGTCTCCTCCTGGATCCCGCCCGAGTCGGTGAGGACGGCGCGGGCGTCGGCGATCAGCGAGAGGAAGTCGAGGTAGCCGAGCGGGTCGGTGAGGAGCAGCCCGGGATGGTCGGGCTCGAGGCCCTCCATCATCTTCCGCGTCCGCGGGTGGACCGGGAAGACGACCGGCACCTCGCGCGCCAGGGCGGCGAGCTGGGCGACGGTCTCGGCCAGCAGCGGCCCGTCGACCAGCGCCGGGCGGTGCAGCGTCACCAGCAGGTAGGAGCCGGGCTCGACGCCGAGCCGCGCGGCCGAGCCGGCGGCGCGGAAGCGCTCTTCGAGCGCGACCAGGGTGTCGATCATCGTGTTGCCGACCATGTGCATGCGCTCCTCGGGGATGCCTTCGGCGCGCAGGTTGGTGACCGCCTCGGGGCTGTGGAGGAAGAGCCACTCGGCGAAGCGGTCGGCGACGATGCGGTTGACCTCCTCGGGCATCGTCAGGTCGAAGCTGCGCAGGCCGGACTCGACGTGGGCGACCGGGATGCCCATCTTCACCGCGGTCAGCGCCGCCGCCAGGGTCGAGTTGACGTCGCCGGGGACCATGACCAGGTCCGGCGCCTCGTCGGCGAGGACCGGCTCCAGGCGCTCCATCGTCCGCGCAGTCTGCACCGCGTGGCTGCCGGAGCCGACCTCGAGCATGTAGTCGGGCGCCGGCACCCCCAGCTCGGCGAGGAAGACCTCGGACATCAGCCGGTCGTAGTGCTGGCCGGTGTGGACGATCGCGTGGCGGCCCTCGGGATCGCGGCGGCGCAGGGCGCCGATCACCGGTGCGGTCTTGACGAAATTCGGCCGCGTTCCGACCACGTAGAGGATGCGCATCGCGGCGCCAGCGTACCCAGGAGCCAGGCGTCTGCTTCAATACCGACCCGCATGCCGAAGATGAAAACCCATTCCGGCGCCAAGAAGCGCTTCAAGAAGACCGCCAGCGGCAAGCTGCGCGGCCGTCGCGCCTACTCCAGCCACATCCTGGAGAAAAAGTCGCCGAAGCGGAAGCGGAAGATGGCGAAACCGGTGGACATCTCGCCGAACGACGCCAAGAAGGTGCGGACCCTGCTCGGAGGCGGCAAGTGAGCCGCGTCAAGCGCTCCGTCCACGCGCGCAAGAAGCGCCGCAAGGTGCTGAAGGAAGCGAAGGGCTACTTCGGTCGCAAGCACTCCTCCTACCGCTTCGCCAAAGAGCAGGTGCAGCGGTCGGGGATGTACGCCTACCGCGACCGGCGCAACAAAAAGCGGACCTTCCGCCGCCTCTGGATCACCCGCATCAACGCCGCCGCGCGGCTCGAGGGCATGAGCTACTCGGAACTGATGCATGGCCTCAACAAGGCCGAGGTCGAGGTCAACCGGAAGATGCTGGCCGAGATCGCCGTCTCGGACCGCGACGCCTTCCGCCGATTTGTGGAGCTAGCCCGGGAGGGTGCGGCCGCCTAGCGGCATCACCGACATTCCTCTCTCCCGGGCGGGCCGAATTTCGGCCCGCTTTTTCGTTCTGATGATCAAAAGCAGCCAAAACGAGAAACTGAAGCTGGTCCGCAAGCTGCGCGACCGCAAGCACCGCGAGCGCGAGGGCGCGTTCGCGACCGAGGGCGAGGACCTGCTCGAGGCCGGGCTGGCGGCCGGGGCCGAGCCACGGTTCGTGCTGGTCGCCGCAGGCTCGGGGCTCGAGGGCGAGGAGGTCGATCCGGGCCTGCTGGCGGACGTATCGGTCCTGGGGTCGAGCACTCGCGCGATCGCCGTCTGGCCGATCCGGTGGGCCGCGAGCCCGGCGAGCCCTGGCTTCTACCTCCACGGCGTCGGGGACCCCGGCAACGTCGGGACGATCGTTCGCTCCGTGGATGCGCTGACGGGTGGATCGGTGGTCCTCGGTCCCGACTGCGCCGACCCGTACTCGCCGAAGGCCGTCCGCGCCAGCATGGGCTCGATCTTCTCGGCGCCGCCGGCGAGGGCCGCGATCACGTCCACGCCCGAGCCGCGTGCCGCTTTGGTTGCCCACGGGGGTCACGAGATCGACGCGCTCGCCGGCGCCGCCACCGTCTGCCTCGGCGCCGAGCGCGACGGGCTGCCCGACGAGGTGCTGGTCGAGTGCGAGCGGCGGGTCACGATCCCCCTGCGCGCGGGCGGTCCCGAGTCGCTCAACGTCGCCGCCGCGGCTGCGATCGCCGCCCAGCGGATATCTTCGCTCGCCATGACGGAGGCGCCTCCCAATGCTTGAGCGGATCGAGGAGATCAGGGCCGAGGCAGCCGCCGCGATCGAGGGCGCCGGGACGAGCGCCGAGCTGGAGGAGCTGCGGGTCCGCTACCTCGGCCGCAAAGCCGAGCTGACCGGCGTCCTGCGCGGGATCGCCGAGCTGCCGCCGGAGGAACGCGGCCAGGTCGGCGGCGCCGCCAACAGGGCCCGCAAGGAGCTCGAGGCGCTGCTCGAGGGGAGCGCCGAGCAGCTCGACGCCGCCGAGCTGGAGGCGAAGCTGGTAGACGACCGAATCGACGTCACCCTGCCCGGGGCGCCGCCGCGGCCGGTCGGCCACCCGCACCTGATCGCCCGCACCACGCGGCTGATCGAGGACACGATGGTCGGGCTCGGCTACCACGTCGCCGAAGGCCCGGAGATCGAGCACGACTACTACAACTTCACGGCCCTGAACCACCCGCCCGGTCATCCGGCGCGGATGCTCCAGGACACCTTCTACGTGCAGTCGCATCCCGACGTGCTGCTGCGCACCCACACCTCGCCGATGCAGGTGCGCTCGATGGAGGCCAAGCCGCCGCCGATCTTCGTCGTCGTCCCCGGCAAGGTCTACCGGCGCGACTCCGACGCCACCCACAGCCCGATGTTCCACCAGGTCGAGGGGCTGGCGATCGCCGAGGGCCTCACCCTCGCCGACCTGCAGGGGACGCTGCTGGCGATGTGCCAGGCGCTGTTCGGCGCGGAGCGCGAGCTGCGCCTGCGGCCGCACTTCTTCCCCTTCACCGAGCCGAGCGTCGAGGTCGACGTCTCCTGCTTCCAGTGCGGCGGCAGCGGCGAGCTGGTCGGGGGCGAGCGCTGCAACCTCTGCAAGGGCCAGGGCTGGATCGAGATCCTCGGCGCCGGCATGGTCGACCCCAACGTGCTCGGCTTCGTCGAGGGGCACGGCTACGACGCCGAGCGCGTCCAGGGCTTCGCCTTCGGGATCGGGGTCGAGCGGGTGGCGATGCTGCGCCACGGCGTGCCGGACCTGCGGCGCTTCTTCGACAACGACGTGCGGATGCTGGAGCAGTTCTCGTGAGGGGTTGGGTATGAGAATCCCGTACTCCTGGCTGCGCGAGTACTGCGACCCCGGGATGGAGCCGGCCGCGCTCGCCGACCGCCTGGTGATGACCGGCACCGAGGTCGAGCGGGTGGAGACCGTCGGGCCGCCCTCGGGCGAGGGCTTCGTCGTCGGCAAGGTCGTCAAGTGCGAGAAGCACCCGAAGGCCGACCGGCTCAGCGCCTGCATGGTGGAGACCGGCGAGGGCGAGCGGCCGATCGTCTGCGGCGCCCCCAACGTCGCCGCCGGCCAGACGGTGGCGGTGGCGCTGCCGGGGGCGCGAATGCCGAACGGCGAGAAGCTGCGCAAGGCGAAGCTGCGGGGGATCCCCTCCGAAGGGATGATCCTCGCCGCCGACGAGCTCGAGATCGGCGACGACCACGAGGGGATCATGGAGCTCGATCCCGAGCTCGCCGCCGGGACCCCGCTGGCCGAGGTGCTGCCGCTGGGCGAGCCGGTGCTGGAGATCGAGGTCACCCCGAACCGCAGCGACTGCTTCGGCGTCCACGGCGTCGCCCGCGAGGTGCACGCGATCACCGCCGCGCCGCTCGCCGCCGACCCCTGGGCCGAGGACGCGGCGGCCGAGGGGGAGGGGAAGGCAGACGACTACGCCTCGGTCACGGTCGAGGTCCCCGAGCTCTGCCCGCGCTTCACCGCCCGCGTCTTCACCGACGTCACGATCGGCCCCTCGCCGCTATGGCTGCAGGCGCGGCTCGCCGCCGCCGGGCAGCGGCCGATCAACAACGTCGTCGACATCACCAACTACGCGATGCTGCTGACCGCGCAGCCGCTGCACGCCTTCGACCTCGACAAGGTCCCGGGCGGCGAGCTGATCGTCCGCACCGCGAGCGAGGGGGAGAAGATGACCACCCTCGACGACGTCGAGCGGACCTTCGACGCCGAGACCGTGCTGGTCTGCGACCGCGAGGGGCCCTCGGGGATCGCCGGGATCATGGGCGGCCAGCGCTCCGAGGTCTCCGAGGCGACGACCCGGGTCCTGCTCGAGGTCGCGAGCTGGAACGGGACCAACATCCTCCGCACCTCGCGCCTGCTCGGGCTGCGCTCGGAGGCATCGGCCCGCTTCGAGAAGCAGCTCCACCCGGCGCTCTGCGAGCGGGCGCAGCGGATCGCCTCGCGGCTGTTGGTCGAGCTCTGCGGGGCGAAGCTGGTGCCGGGGACGATCGACGTCGCCGCCGAGGCCCCGGAGCCGCGGCGGCTGCCGCTGCGGGCCTCGCGAGTCCGCGGGCTGCTGGGGATGGAGATCTCCCAGGGCGACCAGAGGACCTACCTGGAGCGGCTCGGTTTCGAGGCCGAGGCCGACGGCGAGGACCTGGCGGTCGTCGTCCCGCCCGAGCGCCACTACGACGTCACCCGCGAGGTCGACCTGATCGAGGAGGTCGCCCGGGTCCACGGCATCGACGCGCACCTGCCGACCACGCTGCCCTCGACCGGCGAGGCCGTCGGCGGCCTCAGCCGCGAGCAGAAGCTGCGGCGTCGCGTCGAGGACGTCCTCCGCGACCTCGGCTTCGACCAGGTCGTCGGCTGGAGCTTCACCGATCCCGGCGAGGCCGGTCGCCTGCGGATCGAGGGAGACGACCCGCGCGCGAACCCGGTCCGGCTCGCCAACCCGCTCTCGGAGGAGCAGTCGGCGATGCGGACGACCCTGCTCGGCTCCCTGCTCGACGTCGCCGCCCGCAACGCCGCCCGCGGCGCCTCCGACCTGGCCCTGTTCGAATCCGCCCGCGTCTACCTCCAAAACCCGCCGACGGGCCGAAAACCGCTCGGTGACAGCGGAAATCGTCCCGTCGACCCTTTGGCCGGGGACTTCGCCGGGGACCGGCCCGCTCCGTTCGCCGAGCCGCACCGGTTCGCGGGGATCGCGGTCGGGGCCTTCGCCGAGCGCTCCTGGCGCGGCGGCGGCGAGGCCGCCGACTTCTTCGCGCTGAAGGGCGCGCTCGAGGCGCTCGGGCGACAGCTCGGAACCGCGCTCGAGTTCTCGCCTGCCGAGGAGCCGTTCCTGCACCCCGGTCGCTCGGCGGCGGTCGCGGTCGCCGGCGCGCCCGTCGGCTGGCTCGGCGAGGTGCACCCGCTGGTCTGTCGGACCTGGGACCTCGACGCCGCCACGGCCTTCGAGCTCGACGCGGCGCCGCTGATCGCCGCCGCGACCCTGGGCGAGGAGTCCTACGAGGACGTCACCACCTTCCCGGCCGTCTACCAGGACCTGGCCGTGGTCGTGCCCGCTGCCACTCCCGCCGGCGACGTCCGTGCGGCGGTCCTCGCCGGCGGCGGCGAGCTGCTGCACGCGGCCGAGGTCTTCGACCTCTACGAGGGCGAGCAGGTCGGCGCCGACCGCAAGAGCCTGGCGCTGAACCTCGAGTTCCGCGCCCCTGACCGGACCCTCACCGACGAGGAGGTCGCCGGCCTGCGGGGGGCGATCAAGGCGAAGCTGGGTGAGATCGGGGGGTCGCTGCGTGAGTGACCTCGCTCCTCAGCCGCTCGACGGCAAGCCCGCAGCCAGGATCCTGGTCGCCGGGGCCTCGGGGTTCACCGGCGCCCTGGCGGCGCAGATCGTCTGGGACCACCCGCGGCTGCAGCTGGTCGCGGCCACTTCGCGCAGCGACGCCGGCAAGCGGCTGAGCGACCTCTATCCGCGCTACCGCGCCGACGTCGAGCTGACCGAGCTCGACCTCGACGACCTGCCCGACGTCGACGCCGCGATCGTCGCCTACCCGCATGGCGCCGCGGCCCCGACCGACGCGGCGCTGCGCGCCGCCGGAATCCTCGTCGTCGACCTCTCCGCCGACTTCCGCCTCCGCGACCGCGAGACCTACGAGCGCTGGTACGGCGAGCACGGCGCCCCCGATCTGTTCGGCACCGGCATCTACGGGCTGAGCGAGATCTACCGCGAGGAGCTGCGGGAGGCGAAGCTGGTCGCGACGCCCGGCTGCTACCCGACCGCCAGCGTCCTCGCCCTCGCGCCGTTGGCGGAAAAGGGGCTCCTGGGCGAGGTCTTCGTCTCGGCGATGCAGGGCACCTCCGGCTACGGCCGCGCCAGCGACGACCTCGTCCACTTCTCGAACATGACCGAGAACGCCTTCCCGTACAAGACCGAGGGGCATCGCCACCGGCCGGAGATCGAGCAGGAGCTGGCGGCGCTCGGCAGCCCGGCGCCGGTCAGCTTCGTCCCGCACCTGCTGCCGCTGGACCAGGGGGAGCTGGCGACCTGCTTCGCGACCCTCTCGGAGGCGACCTCGAAGCAGGCGGTGCAGGCCCTGTACGAGGAGCGCTACCGGGACGAGCCCTTCGTCCACGTCCTCGACTGCCCGCCGAACCTGCGCGCGGTCCGGGACACCAACGAGTGCCACGTCTACGTCACCGTCGAGGAGCGGGGGAGGGTGATCGCCTTCTCGGCGATCGACAACATCTGGAAGGGCGCCTCGAGCCAGGGCGTGCAGAACCTCAACCTGATGCTGGGCTTGGACGAGACGGAGGGCCTGATATGACCCCCAGCGACCCATTCGTCTGTTCCTTTTCGTTGCCATGCCACCAAAAGGAACAGCTGAACGGATGAGCGCTTCCTTCTTTCGTTCGCGGTGGGTGGATGAGCCGGAGGGCGTCGAGGAGCTGGACCCTGCCCGGCTCGCGCCGGGCTTTCGCGCCGGCGGGGCCCACTGCGGCTTGAAGGGCGGCGGCAAGACCGACGTCGGTCTGGTCGTCTGCGACGCGCCCGAGGTCGCCTCGGCGATGGTCCTCACCCGCAACGCCTCGGCGGCCGCGCCGATCCGGATCTGTCGCGACGAGGTCGACGCCGGCGGCGTGCGGGCCGCGGTCGTCAACTCGGGCAACGCCAACGCCGAGACCGGCGAGCAGGGGCTGGCCGACGCCAGGGCGATGTGCGAGCGGACGGCCGCCGAGCTCGGCCTCGAGGCGAGCCAGGTCGCCGTCGCCGAGACCGGGACGATCGGCGTCCCGCTGCCGGTCGACGCCGTCCTCGGCGGCATCGCCGAGGCCGCCGCGGCCCTCAGCGCCGACGGCGGCAGCGCCTTTTCCGACGCGATCCTCACCACCGACCGCTGGCCGAAGCGCTGCACCCTGCGCGCCGGCGGCGTGACGCTTTCCGCCCAGGCGAAGGGGGCGGGGATGATCGAGCCGAACATGGCGACGATGCTCTGCTTCGTACAGACCGACGCCGCCGTCCCCGACGCCGACGCGCACCTGCGCGCCGCGGTCGACGCCTCCTTCAACCGGATCACGGTCGACGGCCAGATGAGCACCAACGACACCGTCCTGCTGCAGGCCTCCGGCGCCTCGGGGCGGCCGCTGCCCGAGGGCCTGCTCGAGGCGGTCCTGACCCAGCTGGCGATCGAGATCGTCCGCGACGGCGAGGGCGCCGCCCGCACTGCCCAGATCGAGGTCACCGAGGCGGCCAGCCAGGCGGAGGCCGAGCGGGTCGCCAGGGCGATCGCCAACTCGCCCTTGGTCAAGACCGCCCTCTTCGGCCGCGACCCGAACTGGGGCCGGATCGCCCAGGCCGCCGGCGCCGCCCTCGCCGGCGAGCAGCTGCCCGAGCTCGGGGCCGAGAACATCGACGCCGCCGAGCTCGGCGGCGAGGTGGAGGAGGCCGAGATCGGCCTGCGGCTCGGTCGCGGCGGGCACTCCGCCCACGTCTGGTTCTCGGACCTCGGCTACGAGTACATCCGGATCAACGCGGAGTACACGACGTGAACGCCCGCTACGACAGCGGCAGCGTCGCCACCCTGCTGGAGGCGCTCCCCTACATCCGCGAGTTCCACGGCCGCACCGTGGTGATCAAGTACGGCGGCGCGGCGATGCTCGACGAGGAGCTGCGCGAAGCCTTCGCCACCGACATCGTCCTGCTCAAGTACGTCGGGCTCAACCCGGTCATCGTCCACGGCGGCGGCCCCGAGATCACCCGCTACATGGACCGGCTCGGCCTCGAGGTCCGCTTCCACGAGGGCCTGCGGGTCTCCGACTCCGAGACCGTCGAGGTCGCGCAGATGGTCCTTGCCGGCAAGCTCAACTCGGAAATCGTCCAGCGGCTGAACCGCCACGGGCAGGCGGCGGTCGGCCTCTCCGGCACCGACGGCAACCTGTTCGAGGTCTCGCCGGTCGCCAACTCAGAGCAGGTCGGCTTCGTCGGTTCGATCGAGCGGGTCGACGTCGACGTCCTCAACCACATCGCCGCCGACTACATCCCGGTGATCGCCTCCTCGGCCTCCGACCGCTCCGGCCAGACCTACAACGTCAACGCCGACGAGGCGGCGGGCAAGGTGGCGGCGGCGCTCGGCGCCCACAAGGCGATCTTCCTCACCGACGTCGAGGGCTGGCTCGCCGACCCCGGCGACGAGGGGTCGCTGATCACCCGCGCCACGGTCGACGAGGTCGACGAGAAGCTGCCGAGCCTCGAGGGCGGGATGCGGCCGAAGCTGCAGGCCTGCGCCGACGCGATCCGCGGCGGCGCCCAGTCGGCGCACATCATCGACGGTCGCATCCCCCACAGCCTCCTGCTCGAGCTTTTCACCGACGCCGGCATCGGCACCATGGTCACCCCGTGACCGAGGCGACCCGAGAGATCGGCTTCGAGCAGGCGCGGGCGCTCGAGGAGCGCTACCTGATGCGGACCTACAAGCGGGCGCCGGTCGACTTCGTCCGCGGCGAGGGCCCGCTGCTCTGGGACGCCGAGGGCAAGCGGTACCTCGACTTCCTCACCGGGATCTCGGTCTGCTCGGTCGGCCACTGCCATCCCCAGGTGGTCAAGGCGGTCCAGGAGCAGTCCCATCGCCTGATCCACGTCTCCAATCTCTTCTACACCGAGCCGATGGCGCGGCTGGCCGAGCGTCTGGCCGAGTCGAGCCTCGGCGGCCGCGTCTTCTTCTCCAACTCGGGCACCGAGGCCAACGAGTGCGCGATCAAGATCGCCCGCAAGCACGCTTACAACCGCGGCGTCGCCGAGCCGGAGATCGTCAGTTTCGAAAGCGACTTCCACGGCCGCACCTACGGAGCCCTCTCGGCGACGCCGGCGCTGGCGGCGAACGCGGCGCTGGGGCCGATGCTCCCCGGCTTCCGCGCGGTGCCCCGCAACGACGCCGCCGCGCTGCGCGAGGCGGTGGGGGAGCGCACCGCCGCGGTCCTGATCGAGCCGATCCAGGGCGAGTCCGGCGTCTTCCCGATCTCCGACGAGGCGTTGATGGCGGCTCGCGAGGCGTGCGACGAGGTCGGCGCCCTGCTGGTCTTCGACGAGATCCAGACGGGGATCGGCCGCACGGGTTCCCTCTGGGCCTTCGAGCAGACGCCGGTTCGCCCGGACGTCCTCACCAGCGCCAAGGCGCTCGGCGGCGGCTTCCCGATCGGCGCCTGCATCGCCGGCCCGGAGGCGGCCGACGTGCTCGAGCCCGGCGACCACGGCTCGACCTTCGCCGGCGGGCCGGTCGCCACCGCGGCGGCGCTGGCGGTGCTCGAAATCGTCGACGACCCTGTCCTGCTGCGCCACGTGCGCGAGCTCGGCGCCTACCTGCGCGAGAAGCTGGAGGCGCTGGAGGGTGTCGCCGGGACCCGGGGCCGTGGCCTGATGATCGGGGTGGGCCTGGCCGAGGGACTCGACGCCGCCGCCGTCGGCGCCGACCTGCTCGAGCGCGGCCTGGTGGTCAACGTGCCGCGCCCCGACACCCTGCGCCTGCTGCCGCCGCTGGTGATCGATTCGGACCATGTCGACCTGGCGGCCGGCTTGATCGGCGAAACGCTTCTAGGCTTTTCCGCGCAATGAGCCGCTCGCGCAAGCCCACCGACATCTCCAAGCAGCAGCGCGACCTGCGGGCCGACACGGCCGAGCGCCTGGAGGCGATCGTCGAGGCCGCCGAGCGCGCCGCCGAGGGCGTCATCGACGACGCCGAAAAGCAGGCCCGCCGGCACCTGGCCCAGGCACGCGCGGAAGCCGACCGCCAGGCCGCGGGGCGGGCGGAGGATCTCTCCGAGCTGATCGACGCGCTGCTCGGACAGGCGATCTCGCTGCGCCGAGAGGCCGAGCGCTTGCAGGCGACCCTGGAGGCTGCGCGGGCGCGCCTCGATGGCGAGGAGCCGCTGCCGTCCCCGGCGGGCGAGGAGCCAGCGGAGGCGCCGCGGCTGCGGGCGGTCGGTTCCCCCGAGGCGGCAGTGGTGGAGCCGCGTGTCGTCGAGTCCCAGCCCGAAACCGGCACCCGGCGGCCGGATGCCGCCGGTGCCCGGCTGCTGGCCACCCAACTGGCGGTCTCCGGCAGCAGCAGGGAGGAGATCGCCGAGCGGCTCCGAAACGGGTTCGAGATCGAGGACACCGACGCGATTCTCGACGCGATTCTCGGACCGGAGGCTTAGGCGCAGATGCACGAGGACCCGACTCGCCTGATGGGCCCCGAAGACCGCGGTCCCGGTGGCCAAGGCCCGCAGGGGGGCCGCCCCCACGGCAACATGCGACTGCTCGTCGCCGGCCTGATCGCGGTGATCGTCGGCCTCCTGATCGCGGTGATCGTGATTGCCAGCGGCGACGACAGCGGCGAAACCACCGCCAGCTCCAGCATCGAAGCGACGACGATCGAGCCGACGACGACGACCGAGAGCTCGACCACGACGACGACCACCGAGCCGACCACGACCGAAGAGGAACCTACGGTCGAAGAAGACGAAGAAGCGCCGGAAGAAGAACCCGAAGAAGTCCCGCCGCCGGAAGAAAGAGAAGAAGGCGGCGCCGGCGGCATCGAAGCGCCCTAGAAGCACTGGGCGCAGGCGGCGTGCGAGACTTCCGCCCCCGTGAGCGTCGACCAACCGCACTTCCAGCCGACCGCCAGCTACGAGGCCGATCCCGCCAGCGTCCACCGGGTGCTGCTGCTCTACTCGGGCGGCCTCGACACCAGCGTGATGCTGAAGTGGATCCAGGACCACTACGAGGCCGAAGTGGTCTGCCTCACCGTCAACCTCGGCCAGCCGGGGGAGGACTACGGGGTGATCGAGCAGAAGGCGCTGCAGCTGGGCGCGGTCGGGTGCCACGTCGTCGACGCCCGCGAGCGCTTCGCCGCCGAGTTCGTCGCGCCGGCGATCAAGGCCAATGCCGTCTACGGCAACGGCTACCCGCTCTTCACCGCCCTCGGCCGGCCGCTGATCGCCCAGCTCGCGGTCGAGTACGCGCGCCAGACCAACTGCGACACGATCGCCCACGGCTGCACCGGCAAGGGCAACGACCAGGTGCGGATCGAGGCCACGGTCGCGACCCTGGCGCCGGAGCTGAAGACGATCGCCCCGGTCCGCTCCTGGGAGATGGGCCGCGAGGAGGAGATCGCCTACGCCCGCGAGAACGGGATCCCGGTCAAGGGCGGGACCGAGGTCGCGCCCTACTCGATCGACGACAACCTCTGGGGTCGCTCCTCGGAGGGCCGCTGGATCGAGGAGCTCGACCACGCGCCCGAGGACGACGTCTTCCAGCTGGTGACCAGGCCCGAGGACGCTCCCGACGAGGCGGAGACGGTGACGGTCGGGTTCGAGGCCGGGGTGCCGATCTCGCTGAACGGCGAGCGGCTTGGCCTGGTCGATCTGCTGGAACGGGCCGCCGAGATCGGCTGCCGTCACGGCGCCGGCATCGTCGACCACATCGAGGACCGGATCGTCGGCCTCAAGGTGCGCGACATCTACGAGGTGCCGGCGGCGGCGATCCTGCTCGCCGCCCACGAGGAGCTGGAGCGCCTGGTCGGCACGATCCACCAGAACCAGTTCAAGCCGGCGCTCGACCAGAAGTGGGGCTACCTCGTCTACGCCGGCCTCTGGTGGGAGCCGCTGCGCTCCGACCTCGACGCCTACATGGACGCGGTCAACGCCCAGGTCACCGGCGAGATCGGCCTGCGCCTGTTCAAGGGCAGTGTCCGCGTCGTCACCCGCTCCTCGCCCAACGCCGTCTACGACGCCGAGCTGGCCACCTTCTCGGAGTCCGGCGGCCTCTTCGACCAGAACGCCTCGCCGGGCTTCATCGAGCTCTGGTCGCTGCAGTCGCGGATGGCCCACCGGATCCGCGAGCGGGGGGAGGGCTGATGTACAACCGCCTGGGGAAAGCCTCGGTCAAGTTCGCCTTCCGCTACCTCCGCCGCCGCTACCGGCGCGAGAGCCGGGTCGCGCTCGGCGTGCTCGGGGCCGGGATCGTCGCCGCCGTCGCTTACTTCGCGACGCGCGACGTCCCCGAAGGCTGAGCCGCAACTTCGCTTGCGGGTTATCGTCGACTTGCAGGACTTTTGAGGACCGCTCGGTAGCCTCAGCCGCTTCGTGCGGCACCTCAGGCTCAGAAGGGATTTGCTCGGGATCTGCGCCGCGGCGCTGCTCTGCGTGCTGCTGGTCGCCCTTGGCGCCGCAACGGGGCGGGCCGGCGCGACCGAGGCCGAGCAGCTGGAAGCGAAGCTGGCCGCGGCCCGCGACGAGGCCGGCTCGCTGGCGGCGCAGCTGCAGGCGACCACGTCCGAGCTGGCCGGCGCCGAAGCCGAAGCGAAGGACGCCGCCGCCGAAGAGGAGGAACTGAGCGGCCTCCTGGCCGAAGGTCGCGAACGCGCCGCCGAGCTGGCGGCGAAGCTGAAGCTGACGCGCCACCGGCTCGCGGTCGAGAAGGCCCGCCTGCGACGCTCGCGGGCGGTGCTCGCCGATCGCCTGGTCGCGATCTACGAGAGCGGCACCCCGAGCACCGCCGACCTGGTCTTCGGCTCCGGCGACTACGAGGACCTCGTCGCCCGGAGCGACTACCTGCGGGCGATC
The DNA here is from genome assembly GCA_035712025.1 of Solirubrobacterales bacterium. Lineage (GTDB taxonomy): Bacteria > Actinomycetota > Thermoleophilia > Solirubrobacterales > 70-9 > VAYN01. The sequence goes on from DASTBO010000095.1 coordinate 15,856, forward strand.
TCCGAAGCCGACAGCGCCCTCGCCGACCGCGTCGCCGCGGTGCGGGCGGCGGTCCACCGCGAGGTCCTGAAGGTCGCCGATCTGAAGGCGGAGGCGATCGCCTACGACGAACGGCTCGAAGCCGCCCGCGAGGAAATCGCCGCGGTCCGCGAAGCCGCGCAGGCTGCCGCCGCCCGGTTGGAGTCGCTGAAGGCAAGCCGCGCAGCCGCGATCGCGACGCTGAAGTCGGACATCTCCGAATGGGTGCGGCAGGTCCAGGAGGCGCGTCTGGTCGAATCGGAAGCCGAAGCCGAAGAAGAAGTCGGCCGCTGGCTCGGCGGGCCCTACTCGATCCCGACCTACATCGTGATGTGCGAGTCCGGCGGCAACTACAGCGCGCTGAACCCCTCCAGCGGGGCCGGCGGCGCGTACCAGATCCTCCCCTCGACCTGGGAGCTGTACGGCGGCAAGGGCGAACCGCAGAACGCCCCGAAGGCCGAACAGGACCGGATCGCCGCCGAAATCTGGGCCGACTCCGGCGGCAGCGCCTGGGTCTGCGCCTGAGTCGCGCTTCCGCGCCAAAGGCTGCGCAGAGAATTTGCAATCTGCGCGCCACTGATGACAGCACGCTTCATATGGTTGCCTGCGTGGCAGTCATGGCAAGGGAAGAGTGGACCGACGAGCGGCTCGACGACCTGCGGAGCGATATGAACCGCCGCTTCGTGGAAGTCAAAGGCGAGATCCGCGAGGTCAAGGCGGAGGTCAGGGACCTGCGGGGTGAGATGAACGCCCGCTTTATCGCGGTCGACGCTCGCTTCGACGCGATGCAGCGGACGCTGATCCTCGGCTTCGGCAGCATCGTCGCAAGCGTCATCGGCGGCCTTCTCGCCACCCAGCTCTGAAGTAGCCCGGAACTAGCGCGGAAGTGTCGCGACAGGCGCCGGTGCCGTCGGCCCGGCTTGCCATGATCGACCGACCTCGTGAGCACCGCGTCTGCCGTACACCTCCATGCCCACAGCGAGTACTCGCTGCTCGACGGCGCCTGCAAGATCGACGCGATGGCGGCGCGGGCGGCGGAGCTCGACCAGCCGGCCCTGGGGCTGACCGACCACGGCGTGATGAACGGCGCCGTCGACCTCTACAAGGCCTGCAAGAAGCACGGGATCAAGCCGATCGCCGGGCTCGAGGCCTACCTCGTCGACGACCGTCGCGCGATCAAGGAGCAGACCCGGTACGAGCGCAACCACCTGACCCTGCTGGCCGAGACCGACACCGGCTTCTCGAACCTGGTGAAGCTCACCTCGGCCGGCTTCCTCGAGGGCTTCTCGCGGGGCAAGGCCAACGTCGACATGGAGCTTCTCTCCCAACACGCCGAGGGAGTCATCGTCCTCACCGGCTGCCTGCAGTCGCGCTTCTGCCGGCGCCTGATCGAAGAGCGCGAGGACGACGCCCGGGCCCACCTCGACGACCTGATCCAGGCCTTCGGTCCCGAGCAGGTCTACATGGAGGTGCAGAAGAACGGGATCGAAGAGCAGGACAAGGCCAACGAGGGGATCGTCCGCTTCGCCCGCGAGCTGAACCGGCCGCTGGTCGGGACCGCCGACGTCCACTACCTGCGGCGCGAGGACTTCGACAACCACGCGGCGCTGCTCTGCGTGCAGACGAAGTCGACCCTGCAGATGCCGAAGATGAGCTTCGACACGAACGAGTTCTACATCAAGGACAACGCCGAAATGGCCGCCTCCTTCGCCGAGTGGCCGGACGCCGTTCCGACCACCCTGGAGATCGCCGAGCGCTGCAACATCGAGATCGAGCTCGGCAAGCTGCTGCTGCCGCGCTACCCGACCGAGAACGGCGAGGAGCCGGAGGCGATGCTGCGGCGGATCGCGATGGAGGGGCTGCGGGCCCGCTACGGCGACCCGCTGCCCGCCGAGGCGGTCGAGCGGCTCGAGTTCGAGCTCGGGGTGATCGAGGACATGGGCTTTTCCTCCTACTTCCTGATCGTCTGGGACTTCGTCAGCTACGCGAAGCGAAACGGGATCGCCGTCGGCCCCGGCCGCGGCTCGGCCGCCGGCTCGATCGTCTCCTACAGCCTGAAGATCACCGACCTCGACCCGCTCGCCAACGAATTGATGTTCGAGCGCTTCCTCAACCCCGGTCGCAAATCGATGCCCGACATCGACATCGACTTCTCGGTCCGCGGCCGGGAGCGGATGATCCGCTACGTCGGCGAGAAATACGGCCGCGAATCGGTCGCCCAGATCATCACCTTCGGCAAGATGGCGCCGCGGGCGGCGACCCGCGACGCGGCCCGCGTGCTCGGCTTCGACTACGCCACCGGAGACCGGCTGGCGAAGCAGATCCCGGAGCCGATCATGGGCCGCAGCCCGTCGTTCGCGGAATGCCTGAAGAGCGGCCAGGAGCTGCGCCGGACCTACGACGAGGAGCCCGACGCGAAGAAGATCATCGACGTCGCCCAGGGCCTCGAGGGGATCATCCGCAACAACTCGATCCACGCCGCCGCGGTGGTGATCGCCGACCGGCCGCTGCAGGAGGTCGTGCCGCTGCAGCTCGCCGAGGACAAGAGCGCCCCGGCGGCACCGGCCAACGGCAACGGGTCCGGCAAGCCCGAGCGCCAGTACAAGATCGTCACCCAGTACTCGATGAACCCGATCGAGGAGATCGGGCTGCTGAAGATGGACTTCCTCGGGCTGCGCAACCTCGACGTGATCGAGGACGCGATCGACATCATCGAGCGCTCCCGGGGCGAGCGGATCGACATGGAGCAGATCCCGATCGACGACGCCAGGACCTACGCGATGCTGGCCAAGGGCGACTCGACCGGCGTCTTCCAGTTCGAGTCGGAGGGGATGCGCGACGCCCTGCGCAAGGTCGGCCCGACCGAGTTCGCCGACATCGTCGCCCTCGGCGCCCTGTACCGGCCGGGGGCGATGGCCTACATCCCCACCTACGCGAAGGGGAAGAAAGACCCTTCGACGGTCCGCTATCCCGATCCGCGCCTGGAAGCGATCACCAAGGAGACCCACGGCTGCGTCGTCTACCAAGAGCAGCTGATGCAGATCGCCCGCCAGATGGCCGGCTTCTCGGGCGCCCAGGCAGACGATCTGCGCAAGGCGATCGGCAAGAAGAAGCGCGACCTGATGGCGACGATGAAGGACAAGTTCATGGAGGGGTTGGCGGAGTCGGGCACCGCCCCGAACGTCGCCGCCGACCTCTGGAAGCTGAACGAAGCGGCCGCCGACTACTCGTTCAACAAGTCCCACGCCGCCTGCTACGGGCTGATCTCCTACCGCACCGCCTACCTCAAGGCCAACTACCCGGCCGAGTACATGGCGGCGGTGATCTCCTCGGTGATGAACACCAAAGACAAGGTCCCGTTCTTCGTCAACCGTTGCGCGGAGATGGGGATCGACGTCCTGCCGCCCGACGTCAACTCCTCCGATCACAGCTTCGTCGTCTCCGAGAACGCGATCCGCTTCGGGCTCGACGCGGTCAAGAACGTCGGCCACGCCGCGGTCGAGGCGATCCTCCGCGCCCGCGACGAGAAGCCGATCGAGTCGATCTGGGACTTCTGCGAGCGGGTCGACTCGCGTGCGGTGAACAAACGGGCGATCGAATGCCTGATCAAGTGCGGCGCCCTCGACTCGACCGGCGATAGCCGCAAAGGCATGCTGGAAACCCTGCCTGCGGCGCAGTCGGCGGGACAGAAGGCGCAGGAGGACGCGCAGATGGGCCAGGGCTCGATCTTCGACTTCGGCGAAGGGCCGGGGGGAGGGGAGTCCCAGTCGCAGGCCCACCACCGGCCGCCGATCCCCGGCGCCGAGTTCGACCGCGCCGAGATGCTGGCGATGGAGAAGGAGACGCTCGGCACCTACCTCTCGTCGCACCCGCTGCAGGAAGTCGGGCCGGCGCTGCGGGCGCGGGTCGACTGCAGCCTGGCGCAGCTGGCGAACAAGCCCGACGGCGGCTGGGTGACGGTCGGCGGCATCGTCGTCGACTGCAAGAAGATCCGCACCAAGAGCGGCAGCCAGATGATGTTCGCGACCCTCGACGACGTCGAGGGTCAGGTAGAGATGCTGGTCTTCAAGGCCGACGAGGCCGAGAGCGCGGCGGTGATCCAGCCCGACGCGATCGTCCTCGTCCGCGGCCGCATCGACCACAAGGACCGCGGCGAGACCAAGCTGGTCGTCCAGGAGGCGCAGCGGTTCGAACCCGACCAGGCGGAGATCGCCAAGGCCGCCAGGTCGGTCCCGGCGCCCGCGTCTGTCGCCGGCCCGTTCGAGGTGCCGATCGACCTCTCGCGCTGGAACGACGAGCTCTGCGAGGAACTGAAGGCGGTGCTCGAGCACCACAAGGGCGACGCCGAGGTCTTCCTCGTCGTCGGCGAGCGCCGCTTCAAGGTCGGGGAGGGCTACCGGGTCAAGCCCTCCGGCATGCTCCGCACCGAGTTGGAGCACGTGCTCAGTGCCACGCCTCTGGCGGCGTGAAGCCAAGAAGATCGAAGGACGCAGGGAGCGTGGCGTGCTCAGCACGCGAGCGACCGAGGGTTTCACGCCGCCAGACATCCCTAAGCTTTCGGGATGACCGCTACGCGCACCGAGGTCGGCGAGTGCCGCCAGTGCCGCTCCTTCTGCGACAAGATGGTCGAGCCGCGCGGCTGCGTCGAGCTCGGCTGCCGCTACCTCTACAGCTTCGTCGACCGCCTCACCGGCGAGCAGTACGTCGGCTGCATGCAGGAGGTCTACGCGGCCGAGGTGGAGCTGAGCGCAGTGCTCGCGAAGGGCGGCTTCGGCGGCGTGAAGATGACCGGCGACCCGCTGCCGCACTGCCCGTTCTCGGTCGAGCGCGCCTACGAGGGCGCCGGCGAGTCCTACGGGTGCGTGAACAGGCGCTTCTTCGACTGCACCGACGAGGGCGCCGAGGGCATGCGCGCCTTCGACCTCCGCGACGTCATCGATCCGCTCGCCTGATCGTTCCATTCATTTCCTCGCCGTGACGGGGACAATGCTGGAAACGATGCGCGTTTCGTGATTCGACACGGTTCCATGTAGAATTCGCCGCCATGGCTGACTCCTCCGTCGCCGACGTCGACGCGCAAGCGCTGCTCGACGAGGCCAACAGCACGTCCAGCGATTCCACCGAGCCGAAGTTCTCGCTCGAGCTGAACCAGGATCAGAAGGACATCCGCGAGTGGGTTCACGGCTTCGCCGAGAACGTCGTCCGGCCCGCCGCCGAGGAGTGGGACGAGCGCGAGGAAACGCCGTGGCCGGTGATCGAGGAGGCCGCCAAGATCGGCCTCTACAGCTTCGAAGCCGTCGGCCAGTTCTGGGCCGACGAGACCGGGCTGACGCTGCCGATCGCCAACGAGGAGCTGTTCTGGGGCGACGCCGGCATCGGCATGGCGATCATGGGCACGACGCTCGCGGTCGCAGCGATCTTCGGGCAGGGAACCCCGGAGCAGATGGGGGAGTGGATCCCCCAGTGCTACGGCACGCCGGACGACGTCAAGCTCGGCGCCTTCTGCGCCTCGGAGCCCGACGCCGGCTCCGACGTCTCCGGCATCCGCACCAGCGCCAAGTACGACGAGGCGAAGGACGAGTGGGTGCTGAACGGCCAGAAGGCCTGGGCGACCAACGGCGGCATCGCCAACGTCCACGTGATCATCGCCTCGGTCGATCGCGAGCTCGGCTCGCGGGGCCACGCAGCTTTCGTCATCCCGCCGAACACCAAGGGCTGCGAGCAGGGCGCCAAGGTCAAGAAGCACGGCCTGCGTGCCTCCCACACCGCCGACGTCCACCTCGACGACTGCCGCGTCCCGGGCTCCTGCCTGCTGGGCGGCAAAGAGAAGCTCGACGAACGCCTCGCCCGCGTCCGCGAGGGCAAGAAAGCCAAATCGCAGGCGGCGATGCAGACCTTCGAGGCGAGCCGGCCGACGGTCGGCGCCCAGGCGCTGGGCATCGCCCGCGCCGCCTACGAGTATGCGCTCGACTACGCCAAAGAGCGCGAGCAGTTCGGCCGCAAGATCGTCGAGAACCAGTCGATTGCCTTCGACCTGGCGAACATGAAGCTCGAGATCGACGCCGCCCGGCTGCTCGTCTGGCGCGCCGCCTGGATGGGCCGCCAGGGCCACAAGTTCGAAAACGCCGAGGGCTCGATGTCGAAGCTCAAGGCCGGCGAGGTCGCCGTCTGGGTGACCGAGCGGGCGATCCAGATTCTCGGCGGCAACGGCTACACCCGCGAGTTCCCGGTCGAGCGGATGCACCGCGATTCGAAGATCTACACGATCTTCGAGGGAACCTCCGAGATCCAGCAGCTGGTCATCTCCCGCGCGATCTCCGGCTTCCACATCAAATAAAGACTTACGGCGGGAGAGCAAGGGCCGGTCTGGTACCGGCCCTTGTCGCCTGCTCTGCACCGCCGGTTTTCGCCGAGTCCGCAAAAACGGTCCCTCAAGAGCCTTTTTTGCGGACTCGCTACTTGGCTCGACGTTTCAGGCCTTCGCGGCGGAGGCGCCTCGCCAGGGTTACTTCGGCTTTCGAGGAGCCTTTCTTTTCGGGACCGGGCGTCTCCAGCGTCGCCGGGAGGCCCTCGAAGCGGGGCTCGGAGAGGAAGGCTGAGAGGCCTCGTTTGCCCATCTCGCCCTTGCCGATGTTGGCGTGGCGGTCGAGGTGGGCCCCGAGGGGGACGGCGGCGTCGTTGACGTGGACGGCGCCAAGGCGCTCGAGGCCCACCTTGGCGTCGGCTTCGTCGAGGACCGCGGTCAGGTGGGCCTCGTCGGTGATGTCGTAGCCCTGGGCGAACATGTGGCAGGAATCGAGGCAGAGGCCGAGGCGCTCGTCGTCACCGACGCCCTCGATCAGGGCCGCGATCTGATCGAAGTCGCGGGCGAGCAGGCCTTTGTGGCCGGCCGTCTGCTCGAGCAGCAACGGACAGGAGTCGGTCTCCTTCAAGGCTGCCGCGATCACCTTGGAAGCTCGTTTCAGCGACGGCTTCAGCGGGTCGGTCTTTTGCGAGCCCGGGTGCAGGATGACCCCCCTGGCGCCGATCGCGTCGCCGATCCGCAGAGCGTGGGTGAGCGAGGTGAGCGACTTCTGCCGCAGGTCCTTGTCTTTGGTCGCGCAGTTGATCAGGTAGACGGCGTGGATGATCACCGCTTCGACCGGGGAGCGATCCATCGCCTCGCGAAAGGCCGCGAAGTCCTCCTCGCCGAAGTTGGTCGGCCGCCACATGCGCGGGCTCTGGTTGAAGATCTGGATAGATTCGCAACCGCGCTCCTCGCCACGCTCGATCGCGTTGGCGAGTCCGCCGGCGGTGGAAACGTGCGCTCCTACGAACATGAAAAGCGATAACTCCCGTCTCAGGTTTGCTCCCTCGCCGACCGGTGCGCTGCACATCGGCGGAGCGAGGACGGCACTCTACAACTGGCTCGCCGCCCGCCACGAGGGGGGCGAGCTGGTGCTGCGGATCGAGGACACCGACCGCGAGCGCTCGACCGCGGAGAACGTCGAGCAGATCCTCGACGCGATGCGCTGGCTGGAGCTCGACTGGGACATCGGCCCGGTCTCCCAGGCCGGTCGCGCCGACAGCCACGCCGAGGCGCTGGGGCGGCTGCTCGACTCCGGCCACGCCTACCGGGACCACGCCACCGCCAAGGAGGTCGAGGCGTGGAAGGCCGAGCACGGCGCCGGCGGCGGCTACCGCGGGACGCCGACCGACGACCCGACGGCCGCGATCCGCCTGCGCGTCCCCGACGAGGGCGAGACCGTCGTCCACGACCTGATCCGCGGCCCGGTCGCCTTTCCCAACCGGAGCTACGACGACTTCGTCATCGCCCGCGCCGACGGCTCGGTCCTCTACAACTTCGCGGTCGCCGTCGACGACGCCGAGATGGGGGTGACCGAGGTGGTCCGCGGCGACGATCATCTCTCCAACACGCCCAAGCAGCTGCTCGTGCTCGAGGCGCTCGGCTTCGAGGCGCCCCGCTACGCGCACCTGCCGCTGTTGCACGGGCCCGACGGCAAGAAGCTCTCCAAGCGCCACGGCGCCGCCTCGGTCCAGGAGCTGCGCGACGCCGGCTACCTGCCCGCCGCGGTCCGCAACTACCTGGCGCTGCTGGGCTGGGGGACCGACGACGACACCACCCTGATGTCGACCGAGGAGCTGGTCGCCCGCTTCCGCGTCGCCGACGTCGGCAAGTCGGCGGCGATCTTCGACGAGAAGAAGCTGCGCTGGCTGAACGGCCGCTTCATGCGCGAGATGCCGCTCGACGAGTACACGGCCGCGGTCGCCCGCCACCTGGGCCGCGAAGCCGACGAGCGCCTGCGAGCCGCCTGCGGGATCGCCCAGGAGAAAGCTCAGACCCTGGAGGAGGTCTGGCCGCTGATCGGCTTCCTCTTCGAGCCCCCGGTCGAGGACGAGAAGGCCTGGGCGAAGGTGATGAAGGAGGGGACGGGGGAGGTGCTCGCCGCGGTGGCCGCGGCGCTCGAGCCGGTGGACCCGTTCGAGCCGGAGCCGATCGAGGCGGCGCTGGCGCCGCTGCTCGACCGCTTCGACCTCAAGCCGGGCAGGCTCTACCAGCCGATCCGGGTGGCGATCACCGGCACCTCGGTCTCGCCCGGGATCTTCGAGTCGCTGGCCGCATTGGGCAGGGATCGCTCGCTGGAGCGCATCCGCGCGGCCGCTGGACGCCTTTCGGCAGCCTGACCCGCACCGACATTGCTCCACAATTTTGGGGTCGGAAAGGCTCCCTGAGCTAAACCCCTCGTCGTTTGCTGCCGATGTGTTGTGCCAATGAGCGTCACGACGCAAACGAACGGCAAGCTTCCCCTGAAGGAAGACCAGAAAGCCGGCTCGCGACCCGCCCCCGCCCCCGGAAGCCGCCTCGCCGAGGCCTTCGAGGCGGTCGAGCGGTTCCCGGTCCTGATCGAGTCGCGCGAGCGGGTGATCGCCGCGGCGACCGCCGAGACCGCCCGCGTCGGCGAGATCGTCGAGGCGGTCGAGTGCGACGTCGCCCTGACCATCGCCGTGCTGCGGCAGGCGAACCGCGGCGGCCTGGTCGCCGGCGGCATCGCCGGCATCCCGGCGGCGCTCGACGTGCTGAAGCCGGCCGGGGTGCTGGCCCTCGCCGGCACCGCGCCCAGCTTCGACTTCTTCGACACCAACGGCGGCTGGGACCTGAAGCCGGAGCGCTTCCGCGTCCACGCGCTCGCCACCCAGCGGGCCGCCGACCGCCTCGGCCGCATCGTCGGCTGGATCGATCGCGACGAGCTGGCCGTGGCGGCGCTGCTGCACGACGTCGGCCGCCTCGTCATCTCCCGGCTGCACCCCGGCTACAAGGTCTACTTCGACGCGATCTCCCGCACCCCCGAGCAGCGCCTGCGCGAGGAACGCGAGCAGCTCGGCATCGACCACGCTCTCGTCGGCGGCGTCCTCGCACGCCGCTGGAACCTGCCATCGCGGATCGCCGTCGCGATCGAGCGCCACCACGTCGAAGACGCCGAGGGCCTGGCGGCGATGGTCGCCACCGCCGACATGGTCGCCCACTACTGCCAGGGCGAGGCGATCTCGCCGGAGCGGCTGCGGGCCAGCGCCGAACGCTGCGGGCTCAGCCCCGAGGCGCTGCGCGACCTGCTCTACGAGCTGCCGCTGCCGACCCAGGACCCCTCGCGGGTCAGCGAGCCCTGCCCGCTCTCGAGCCGCGAGCTCGACGTCCTCCGCCACCTCTCCGAGGGGATGGTCTACAAGCAGATCGCCAGCGAAATGCACCTCTCGGTCTCGACCATCCGCACCCACCTCCACAACGTCTACGGCAAGATCGGCGCTGTCGATCGCGCCCAGGCCGTCCTCCTGGCCCGCGACAGGGGCTGGATCTAGCGATGGCGGAGAAAGCGGCAGCCACCGCCTCCCCCGGCGCTGCGGCGAAGCAGCAGTCGCCGGCCACCTGGCGCCGCCGCTCGCTGGTCCGCGTCCGGCGGCCCAGCTGGGCGACGGCCGAGCCGCAGCGTCCCGTCAGTCGATAAGGCACTCGCGCAGGGCGATCGCCACCGCGTGGGTGCGGTTCCTGGCGCCGAGCCGCGCCAGGGCGTGCTTGGTGTGGGACTTGACCGTCTCCTCGCTGAGGTCGAGCTCGCGGGCGGCGACGGTCGTCGACTCGCCGTTGGCGAGCAGCTGCAGGATCTCGCGCTGGCGGCGGGTCAGCTTGCCGCGGCTGCCTTTCGGCGGCACGGACGGGTCGATGAAGCTCTCCTGGGCGACGGCGGCGGCGACCGCGCGCCGCAGTTCCTCGGGGCCGGCGGTGCGGGCGACGTAGGCGCTCGCCCCGGCCTGCAGCGCGTCGGTCGCCAGGTGGCGTTCGGGCAGCTCGCCGTGGGCGACGATGCCGAGCGCCGCGCTGGAGCGGTGGAGCATCCGGATCGCCTCGGTGCCGCCGATCGCGCTGCCGCCGCCGTTGCCGCGCCAGCGCATGTCGACGATCGCGACGTCGAAGTCGCCGACGTCGCGGACCAGGTCGAGGCCCTCGTCGCGGGTCGTCGTCTCGTGGATCACGAAGCCGTCGTCGAGGGCCTCCCGGATCCCAAGCCGGACGAGAGGGTGACCGTCGATCACCAGGCAATGTGGGGGCTCGCTCAGGACTGCTTCCGATCGGGTCGCTTTAGGGATGCGGGCGCTGAATTGGCCATCGCGGCTCCCGCGAGCCGATCCTACCCAGCCGGAGGGTGCGGTAGAAAGTCCCCTGTGATCTCGATTACCTCAAAGTCCAGGTATGCCGTCGTCGCCTTGGCGGAGCTTGCGCGCGCCGGCGAGCGTCCGGTGCCGATCAAGGAGCTGGCCGAGCGCCGCGAGATTCCAGAGCAGTTCCTCGAGCAGCTCTTCTCGACCCTGCGCCGCAACGGCCTGCTGACCAGCCACCGGGGGATGCGCGGCGGCTACACCCTGGCCCGCCCACCGGAGGAGATCACCGTCCTCGACGTCGTCCAGGCCCTCGACGGCAAGGTCGGCGACGAGGCCGACGAGGCGGGCGGCATCTGGGCCGAGGGCGTCGCCGCCCTGCGCAAGGTCTTCGGCCAGACGACGATCGCCGAAGTCGCCCGCCGCGAGGCCGAAGAGTCCGGCAGCGGCATGTACTTCATCTAGGGATTCGAGATGAGCTTCTGATGCTTGGTTTCCATCCGAAAGATCCTGATTCGCTCCGAGGGCGGAAGCCACCGCCGGGCGATCCCGTGTGGCCCTGGGCTCCTATGGACCGCCGGGCTAGACTGCCCGCGATGGGGAGCCACGCCGCCAAGCTCGTCGCCGGTCTCTGCGTGCTGGTGGGGCTGTTGGTGCCGGCCGCGGCGGTGGCCGCGCCGGCGGTGAACGGGGTCTTCCCGCTCGACTCGCTGGGCATCAACAACAAGATCGTCGCCGGGCCCGACGGGAGCATGTGGGTGACGCTCAGCGTCGGCAAGGACGTGGCGCGGATCTCGCCGGACGGGCAGATCCAGGAATTCGAAATCGAAGGCGTGGAACACGACGCCGAGGGGATCGCGGTCGGGCCCGACGGGAACCTCTGGGTGCCGACGATCAACGAGGTGACTCGGTTCGCCGCCGGCGATCCCGAAGGCACCGACCAGGCCTTCGCCCTCAACAAAATCGCCGCCAGCGGCCAGATCGCCGGCGGTCCCGACGGCCGGCTCTGGGTCGCCTCGAACAACAGCCTCGTGCACTTCGACCCGGCCGACCCGGTGGGCACCGAACAGGCGGTGGCGATCGAAGGCAACCTCAGCCCGAAGGACATCGACGCCGCCGGCTCGCTGATCGCCGTGGCCGACGCCAACGCGCGGGTCGCGACCTTCACCACCGCGGGGGTGCAGGTCGACTACACGCTGAAAGGCAACCCGCAGGGCGTCGCGGGCGGCCCCAACGGGCAGATCGCCTTCTCGCAGCAGAGCCAGGAACCCGAGGAAGTGGGGACGATCGATCCGCCGGGCCAGGCCCAGGGGCGCGAGATCGACGGCGACCCGTTCGGAGTCGCCCTCGGCCCCGACGGCGCCTACTGGATCGCCCGCTCGGCCAGGGCGGAGCTGATCCGCCTCAGCACGACCGGCGAGGTCACGACCCTGCCCGGCCTGCCCGACAAATACTTCCCCCGCCAGGTCGCCGGCGGTCCCGGCGGCACCGTCTGGGTGACGATGGAAATCCCGGGCGAAAACATCGCCGCGGTGGCGCGCGTCACCGGTGTCGAAGGGCCGCCGAAGGGCAATCCGCCGCTGCCGCCGGAGGTCGCGCCCGAGACCAAGATCAAGACGGGCCCGAGGGTCGTCAAGACCAGGGGGCAGAGGGCGAAGGTCAAGTTCGCCTTCTCCTCGCCGACCGCCGGCGTCGCCTTCCAGTGCTCGCTGACCAAGCTGAAGGGCAAGAAGACCAAGGCAGCCCCCTTCAAGGGATGCAAGTCGCCGAAGCGCTACAAGCTGCGGCCCGGCCGTTACCGCTTCCAGGTCCGCGCCCTGAACGGGGGCGTGCCCGACCCGACCCCGGCAGTCCGCAAGTTCAAGATCGTCCGCATCCGCTGATGCGGATCGGTGCCGAGGCCTCGGCCGTCGTCGGCAACACGCCGATGGTGCTGCTCGACCGCCTCTCGGAGGGGGCGGCCGGCGAGGTCTGCGTCAAGCTCGAGTACTTCAACCCCGGCGGCTCCGTCAAGGACCGGATCGGCGTCGCGATGATCGACGCCGCCGAAGCCGCAGGCCAGATCCAGCCCGGCAAGTCGGTCGTGGTCGAGCCGACCAGCGGCAACACCGGGATCGCCCTGGCGATGGTCTGCGCGGCCCGCGGCTACGAGCTGATCCTCACCCTTCCGGAGGGGATGAGCCGCGAGCGCGGCAAGCTGCTGCGCGCCTACGGCGCCGAGGTCCGCGAGACGCCCTCGCTGGGCGGGATGAACGAGGCGGTGGCGCTGGCCGAAGAGATCCGCGAGCAGCGCAAGGGCTTCATGCCGATGCAGTTCTCCAATCCCGCCAACCCCGCGATCCACCGCCGCACCACGGCGGAGGAGATCTGGAGCGACACCGACGGCGAGATCGGCGCCTTCGTCGCCGGCGTCGGCACCGGCGGCACGATCACCGGCGTCGGCCAGATGCTGAGGGAGCGCGCTCCGGAGGCGCTGGTCGTCGCGGTGGAGCCCAAGAGCTCCCCGGTCCTCTCCGGCGGCCGTCCCGGCCCGCACAAGATCCAGGGCATCGGCGCCGGCTTCGTCCCCGCGATCCTCGACCGCGAGGTGATCGACGAGGTGATCGCGGTCGAGGACGAGGACGCGCTGGAGACGGCGCGGCGGGTGGCGCAGGAGGAGGGGGTGCTGGCCGGCATCTCCGCCGGGGCCAACATCTGGGCGGCGCTCGAGGTGGCCGCCCGTCCCGAGCTGGCTGGGAAGAGGGTGGTGACGATCGTCTGCGACTCGGGTGAGCGCTACATGTCCCTACCCTTCTTCTCACCATGAACCGCTGGAAGAGGCTGCTTGGCGAGATCCGCGCCGACGTCAAGGCGGCGCGCGAGCGGGACCCGGCCGCCCAGGGGGTGTCGACCCTGGAGATCCTCACCAGCTGGGCCGGCGTCCAGGCGCTGCTGGCGCACCGGGCCGCGCACGCCCTGCTCGAAGCCGGGGTGCCGTTCCTGCCGCGCCTGATCGCCTACCTGACCCGCTCGGTGACCGGCGTCGAGATCCACCCGGCCGCCCGGATCGGCAACTCGTTCTTCGTCGACCACGGCTCCGGCGTGGTGATCGGCGAGACCGCGGTGATCGGCGACTGCGTGACGCTCTACCAGGGGGTGACGCTGGGCGGCACCGGGTTCCAGCGCGGCAAGCGCCACCCGACGCTCGGCGACAACGTCACCGTCGGCTCCGGCGCGAAGCTGCTCGGCCCGATCGCGGTCGGCGACGGGGCGAAGATCGGCGCCAACACGGTGGTGGTCGAGGACGTGCCGCCGGGCGCCACCGTGGTCGGCAACCCCGGCCACCCGGTGAGGCTGGAGGGGAAGCGGGTCGAAGGTCCCGATGCCGACTGGATCCACCTGCCGGACCCGATCGCCGAGGCGATCAAGGCGCTCTCGGAGCGGATAGCCGACGTCGAGGAGCGCCTCTCCCGGCTCGACGGCGGCAACGGCCCCGGCCCCGAGGCGGCCGAGATCAAGCCCCGCACCGGCCGCTCCTCGGCCGGCGGCTGAAGCAAGGCGCTTTTGCGTCCCATAGGGACGGAAAGGCGCCTCGGGGCGCCGCCGAGCCCCGCCGGGCGCCTGGCTATGCTCGCTCGGTGAGCCTGCAGGAGCAGTTCGACAGCGAGCCCGAGGCGCAGTCAGCGGCGTCCGGCGCCCCAACCGAGCCCGGCGCCGACCGCGTCGAGCGGCTGCTGGCCGGCCTCAACCCGCCGCAGCGCGAAGCGGTCGAGCATGGCGAGGGGCCGCTGCTGGTTCTCGCCGGCGCCGGCTCGGGGAAGACCCGCGTACTCACCCACCGGATCGCCTACCTGCTCGCCACCGGCGGCGCCCGGCCCGGCGAGATCCTCGCGATCACCTTCACCAACAAAGCCGCGGCGGAGATGCGCGAGCGGGTCGGCCAGCTGGTCGGCCGCTCGGTGCGGGCGATGTGGGTGACGACCTTCCACTCCTCCTGTGCGCGGATGCTGCGGGTCGACGCCGAGCGCCTCGGCTACTCGAAGAGCTTCACGATCTACGACCAGGCGGACTCGCTGCGGATGCTCAAACGCTGCCTGACCGAGCTGGGGGTCGACCCGAAACGGTTCC
>DASTBO010000096.1:0-8164 GCA_035712025.1 Solirubrobacterales bacterium
TTCTGCCAGATCACCTTGCCGTCGACCTGGACCACGACCGGGTCGGGCTGGTAGGTGAATTCGACGATGTCGACTTTTTCGGACTTCTGCGCCTCGCCGCTGGGCGCCGGTTCGCTTCCGGTCGACTCGGTTTCCCCTCCCGCTTCGGATTCCTCCGTCGTTTCTCCGCTCGCCGGCGGCGCCGTTTCCGCCCCCGAGGAGGTGGAATCGGAGCCGCTGTCACCGCAAGCGACAAGGCCGAGGGAGAGGGCGACCAAGGCAGCGATGAGCAGCGGCTTCAATTCCATGAGATTTGGTCTACCCGGCCGAGGCGAGTCGAATCAGTCATTTGCCGTCAATACGCTGCGGCGGTGGCCACCGGATCACGTGGACGATGGCTCGCGGTCGCGGTCTGGCTGCTGATCGGCGCCGCCGGGCTCCTCGCCCACGCCCACATCGACGACGTCACCGCCGCCGGCCAGAGCAGCTTCCTGCCGGCCGACTCGGAATCCACGCGCGCGCTCGACGCGCTGCAGAGCGCCTCATCCGGCCGCGAAGACGTGCCGGTGGTGATCGTCTTCGAACGGTCCGGGGGGCTGACCGAGGCCGATCTGAAATCGATCGGCCGCGACGGCGACAGCCTCGGCGAACTTGGCCTCACCGGCGCGACGCCGATCGTCGATCCCTTCTCCGGCGAACACCGCAACGAACTGACGAAGGTGGCGCGGATCGCAAACGGGATCGGCCCGGTCTCCAAGGACGGCGAAGCGGCGCTGCTGGTGCTGGCGATCGACGCCGAGGACCGCGGCGCCGTGGTCGAGGGCGTCGAGCGGATCCGGCGCTACCTGCGGGCGCACGAACGGCCGGGGCTGCACGTCTTCGTCACCGGCCCCGGCGGGATCGCGGCCGACCTCGAGGCGGTCGCCGAAGACGCCGGCCGGACCCTGCTGATCGCCACCCTCGGCCTCGTCCTCATCCTGCTGCTCGCCGTCTACCGGGCTCCGATCCTCGCCCTGCTGCCGCTGCTCGTCGTCGGCCTCGCCTACCTGGTCGCGATCGGGATCGCCTACCTGCTGATCGAGGCCGGCTGGATCACGGTCAACGCCGAGGGCACGATGCTCCTCCTCGTCCTCATCTTCGGCGCCGGCACGGACTACTCCCTGCTGCTGGTCCACAGGTACCGCGAGGAACTGCGGCGCGGGCTGCCGCAGGCGGAGGCCCTGACTGCCGCCAGGCGCGAGACCCGGCCGGCGATCGCCGCCTCCGCCGGCACCGTGATCGCCGCGATGCTGGTCCTCCTCGTCGCCGACCTGCAATCGACCCACTGGCTCGGCCCCGTCCTGGCGATCGGGATCGCAACGATGCTCGTCGCCGCCTTCACCCTCCTCCCCGCCCTCCTTTCGATCCTCGGCGACCGCGCCTTCTGGTCCCCCTTCCGCCGCACCTCACCCGCCCGTTCCTTTTCGGTCCCTGACAACGAAAAGGAACAGACGAATGCCTGGGTGCGCGCGGCGGGCCTGGTGCGGCGGCGGTCGCGGCTCATCATCGTCGGCGTCCTGGCGCTGCTGGCGGTGCTCTGCCTCGGCAACCTGACCGAGAGCGAATCGCTCGGGTTCGGGCAGGGGGTGACGAAGCCGACGAACTCCAGCCGCGGCACCGAAGCGCTGGAACGGCACTTCCCCGCCGGCCTCGGCTCGCCCCTGACGGCGGTCGTCGACGCCGAGGAGGCGCCGGTGGCGGTGGCGGCGATGAAGCGTCTCGACAGCGTCCAGCTCGCCCTGCCCACCCCGGTCCCCGCCGAAGCCGAGAAGGCGGTCGTCCTCCTCGTCCTCCGCGACAACCCCTACGGCGACGAGGCCGAAGCGGCGGTGGAAGAGATCCGCGAAAAGCTGCACTCGGTCGCCCCCGGCGGCCTGCTCGGCGGCATCCCGGTCGAGAACCTCGACATCGAGCAGACCAACGAGCGGGACACGAAGCTGATCGTGCCGCTGGTCCTGCTGGTGATCGGCCTGATCCTGATCGCGGTGCTGCGGGCGCTCGTCGCCCCCGCCTACCTGATCGCCACCGTCCTCGCCTCGTTCGCCGCCACGCTCGGGCTCGCCACCTTCGTCTTCATCGAGGTCTTCGGGATGGAAGGCCTGGCCTTCAACCTCGAGCTGATGTCGTTCATCTTCCTCGTCGCCCTCGGGGTCGACTACAACATCTTCCTCATGACCCGGGCCCGCGAGGAGGCGGCCGCGCTCGGCACCCGCGACGGCGTCCTCGCGGCGCTGACCAGCACCGGCGGCGTGATCACCGGCGCCGGCCTGATCCTCGCCGGGACCTTCGCCACCCTGACCCTGCTGCCGCTCGAGGAGCTGGTCCAGATCGGCGCCACCGTCGCCGTCGGCGTCCTGCTCGACACCTTCGTCGTCCGCGCCCTGCTGATCCCGGCGATCACCTACCGGCTCGGCGAGCGCGCCTGGTGGCCGTGGCCGCCGCGCGCCCCGCGGTAGCCGGCCTCAGTAACCCGGCGTCAGTTTCGCCTGCTTGCGCTCGTGCGGGTGGGCGCCGCCCTTCTTCTCCAGCGTCTCACAGGCTTCGCGGACGTCGTCGGCGAGGCGGTCGACCTGAGAGCGGCCGAGGGTCTCCTTGACCAGCGCCCGCATGATCTTCACCTCTTGGGCGTCGGGGGGCATGGTGTAGGCGGGGAGCATCCAGCCGCGCTCGGCCGAGAGCTGCCAGGAGACGTCGAACTCGTCGTAGTCCTGCTCGCCGGTCAGCTTGAAGGCGACCAGCGGCAGCTGCTCCTTGTCTGCCCCGATCAGCTCGAAGTTGCCGTTCGCCTCCAGCTTCCCGGCCAGCGCCTTGGCGTTCTGGTTCATCGCCTCCATCACGTGGGTGTAGCCCTCGCGCCCGAGGCGGACGAAGTTGTAGTACTGGGCGAGCACCATCGAGGCGCCGGTGGAGAAGTTAAGGGTGAAGGTCGCGTCCGTCTTCCCCAGGTAGTTCTCGTAGAAGACGAGGTCCTCGGCCAGGTCGGCCTTCTCGCGGAAGACGAGCCAGCCGATCCCCGGGTAGACGAGCCCGAACTTGTGCCCGGAGACGTTGATCGAGCGCACCCGCTCGAGCCGGAAGTCCCACTCCGAGTGCGGGTAGAGGAAGGGCCAGACGAAGCCGCCGCTGGCGGCGTCGACGTGCAGCGGGACGTCGACCCCGCGCTCCTCCTTCAAACGCAGCAGCAGGTCGTTGATCCCGGAGATGTCGTCGGCGTGGCCGGTGAAGGTGGTGCCGAGGACGGCGGCGACGCCGATCGTGTTCTCGTCGACGTGCGGCTCGACGTCCTCGGGACCGATCACGTACTTGTCCTCGCGCAGGCGCACGATCCGCGGTTCGACGTCGAAGTAGCGGCAGAACTTTTCCCAGACCACGTGGACGTCGCCGCCGAAGACGAGGTTCGGCTTGTCCACGTCCTTGCCGGCCGCTTCGCGCCGCTCCTTCCATTTCCACTTCAGCGACAGCGCCCCGAGCATGATCGCCTCCGAGGAGCCCTGCGTCCGGCACCCGGTCGTCTCCCCCGGCGCGTGGTAGAGGTCGGCGAGCATGCGGATGCAGCGCTGCTCGATCTCGGCCGAGATCGGGTACTCGGCGTGGTCGATGAAGTTGCGGTGCAGGTTCTCGCTGACGATCCGCCGCGCCTCGGGCTCCATCCAGGTGGTGACGAAGGTGGCGAGGTTGCGCCAGGGGTCGCCCTCGAGCACCAGTTCCTCGTCGACCAGCCGCATCGCGTCGAGGGCCGGCATGCCGCTGGCGGGGAAGTCCTTGGCGGGCGCGTCTTCGGTCAGGAATCGGTTGCCGTAGAGCTTCGCGCTGTCGGCGGGGTTCGGGTTGTTCATGGCGCGAGCCTAACCTAGGGTTGGCCGATGGACGTGAAGCTCACCCACATCGGCGGACCCACCGTGCTGATCGAGTTCGGCGGCTGGCAGCTGCTCACCGACCCCACCTTCGACCCCGCCGGCGGCAAGTACCGCTTCGGCTGGGGCACCGGCTCGACCAAGCTGACCGCGCCCTCGATCGCCGCCGAGGCGCTCGGCCCGATCGACGCGGTCCTGCTCAGCCACGACCACCACGACGACAACCTCGACGCCGCCGGCCGGGCGCTGCTGCCCAAGGTCGGCACCGTGCTGACGACCGAGGCCGGGGCCCGCCGCCTCGGCGGCAACGCCCGCGGCCTCGCTCCCTGGGCGAGCACCGAGCTGGGCGCCGAGGGCAAGCCGCGGATCGAGGTCACCGCCACCCCCTGCCGCCACGGCCCGCCGCTGAGCCGGCCGCTCGTCGGCGACGTCGTCGGCTTCGCGCTGCGCTGGGAGGGACAGGAGCACGGCGCCCTCTGGATCTCCGGCGACACCGTCCTCTACGACGGCGTCCGCGAGGTCGCGGACCGGATCGAGGTCGGGACCGCGCTCGTCCACCTCGGCGGCGTCCGCTTCCCCGCCACCGGCCCGGTGCGCTACACGATGACCGCGGCCGAGGCGGTCGAGCTGCTCGGCGACCTGCGGCCGCGGACGGCGATCCCGATCCACTACGAGGGCTGGCGCCACTTCCGCCAGGGCCGCGAGGCGGTCGAGGCCGAGCTGGCGCAGGCGCCGGCCGAGGTGCGCGAGAGCGTGCGCTGGCTGCCGCTCGGTGGCGCCGCCGAGATCGGGGTATAGGGCGGGCGCGTGGAGCGCCTGATCGAAGACCTGACCAACGGCTACGTGACCGAGGTGAAGGTGGTGCTGGCGAGCGTGATCCTCGTCCTCGCCGTCTACCAGCTCGCCCTCGCCGCGGTCTCCTACGGCAGGGTGCGAACGCGCCTCCTCGAGTCGGGTCCGGCGACCTGGGCGCACCGGGCGAGCGGCGACACGATCCTCGTCCTCGCCGTCCTCGTCGCGGTCGCCTGCATCGCCTTCTACGGCTTCGAGGAGGGCGGCGCCCACGCGGTCTTCGGCTGCCTGGTGCTTGCGGCGCTGGCGCTGAAGGCGGTCGCGGTTCGCGTCGGCGGCTCCAGCTCGCCGCTCCTCCCCTGGATCGGGGTGGCGCTCTTCGTCCTCTTCACCGCCACCTGGCTGACCTCGGCCGGCGACTTCCTCGGGGTCGGCTGATGCGGCCACCGTCCCGGGGCGTGCAGATCCTCGGCTCGCTGCTCGTCGCCTTGGCGATCGCCGCGGTCGCGATCGCGGTCGTCACCGCCCACTTCGGTCCCACTCCGGCCGAGTACGACGACCACGGCGGCGACCGTCACGGGCGCAGCGAGGACCACAGCGGTCCGGGGTGACGCCGGCTGCAACCCGCCGCCTCTCGCGCGCTATGTTGGCCGAGCAGATCGAATTTCTTATTCAACGAGAGGAGAGGTCGATGGACGAGACCGTCGAGATGGGCCCGATCGATTACATCCTGGTCGAGTGGCCGGGGCGGCAGCCGAACGGTGAGGTCGCTCCCCACCTGGTCGACCTCGTCGACCGCGGCCTGATCCGAATTCTCGATCTCGCCTTCGTCACCAAGGAAGAGGACGGAACGGTGGCCGGTGTCGAGCTCGCCGACCTCGGCGACGGGGCCGCCGAGCTCGAGGTCTTCGCGGGCGCCTCCTCGGGCCTGATCTCCGACGATGACCTGACCAAGGCCGCCGCGGCGCTGGAGCCGGGAACCTCGGCGGCGCTGCTGATCTTCGAGAACACCTGGGCGGCGCCGTTCGCCACCGCCGTCCGCCGCTCGGGCGGCCAGCTGGTCGCCAGCGGCCGCATCCCCGTCGCCGACCTCGAAGCCGCGCTCGACGCGGTCGAGGCCTAGAGAGAGGAAGAAACCATGCCAGGACTACTTCGAGGCGTCGCCCGCACCGCGGTCATCGCCGGCACCGCGACCTCGGTCAGCAACCGCGTCTCCAAACGCCAAGGGGAGCGCTGGGCCGCGCAGGAACAGCAGCAGTACGCCCAGCAGGCGCCGCCCCCTCCCGCCGCCGGCGGCGAGGGCTCGACGATCGAGCAGCTGAAGGAACTCGGCGAGCTGAAAGCGCAGGGGATCCTCACCGAGGAGGAGTTCGCCGCGCAGAAGGCGAAGCTGCTCGGCTAGCAGTCGCTCAGTAGCTGAACGAGTAGAAGATGTGAGCGACGCCGGGGGCCTCGACCACCCGCGTCTGCTCCATCTTCACGCTCGGCGGGATGCCGTCGAAGAGGCGGACGCCGTCGCCGAGGACGATCGGCACCTGGTTGACGAGGATCTCGTCGAGCAGGCCGGCGCGGATCGTCTCCTGGATCGCTTCGCCGCCGCCGCCGACGTGGACGTGGCCGTTGCCGGCGGCCTCGCGGGCTTGGGCGACGGCGCTCTCGATCCCGTCGGTGACGAAGTGGAAGGTCGTCGCGCCGAGGGTGAGCGGCTCGCGCTCGTAGTGGGTGAGGACGAAGACGGGGACCCCGAAAGGCGGCTCGTCCCCCCACCAGCCGTTCCATGACGGCTCGGTCCAGGGCCCGCGCACGGGGCCGAACATGTTGCGGCCCATGACGACCGCGTTGCTGTTGGCCGAGGCCTCGCGGACGACGTCGTCGCTGATGCCGCCCTCGCCGCCCTCGCGGCCGTGCATCTCCTGGAAGAAGCGGGTCTTGAAGGCCCACTCGTGCAGCCCCTCGGCGCCTTCCCCGAGCCCGTGCTCCTCGCTCTGGTTGGGCCCGGCGAGGTAGCCGTCGGCGGAAATCGAGATCTGGCACTTGACCTTGCCCATCGCCCTCCACCGTAGGCGATCTGCCGGCAAGGCGCTTTTGCGTCCCCCTGGTTTGCAAGAGCGCCTACTTGACGCGGAAACCAATGGCGCTATCCTGTTGAAGGACTAACTACAGAAAGTGGACTTGGTTATGAATTATCGGCTGATACCGCTCGACGAGGCAATCGTCTTCCCGACCGTGACCGCGACCCTGCCGATCGACGTCGGCGACGACGAGCGCGTCTTCCTGATGCCGCGCCGCGAGGGCGAGTACGGCCGCGTCGGCGTCGTCGCCGAGGTGATCGAGACCGGGCTCTCGCGCCGCGGCCGTCCCGTCGCCACCGTCGTCGGCCTGCACCGCGGGCTGATCGCCGGCGGAGCCGCGCCGGGAGAGGACGAGACGCTGCGGGTCGAGGTGCAGGAGATCCGCGACGGACATCCAGATGACGAGCGGGCGCACGAGCTGAGCACCGAATACCGCGCTGTGGTCGAGGAGATCCTCGAGCACCGCGGCGACGACGGCCGCATCGCCGCCTTCCTGCGCTCGATCGACGAGCCGGGCGCGCTGGCCGACACCTCCGGCCTCTCCCCCGACATCCCCAACGAGGGCAAGCTGCGCCTGCTGGAGACGATCGACGTCACCGCCCGCCTCGAGCTGGCGGTCGAGCTGCAGCGCGAGCGGCTGACCGAGCTGCAGGTTCGCAGCAAGATCCGCGACGACGTCGAGTCCGGTGCCCAGAAACAGCAGCGCGACTACTTCCTGCGCAAACAGATGGAGTCGATCCGCAAGGAGCTGGGCGAGGACGAGGCCGACCTGATCGGCGAGTACGAGCGCAAGATCGCCGAGGCGGGGATGCCCGAGGCGGTCGCCGAGCAGGCCGGGAAGGAGCTGCGGCGGCTGGAGCGCCAGGGCGAGCAGTCGCCGGAGAGCAGCATGATCCGCAGCTACCTCGACTGGCTGATCGCGGTGCCGTGGGCGAAGCGCTCGGAGGAGCTGCTCGACCCGGCCCGCACGCGCGAGGTGCTCGACGCCGACCACGCCGGCCTCGAGGACGTGAAGAAGCGGATCACCGAGTTCATCGCCGTCCGCAAGCTGCGGCAGGAGCGCGAGATCGAGGACGACAGCCGCGCCAACGGCGCGATCCTCACCCTGGTCGGCCCCCCGGGCACCGGCAAGACCTCGATCGGCGAGTCGATCGCCAACGCGCTCGGGCGTGAGTTCGTCCGCATCAGCCTCGGCGGCATCCGCGACGAGGCCGAGATCCGCGGCCACCGCCGCACCTACATCGGCGCCCTGCCGGGGCGGATCGTCCGCGCCCTGCGCGACGCCGGGACGATGAACCCGGTGATCCTCCTCGACGAGGTCGACAAGGTCGGCGCCGACTGGCGCGGCGACCCCTCGGCGGCCCTGCTCGAGGTGCTCGACCCGGCCCAGAACGACACCTTCCGCGACCACTACCTCGACGTCGAGGT
>DASTBO010000097.1:0-2971 GCA_035712025.1 Solirubrobacterales bacterium
CTCCGTCGGGTGGTGGGCGTAGTCGTCGTATATGGAGACCGGGCCGCGGCTCCCCTTCAGCTCGAGCCGGCGGTTGACGCCGCGGAACCCCGCCAGCGCCGCGGCCGCCGGGCCGAGGTCGAAGCCGGCCAGCCGCAGGGCGGCGAGCGCGGCGCGGGCGTTGCGGCGGTTGTGGTCCCCGGGCACCGCGAGGGCCAGGTCGGCCGGCCCCGGTGCGGCGGCGTCGAAGCGGGCGACCTCGTTCTCCCCACTGTCGAGCCAGCTCATCTGGTCGTCCGCGGGCAGGACCAGTCCGCGAGCGGGGGCGGCGAAAGCGGCGAACGCCTCGTGCAGCTCGGCCAGCGAGCCCCAGCGCGAGTGGTGGTCCATCTCGACGTTGGTGATCACCGCCACCTCCGGGCGCAGGCGGAGGAAGCTGGCGTCGCTCTCGTCGGCCTCGGCGACCACCCACTCCCCCTCGCCCCAACCGGCGTTCGCGGCCTCGCCCCCGGGACCCAGCCCGGGGACCTCGCCGCCGACGAAGAAGGCGGGGTCGGCGCCGAGAGCTCGCAGCGCCCAGGCGGTCATCGCCGTCGTCGTCGTCTTGCCGTGGGTGCCGGCGATCGCGATCAGCCGCTTCTCGGCGCAGAGCTCGGCGAGCAGCTGGCCGCGGTGGATCGGCTCGATCTCGCGCTCGAGGGCGAGCGCCAGCTCCGGGTTATCGGCGCCGATCGCGGTCGAGACGACGACCTCGGCGCCGTCGGGCAGGTTGTCGGCGTCATGGCCGACCACCGGTTCGAGCCCGGCCGCGCGCAGCCGCTCCATATAAGAGGAGTCGGCCCGGTCCGAGCCGGTCACCACGGCCCCCAGCCGAGCGCAGACCAGCGCCAGCCCGCTCATCCCGGCCCCGCCGATCCCGATGAAGTGCAGCCGCCGCCCGGACCAGCTCACCGGCCCCACCTCCCGCGACACCGCAAAAAGGCACCCTCGCGGTGCTTTTTTGCGGTCTCGGCATGCCGGGTGCTTCATTGGGCCGCCTCCAGGACCTCGTTGGCGATCTGGGGTGCGGCGTTGGGCTTGGCCAGGGCGCGGGCGGCGGTTGCCATCGCCTCGAGGCGCGCGGCGTCTTCGATCACGGGTCCGACCTCGGCCCCCAGCCGCTCGGCACTCAGCTCGGCGTCGGCGATCACGCTTGCCGCTCCGGCGGCGCGCATCCACTCGGCGTTGGCGCTCTGGTGGTCGCCGGTGGCGTAGGGGAACGGGACCAGGATCGCCGGCCTGCCCACCGCGACGACCTCGAAGATCGAGCCGCCGGAGCGGGCGAGGACGAGGTCGGCCGCGGCGAGGGCGTCGCCGAGGTCGGGCTCGTAGGGCAGCAGGGTGTAGCGATCGGGGTTGGCGGCGGCGGCGAGCCGGGGCTCGAGCTCGGGGAAGTCGCGGGTGCCGGCGATGTGGACGACGTCGAAGTCGCGACCCTCCCGCTCCGCAAACGCCTCGAAGGCGGCGAAATTGATCGAGCGGGCGCCCTGGCTGCCGCCGAAGACGAGCAGGCAGCGGGCGTCGGCGGCGATCCCGAAGCGCTCCCGCGCCTTCGCCCGATCGCCTTCCAGCACCGCTTTCGGGACGGGGCGGCCGGTGACCAGGTACGGGTCCCCCTCCCGGCCCTCGATCGGGAAGGCGAGGCAGACCCGCCGCGCCCGCCGCGCCAGCAGCCGGTTGGCGAGCCCGAGGTGGCTGTCGGCCTCGGTCAGCACCAGCGGGGTCCCGGTCAGCGTCGCCGCCAGCCCCGCCGGCCCGGCGACGAAGCCGCCGCCGCCGACCACGACGTCGGCGCCGCGCCGGCGCAGGACCTTGCGGGCCGCGCCGACCGCGGCCAGCGCCTCGGCCCCGGCCCGGGCCGCGCGCAGGGGGTTGCGGCGGTCGATGCCGCGCACCTTGACGAAGTCGATCTCGTAGCCGGCGGCCGGGACCAGCTCGGCCTCGATCCGCTCGCGCGTGCCGAGGAAGCTGACCTCCGCGCCGCTAGCCCGAAGCTCGTCGGCGACCGCCATGGCGGGCACCACGTGCCCCGCGGTTCCCCCCGCCGCGACCACCACTCTTGGCTTTCCTGGCACCGCTCGATCGGCTCCTTTCGCGCGCGGGCGAGCGCCCGCCGTCGACGACGCGCAGTTTGCCAGCGCGGGTGGGCGTCGAAGCGCGCGCCGCCTTCGCGGTGCCGCCGCGGGCGACGTTGAGGATCAGGCCGACGCCCAGCAGCGTCGCCATCAGGCTGCTGTTGCCGTAGGAGACGAAGGGCAGCGGCACCCCGGTCAGCGGCGCCAGGCCCATCACCGCGAAGAGGTTGATCGTCGCCTGCGAGAGGACCAGCGAGGTCAGCCCGGCGACGAGGATCTTCGAGTAGTTGTCCTTCGCCTTCTGGGCGGTTTTCAGGCCGGCGTAGCCGAACATCGCGAAGAGGCCGACGACGGCGGTGATCCCGGCCAGGCCGAGCTCCTCGCCGATCACCGCCGAGATCATGTCGGTGTGGGCCTCGGGCAGGTAGAAGGCCTTCTGGATCCCGTTGCCGAGGCCCTCGCCCATGATGCCGCCGGAGCCGAGGGCGATCTTCGCCTGCGCCGCCTGGAAGCCGGCGCCGCCGGGATCGGTGCCGGGGTTGAGGAAGGAGGTGAGGCGCGCCATCCGGTAGGGCTCGACGACCGCCATGACCAGCGCCAGGCAGCCGATCACGAGGCCGATCTTGCCGAGGTCGGCGGGCTTGACCCCCGCCGCGATCAGCATCGCGCCGACCGAGAACGCGATCACCATCGTCGTCCCCATGTCCGGCTGCAGCATGATCAGCAGCGAGGAGCCGCCGACCACCAGGAGCAGCGGCATGATCCCGTCCAGCGAGCGGACCCGTTTCGGCTTGCGCGCCAGGAGGTCGGCGCCGTAGAGGATCAGGGCGACCTTTGCCAGCTCGGAGGGTTGGACCTGGAGGAAGCCGCCGCCGAGC
>DASTBO010000098.1:0-5017 GCA_035712025.1 Solirubrobacterales bacterium
AGGATCGTCCCTCGGCTAACTACTCTTCGCCGAAGCCCCGGCGGACAAGGGTTCTTCCCCTAAGGACGTCGTCGCCGCGCTTTGACCGCTCAGGCGAACCGCTTGACGAAGTCGAGCGCCGTTTGGGCGACCTCGCGCCAGCCGTGGTCGATCGTGAGGGCGTGGCCTCGGTTGGGGATCTTCACGATCTCCGTCACGGCGGGGTTGCGCCTCTGCCGCTTGTAGGAGGCGTTGGCGATCGCCCACGGCACCGTGTGGTCCTTCTCGCCCTCGATGATCAGCAGGGGGCCTCGGTCGGGGTTCTTGGTGTTCACCGTCGCCTCCGTCCGCGGGTTGAGGTTCGCGTTGCCCATCTGCATGAGCGAGATCCCGGAGCCGGCGACGTGGAAGGTGTCGTAGAGCTCCTTTGCCTCCTTCTCGTCCAGCGCGTTCGCCCAGCCGTACTTGAACTGGTTGAACGTGAGCGTGATCGCGCGGCCGCGCGTGCGCGGATTGACCAGGAACGGGCCCGCCGACCTGAGCACGGAGGGGGGCAGAGGCAGAACGCCCCGGAAGACCCCGGGGTCGATCGCCACGGTCGCCGCCGAAAGCCCTCGGTCGGCGACGATCTGGCAGAGCAGGCCGCCGGTCGAGTGGCCGAGCACCGCCGGCTTGCGGTCGAGCGCCCCGATCACCTCCTGGGTGTGGTCGGCGATCGCCCCCAAGGTCTTGCCGGCGAAGACGTCGGGGTTGGCCCGCGCCTCCGCGACCGTCGCCGGATCGTCCGGCCAATCGGGCTTGACGGCGGCGTAGCCGGCCGCTTCGAAAGCCTCGCCCCAGCGGTCCCAGCTGCTCGGCAGCAGCCAGAGCCCGTGGATGAAGACCGCCGCGGTCCGGCCCGAAGCGTTCGCCTTCTCGACTTCGGCTCGCTCGCGGTCGCTGATCGCCATGCGGTCAGCCTAGTCCCCGACGGGCGCCCTGGCTAGCGCAGCCAGGTTCTGACGATCGCGTTGGCGAATCCGGCGCCGTAGCGGAAGGCGGCGGGCTTCTTCGAGTGGCCGTGGAGGCGCTGGTCGACCGTGATCGGGACCTCCTTGGCGGGGATGTCGCGCTTGATCGCCTCGATCATGAACTCGGAGGTGTGGAACTGCTCCTGGCGCAGGACCAGCTGCGGCAGGACCGCGGTGCGCACGGCGCGGTAGCCGTTGGAGCAGTCGGTGACGTGGGTGCGGGTGATGAGGGAGACGAGGCGGTTGAAGAAGACGATCCCCAGCTCGCGGGCGAAGTGGTTGCGGTCGGCGTGGCCGAGGACGCGGGAGCCGTGGGCCATCTCGACCTCGCCGTCGAGGATCGGCTTGACCAGGCGCTCCATCTCGTCGGGGCGGTGCTGGCCGTCGGCGTCGAGGGTGACGACGATCTCGGCGCCCGATTCGACCATCAGCCGGTACCCGGTTCGCAGCGCCGCGCCGCCGCCGCGGTTGGTGACGTGGCGGGCGACCGCGGCGCCGTGCTCGGCGGCGACGTCTCCGGTCCCGTCGCGGGAGCCGTCGTCGACGACCAGGATCTCGGTCCGCACGCCGCAGACGGCGGGCGGGATCTGCCCGAGGACGACGCCGATGTTCTCGGCCTCGTTGTAGGCCGGGATCAGGATCGCGATCTTGCCGCGGAAGCGCTCCGGCAGGCCCGCCTGGCGGAACTCCTCCCAGGCCAGCCCCTCGAGCGCGGCGGCGAGCTGGCGACTGTTCCGCGCCCCCTGGGAGAGCGCCCGGAGGCTGAGGAGGAAGAGGATGAAGATCGCGAAGACGGCGAGGCCGAGGATGCGGCCGCCGTTGCCCTTCTCGAAGGAGAAGGCGGAGAGCAGGCCGTTGACGATTTCGGTGCCGGAGACCAGGGCCAGGCCGAGGCCGGAGGCGATCAGGATCAGGACGTCGGCGTTCCGCAGCGTGCGGCGGCGGACGACCGCGTAGCCGACGAGGAAGGCCGCCAGCAGCAGCCCGGCGCTGCGCAGCGCCGTCAGCTCGGCGGGGAAGATGCCTGCTCTGAGGACCATTCGCGACCGGAGAATATGGCCGCGAGGGCGGATGAGAGCGCCAGGGCGGCAAGCGGAAAGACGAGCGTCATCAGCACCTCGTTGCGCCGCGGGGCCGCCAGCGAGGCCGCGCCGACGGCGGTGACGAGGAGGATCGGGGTCGCCAGCACGACCAGCTCCCACCAACGCCGCCGCAGCCCGAGCAGGGCGAAGCCGGCGAGGCCGAGGGCGACGAGGAGGATCTGGACCGCGCGCCCGGTCGTACCGCTCATCGCTTCGCCGACGCCGCTGCTCCACATCCGGCCGACCTTGCGGGCGGTCATCGCCGCATA
Organism: Solirubrobacterales bacterium; assembly: GCA_035712025.1. Classification (GTDB taxonomy): domain Bacteria; phylum Actinomycetota; class Thermoleophilia; order Solirubrobacterales; family 70-9; genus VAYN01. The sequence goes on from DASTBO010000098.1 coordinate 2,341, forward strand.
GCCCCAGGGGTCTTCGCCGAAGTACTTGGAGAAGTTGTCCTTGCCGGCCCGGCCGAGGGCTGCGTCCCGGGTCAGGTCGGGGTGGTCTTCCCGCACTTCCCGGGCGACTTCGTCGAAGAGGTCGGTCGGGTTGACCTTGTCCAGCGCCTCGGAGCCGGGTTCGAGGTCCCGTCCCAGATAGCGCTCGGCGAGGATCGCCTTCACCCGCTGGTATTCCCCGTCCGCGGGCAGGTAGGTGCCGACGTAGAGCGCCTTGCCGCCGCCGGTCGAGATCGGCACCACGCGGTCGAGGACGACGGCGTTGCGGATCGCCCACGGCAGGATCGGCAGGATCAGGGCGGCGAGGATTACGGCGGCGCCGGCGAGCCCGAGCCGCCAGCCGCGCCGCCGCCACTCGCGGATCGCGGCGAGGAGGACGAAGGCGGCGCCGACAAGCAGGTACTCCGGCCGGGTCAGGGCGGTGAGGCCGAAGAGCAGCCCTGGCACGAGCCACGGCCAGATGCTGGCTTGGCGATCCGAGGCCCAGAGGAAGGCGAGGATCGCTGCCGGCAGGGTCAGCATCGCCGGCGGCTCGCTCATCAGCTCGCCGGTGGTGTGGATGAACGGCGGGTAGACGGCGACCGCGAAGGCGGCGAAGAGGCCGACCCAGCGGCCCAGCTCGCGTCCCCCGAGCCGCCAGCCGAGGGCGAAGACGACGAGGATCGTCGCGATCCCCAGCAGCGCCTCGACGATCCGCGCCGTCCCTTCCCGCGCCCCGCCGGTCGCGTAGTACGCGGCGGCGTAGAGCAGCGGGGCGCCGGGGGACCAATCGCTGGAGTCGCGGAATTCGGGCCCGCCGTAGCTCTGTTCCGTGTAAAGGGCCTTCGAGAGCGCGTAGTAGGCGCGCGAGTCGTCGGCCGGGTGCTCGACCGGGTTGACGACTACGTAGGCGCGCACCGCCAGCCCCAGCAGCGCGATCAGTCCCAGCGCGATCAGCGTCCGCTTGCCGTAGCGCTGCGGCAGCTCGCGAATCCAGTCGGCAAGGGCGTTCAAGAGGCGCCCAGGCTATCCGGCACGGCAACGTCGTTTCCATCCTTTTGGTTCCTATGGAGGCCCAAAGCATGGAAACGACGGCTGGTCCACTCGATGGTGATGCCGATGAGGGCGGAGAGAAGAGGAACCAGGACCAGAACGCGCCGCGGGGAGGCGACGAGCAGGGCGCTGATCGCCGTGATCGCGAGGAAGATCGTGCCGATCAGGAGCGCCTCCCAGCGGCGCTGGGAGGCCAGGATCGCCAGGCCGAGCAGGCCCGCGCCGACGAGGAGCCAGTGCAGCACCGCCCAGACCGGCTCGCGCATCACGTCGCGTGGCCCGTGCGTCCAGATGCGGCCGACCTTGGTGGCGACGAAGCCGGCGTATTCGACCGGATCGTCCGAGACGTCGTCCCGGAGCTGCTCCTTGCCAAGCTTCGAGAGCGCCTGGTCGGTTTCCATCCCGGGATACCGGCTGGCGGCGAGCCGGGCGAGGATCTGCTCCAGGCGCAGCCGCCGCGCGTCCCTCGGCGCGAACAGGTCTGGATTTTCGGCCACCACCTCGGCCCCGACCTTTTCCGGGTCGCCGTCCGAGGGCAGGTAGGTGCCGGCGAACAGGACCTGCCCGCCGCCGGTCGAGATCGGCACGAAGCGGTCGAGGGCCACCGCGTTGCGCAGCGTCCAGGGCGCGATGACGACCAGGGCCGCGACGAGGAAAACAGCAGCAGGTAGGAGGGAGGTGCGCCAATCGCCGCGCAGTCTCCGCGCCGCGATGACGAGCGAGGCCAAAATCGCCACTCCGAGGTACTCCGGGCGCGTCAGCGCCAGCGCCCCGAACAACGCCCCGGGCAGCAGCCACCGCGCCCAGCCGCCCTCCCAAGCCCAGAGCGTCGCCAGCACCCCTCCCGACAACAGCGTCGCCGCCAGCGGCTCGCTCATCAACATCCCCTGGTACTCGAGCAGCGCCGGATAAATCGCCACCACCATCGCCCCCAGCACCGGGCGGACAAATTCAGCGTTCGCTGAATTTGAACCCTCTGAGGGGCCATTTTTCAGCGTTCGCTGAAATCGTCCAAGGCGGCGGGCGATTAGGTAGACGAAGAGCACGCTCAGGGTGCCGATCAGCGCCAGGATCACTCGCACCAGCCGTTCGTGGACGCCGCCGGTCACCTTGTAGATGCCCGCCACGAACAGCGGCAGCCCCGGCGAGTAGTTGCTCGACGGCTGCGTCGCCCCGGCGCCGATCGTGAACCCATCGCCGCGCTCCAGGCTCGCCGCGATCGCGGCGTACGCCTGCGCGTCGTAGACCGGCGCCCTCCCGTCCCACGCCTCGCCGAGCCGCAGCCCCAGGCCCAGCAGCAGGATCGCGATCAGTGCCGCGATCCCCATCCGGCCGCCGTTTCGCGCTGCTAGCCCCTTTTCCATCGGCCGGATTCAACTAAGCTCCCGCCCTCATGCGAATCCTCATCCTCGGGGGCGACGGCTACCTCGGCTGGCCGACCGCACTCCGCTTCTCGGCTCGCGGGCACGAGGTCTCCGTCGTCGACAACTTCTCCCGCCGCCGCTGGCACACCGAACACGGCACCGCCTCGCTGACCCCGATCGGGGAGCTGGACGAGCGGATCGCCGCCTGGCGCGAGGTCTCCGGCGAGCAGATCCGCAGCTAC
>DASTBO010000099.1:0-4912 GCA_035712025.1 Solirubrobacterales bacterium
AGGTCCCTCTCGCAGGGAGGTGCCGCAGGCTGCCCACTCTGGCCTGCGCTCCCTAAGGTGGGTGCTCAGGAAGGTAGTGTGCTCAGGATTGGGATGTTGAGTGGTCGGGGTGCTCAGTTGAGATTGTCCCGGGCTTTGTAGAACTTGAGGTGGCGGTCCCCGCCTGATGCCTGCCGTGTGGTAGGTGTCGGGCAACGACCAAGCTGCTCGACCAGAAGGGACCGCCACATGCCCAAGCATACGCAGCCGACCTTGCCCGCTGATGCCGAGCTGGCGCTGCCCGAGCAGGTCACCATCGCGCTCGCCGAGCTGGCCGGTGCCGCCCGTGAGGGCCTCCTCGCCCTCGCGGTGGGGACCGGCCTGGGCGTGCTCGGCAGCCTGCTGGCCGCCGATGTCGAGCGGCTGGCCGGTCCCAAAGGCCGCCACCAGCCCGGCCGGGCCGCAGTCCGCCACGGGACCCAGCCCGGCCGGGTCACCCTCGGCGGCCGCCGCATCCGGGTCGACCGGCCGCGGGTCCGCAGCGCCGACGGCGCCCACGAGCTGCCCTTGCCGACCTGGCAGGCGTTCACCGCCACCGAGCTGCTCGATCAGCTCACCCTGGAGCGGATGCTGGCCAAGCTGTCGACCCGTCGCTATCAGGTTGGCCTTGAGCCGGTCGGCAGCGCGGTGGAGCAGGCCGCGACCGGGACCTCCAAGTCGGCGGTGTCGCGCCGGTTCGTGGCCGCCACCGAGCACGCCCTTGGCGAGCTGCTGGCCGCCAACCTGTCCGGCCTGGACCTGGTCGCGCTCATGGTTGACGGCGTCAAGGTCGCCGAGCACACCTGCGTGGTCGCCCTGGGCATTACCTTGGACGGCACCAAGGTCCCCCTCGGCCTGGCCGAGGGCGCCACCGAGAACGCCACCGTCGTGCGCGAGCTGCTGGTCGACCTCCGCGAACGGGGCCTGGAGACCGCCCGGCCCACCCTGTGCGTCATCGACGGCGCCAAGGCGCTCCGGCGTGCCATCAGCGACGTGTTCGACCACCCGATCCTCCAGCGCTGCCAGCTGCATAAGCTCCGCAACGTCACCGACCGGCTCCCGAACGCCGTCGCCTCGACCGTGGCCAAGCGGATGCGAGCCGCCTACCACCACACCGATCCGCTCATCGCCCAGGCCGAACTGGAGGCACTCGCCCATGAGCTGGACCGCTCCCACCCGGGTGCGGCCGCCAGCCTGCGCGAAGGGCTGGCCGAGACGCTCACCATCCTGCGCCTGGGCGTGCCACCGACCCTGGCCCGGACGCTGCGGTCCACGAATTCAGTCGAGTCGATGATCGCCATCTGCCGCGATCACGCCGCCAACGTCAAGCGCTGGCGGGACGGCCAGATGGTGCTGCGCTGGATCGCTGCCGGCATGGGCGAGGCCGCCAAGCAGTTCCGCCGGGTCAACGGCTACCTGCACCTGCCCGCCCTGCGAGCCGCCCTGGACGCCACCATCACCGCTGTCACACCAAGCAAGGAGGATGCCGCCGCCTGATCACCCTGGGCCGCCACCCAAGTTCCACGGCAGCCGGGACATCCTCCATTTGATTGCCCCGCTGATAGTTCGAGCGGTGGATTGCAGGCGCAACCCTGCGACCGGGAGGCGCTGATTCGCATCGGAGGTGACCCCAACCTCGCCCCTAATGTTCTTTCCCGGCCCTGATAGTTAGGGCGAGCGATTAGGCCGAGGCAGACGCCGAGTTCGGTGCCGGAGTCAAGAGGGCGTTTTGGAGCTGCGCGCGGGAGCTGATCTCGAGCTTGCGATAGGCGTGGCTCAAGTGCACCTCGACCGTCTTGATCGTGACGAAGAGCGTTTGCGCGATCTCCTTGTTTGTCATCCCGTCGGCCGCCAGCTGTCCCACGCGCCGCTCGCTCGTGGTCAGTGCGTCAAGCCCCGTCTGGAGGACCTTTCGCGGCCTCGCACCAGTGGCGGCGATCTCGTCGTTGGCCCGCCCGGCGAGCCTGAAGGCGCCGACCCGTAGCGCGAGGTCGACACCCTCCCGGAGCCGCTGGCGTGCCTCGGTCCGCCGGTTCGCGCGGCGGAGCGCGGCGCCGAGGTCGACGAGGGCGCGCGCGTACTTGAGCCGCGCTGCTGAGCCCGCGAGCACCTCGACCGCCTCCCGGAGCAGCCCGATTCCCGCCTTGCCGCCCTCAACCAGACCGAGCACGCGCAGAGAGGCGCCGATGGTCTGCGGGTCACCCCAACGTCGGGCAAGCGCGAGCTCGTCGGCGGCGAGCACACGCGCCTCGTCGTTGCGATCGAGCAGGCGAAGGCCTTCGGCGGCCCAGCTGCGCCACGGCGCGGTGCCTGGATTGTCGAACGGAAGCAGCCGAACGGTCTCGCCCACCTGGAGCAGCTCCTCGACTCCCCGCTCGGGGCTTCCGGTCTCGATGCGCACACGGGCGCGGTGGAGCCGAAACCAGACAAGGTGGACCTGGTCGAGCGGTAGCTGCTCTGGGAAGCCACCCCGGTCGATGACTCGCGTTGCCTCGTCCGTCTCGCCCTGCTCCAGCAGCGCATACGCCAAGAACCCAATGTTGTACGACCTGTGGAGCAGCCCGCCGTGCGCGACGGAGTGTTCGATCGCCTCCCTGAGATCGGCGACCGCTGCGCGAAGATCGCCACGATCCGTCTGGCACACGCCGCGCCACGTCAATAGATGCGCGACGTCGAAGATGTCCCCGCGCCGGCGGGCTTGGGCGATCGCCTGGTTGAAGGTCGGAACTACTTCATCGAGCACCCCCGACCGGAAGAGCGTCACCACCGCCTGGAGGAACGCGATCGGGCTGCTCGCCAACAGGTTCCCGGACGCGAGCGAGCGCCGGGCGAGCTCGACTGTGAGTTCGCGGTGCAGCCCCAGCCGGTACTCGTAATGGGCGATCGTTGCAAGCAGGATCTCGCTGCCGAGGCCTCCATGGAGCGCATCCAGGTCAAGCTCGCCGATCGCTGCTTCGGCGATGGGGTAGGTCCGCGGGTCCCACCACGCCGAGCTGATCAGCTCCGCCAGCAGCAGCTCGTAGAGGTCCGGATCTCGCTTCCGGTCGACCTCGCCAAGCGCCCGCTCGAAGACGGCAAGAGCATCCGCGATCCGGTCCGTGAACCACAGCGCGCGGCCCAGCTCGAGGGCGACCTCACCGCGCCGCGTCGGGTTGGCGAGGAGCTCGAGACCGGCCCGCAGGTGGTCGGCCGCAGCCGGACCGTTCGTCCGCCGCTCCGCAAGGCCGAGCTCAACCAGCACCTCTGCCCGCGCTGCCGGATCAAGCTGCTCCTCGAGCGCGCGGGTCAGGTACCCGACCGCAGCATCGGCTGCGCCCTGGGCGAGTGAACGCTCGGCCGCTTGCCGGAGCGTCGAGACGACGAACGGATCAGCTTGTGGGGCCGCGCGCAGCAGGTGCACCGCCGCACTCTCGGGCAGGGCGCCGGCCTCGAGCAGCAGGTCGGCGGCCGAGCGATGCGCGGCCCCTCGCTCGACCACATCCAGCGTCTCGTAGACGGCGCGGCGGACGACGGGGTGGAAGAACTCCAGCGGATCCTCGCGGCGGAGGAGGTCAAGCCGAACGAGTGCGGCGGCAGCCGGACCAAGCTCACCTGCTGCCACGCCGGCGAGCGCCGCCGCGTGACGCAGCTCGACCCCGTCGCCCAGGACCGAGGCCGCGCGGAGCAGGGCCAGCGCCGCCGGCCGCAGCCGAGCGAGGCGAAGCCCAACGGCGCGAGAAACGCCCTGGGCGCCGATCTCCAGTAGACGCGCCGCGTGCTCGGCGGTCGGGCTGATTCCCTCCCGCGCGAGCGCGTCGAGCACCGCGCCGACGAAGAGTGGGTTGCCGCCGGTCGCCGATTCGAGCGCGGCGCAGAAGGCCTCGTCCGGCTCCAGGCCGTGCAGCTCGCGCGCGAGCACCGCGATCGAGGCACGACCAAGCGGCTCGGGGCGAATCGCGGCGACCTCCGGGTCGGCGATCAGCTCGGCGACAAGCGTGGGATTGTGGCCCTCGCCCTCGGGCGGCCGGGTCCCCGCGACGACCAGGAGCGGCACTCCCTCCAGCCTGCGCGTCAGGTACAGCAGCCACCGCAGGGAGGGAGTATCCGCCCAGTGCAGGTCATCGATCGCCAGCAGCGTCGGCCGTTGCAAGGCCACGTTGGCCGCGAGCCAGTAGAGGCCGTGGACGATCGCGAAGGACCCCTCTGCGGCCGCGTCCCGGGAACCGGCGGGCTGCGAGGCTCCCAACAGCGACGCGATGAGTGCGGCAGGCCCTGAGAGCAGCTCCGCGCGGAGATCCGGCGAGACGACCGCGAGCAGCGGCTCGAACAGCTGCCGGACGATCCCGTAGGCGAACTCGCCCTCAAGCTCGCCGCCGCGGGCCGCGAGCACCCGCATTCCCGCCGACCCGGCAATCGCGCGCCCCTCAGCGAGCAGGCGCGTCTTTCCGATGCCGGCAGTGCCCTCGATGACGACGAACCGCCCGCCGCCGCTCCGGGCGGCATCGGCCAGGGTCCGCAGCGCCGCGACCTGGACTTCGCGCTCCAGCAGCAAGCTGGTTCCGCCCGAAGGAACGACACTCGCCGTCGCCATCACGACCAATCCGAGAGCCCTCAGAACCACAGTCTAGGGGCACGCTTGGGGTTGACCCCGACGCGAGGCGCGCCCGTCCGAGTCCAGCCTTAGGACGAGATGATCGCATCTTCGCACCGCTCACGACGCTCCGCTACCGGGTGCACCGGTGACGCCCGCGGCTCTGGACGGGTGCTCGTCCTGCCCGTCACGCCGGAGATCACCGCCTCCTTCGTCGCGGCGGCTGAGGCGGCGCCGGCGAAGCTGTGCGGGCCCCAGCGACTACCAAGAGCACCAGGTCCCTGCAGCGTGGCGACGGGCGAGCCTTGAACAACCGTTCACGCC
>DASTBO010000100.1:0-4588 GCA_035712025.1 Solirubrobacterales bacterium
TCAGGAGCAGTTGGCTCGGCTCCATGCTGAGTACCCAGGGACCCCCACCAACACTCTCTTCACAAGAGCTTTGAGCTGACGGCTCCACAGGAGGTCGCGAACCATCGCGATCGAGCGGTCTCGCGTGAGAACAGCTTTCTAAGACGCGGTCGCACGGAGGGGCGGGGTACCCCCGGCCGGTACTCAGCATGGAGCCGAGCCGGAGACGCTTGCGGTCAGCCGGTGACCAATCTCTCGGCGGAGGTGCTCCGGACGGGGGTGCCCCGCCCCTCCCCACTAGACCGCGGGCCTACTCCCACTCGATCGTCGCCGGGGGCTTTGAGGAGATGTCCAGGGCGACGCGGTTGACGTCGCGGATCTCGTTGATGATGCGGTTGGAGACGCGCTCGAGGAGGTCGTAGGGGAGGCGGGCCCAGTCGGCGGTCATCGCGTCGTCGGAGGTGACGGCGCGGATCACGATCGGGTAGGCGTAGGTGCGGCCGTCGCCCTGGACGCCGACCGAGCGGACGACGGGAAGGACGCAGAAGGACTGCCAGAGCTGGCGGTAGAGCTCGGCGGCGCGGATCTCCTCCTGCAGGATCGCGTCGGCGGCGCGGAGGATGTCGAGCCGCTCTTTGTTCACCTCGCCGCCGACGATCCGGATCCCGAGGCCGGGCCCCGGGAAGGGCTGGCGCCAGACCATCCGCTCGGGCAGCCCCAGCTCGGCCCCGACCGCCCGCACCTCGTCCTTGAACAGCATCCGCAGCGGCTCGACCAGCTCGAATTCGAGGTCGTCGGGGAGGCCGCCGACGTTGTGGTGGGACTTGATCGTCGCCGCGTGGTCGGAGCCGCCCGACTCGATCACGTCGGAGTAGAGCGTGCCCTGGACGAGGTAGCTGACGTCCTCGAGCTTCGCCGCCTCCTCCTCGAAGACGCGGATGAACTCGGCGCCGATGATCTTCCGTTTCGTCTCCGGGTCGTCGACCCCGGCGAGCTTGGCGAGGAAGCGATCTTCGGCGTCGACGTGGACGAGCGGGATTCCGAATTGGCCGAAGGCCTCGACCACCTGCTCGGCCTCGTTCATCCGCATCAGGCCGTGGTCGACGAAGACGCAGGTCAGCTTGTCGCCGACCGCCCTGTGGACGAGCAGCGCGGCGACCGAGGAGTCGACGCCGCCGGAGAGGCCGCAGATCACCTTCCCCTCCCCCACCTGGGCCCGGACCTTCTCGACCTGCTCGGCGATCACCGATTGCGGCGACCACTGCTCGACGCAGCCGGCGGCGTCGCGCAGGAAGCGGGTCAGGATCTCGGTCCCGTAGGGCGTGTGGACGACCTCGGGGTGGAACTGGATCCCGTAGAGGCCGCGATCGGGCAGCTCGCAAGCGGCGACCGGCGAGCTCGGGCTCGAGGCCAGGGCGGCGAACCCCTCGGGAGCCTCGAAGACCGCGTCGCGGTGGCTCATCCAGCAGCTCTGCTCCTCCGGCAGGCCGCCGAGCAGCTTGCCGCCGCCGTCGCGCAGGACCAGATCGGTGCGGCCGAACTCGCCCGTCTCCGCCGACTCGACCCTGCCGCCGAGCGCCAGGACCATCGCCTGCATCCCGTAACAGATGCCCAGCATCGGGATCTCGAGATCGAGCAGCTGCGTCGGGAACTTCGGCGCCCCCGGCTCGTAGACCGAAGCCGGCCCGCCGGAGAGCACCAGCCCCTTCGGCTTCCGCTCCTTGATTCTCTCGACGGACGTGCTCGCCGGCAGCAGCTCGGCAAAGACCCCGCATTCCCGGATCCTCCGGGCGATTAGCTGCGAGTACTGCCCGCCGAAATCGAGGACGAGAACCTCCTCGACCGCCCGCGCGGCGTCCGCGAGCGGCTGCTCGCGGACGTCTGCCACGGACTGCTCAGTCATCCGAGACGGCCACTCCAGTCGACACGGCCGCACGCCCGTTCGAGCCCATGCCCACCGACTGCTCGTTCTGGAGCTTCTTGCCCTCGCTCATCAGCGCCGGGGCGACCATCACCTCGGCCCGCTGGAAGGAGCGGATGTCCTCGTAGCCGCAGGTCGCCATCGAGGTTTTCAGCGCCCCCATCAGGTTGAAGGTGCCGTCGTTCTCTTTGGCCGGGCCGAGGAGGATCTCCTCCATCGTCCCGTCCTGCTTGGTCGAGACCCGGGTGCCGCGCGGCAGCGAGGGATGGAAGGTCGCCATCCCCCAGTGGAAGCCGCGACCCGGCGCCTCCTTCGACCGCGCCAGCGGCGAGCCGATCATCACCGAGTCGGCGCCGCAGGCGATCGCCTTGGAGACGTCGCCCCCGGTCCGCATGCCGCCGTCGGCGACGACGTTGACGTACTCGCCGGTCTCCAGCATGTGCTGGGCGCGGGCCGCCGCGACGTCGGCGATCGCCGTCGCCTGCGGGACGCCGATCCCGAGCACGCCGCGGGTGGTGCAGGCGGCGCCGGGCCCGACGCCGACGAGGACGCCGACCGCGCCGGTCCGCATCAGGTGCAGCCCGGTCGAGTAGGAGGCGCAGCCGCCGACCACGGTCGGCACCGGCACCTCGGCGATGAACTGCTTCAGGTTCAGCGGCTCGACCGTGGTCGAGACGTGTTCGGCCGAGATCACCGTGCCCTGGATGACGAGGATGTCGAGGCCGGCCTCGACCGCCACCTCGTAGTACTCGCGGACTTTCTGCGGCGTGAGCGAGCCGCAGACGACGGCGCCGCGGGACTTGATCTCCGCGACCCGCTTGGCGATCAGCTCCGCCTTGACCGGCTCCGTGTAGATCTCCTGCATCAACCGCGTCGCTTCATGCTTGGGCGCGGCGGCGATCGCCTCCAGCCTCTCCTCGGCGTTCTCGAAGCGGGACCAGATCCCCTCCAGGTTGAGCACCCCGAGCCCGCCCAGCTCGTTGACGAGGACGGCGGTGTCGGGCGAGACGACGCCGTCCATCGCCGAGGCCACGAGCGGGATCTCGAAGCGGTAGGGACCGAGGGTCCAGCTGACGTCGATGTCGTCGGGGTCGCGGGTCCGGCGGGAAGGGACGATCGCGATGTCGTCGAATCCATAGGCGCGGCGGCCCTTCTTGCCGCGGCCGATTTCGATTTCCAAGTTAGTCCTCCAAGGCGTGGCGTTGAATAAGCCAGCCTACACTTCGGCGGGGACCTCCAGATCGTGCACGGAGACCTCGCCGAGCAGGCGCTCGACCTGATTGCGGTCGACGGTGCCGGCGCCGAAATGCTGCGTCGACTCCGCCCCGCAGGCGACCCCGTAGGCGAGGCAGTCCTCCGGCGAGCGGCCCTCGTAGCGGGCGGCGACGTAGCCGGCGAGGAAGGCGTCCCCGGAGCCGACCGTCGAGACCGGCTCCAGCGGCTCGGTGTGGACCTCCAGCAGCCGCCGCGAGTTGCCCTCGCCCACCGCCGCGACGCAGCCGTCCGGGCGGGTGATCGCCGCCTCTCCGGCGCCGAGGCGGACCAGCTCCAGCAGCCCCTGGGCGAGATCGCCGCGGTCGGCGAACTCCTGCCCGACCAGCTCCTCGGCCTCGGCCTCGTTCGGGGTGACCATCGAGGCCCCGGCCCGCAGCCCCGCCAGCATCGCCTCCCCCTCGGCGTCGAGCACGACCGGGACGCCGCGGCGGGTGAGGTCGTCGACCAGACGCGCGTAGAGGTCGTCGCCGGCGCCGGGCGGGACCGAGCCGGCAAGGACGCAGATCTTGGCGCCGCCGGCGAGGTAGGCGATCCGGTCGAAGAGCCGCTTGACCTCCTCGGGACTGACCGCGGGCCCGCGCTCATTGATCTCGGTCTGCTCGCCGGAGGTCGGGTCGATCACCGCCAGGTTGATCCGCGTCTCGGCGGCGATCGGGGTGAAGTCGGTCAGCACCGATTCGGACTGCAGCTGTTCGAGCACCTGCGTCCCGGTCGGGCCGCCGACGAACCCGGTCGCAATCACGGGCCGGCCCAGCAGGCTCAGCGCGCGGGCGACGTTGATGCCCTTGCCGCCGGCCACGGTGCGGCTCTCCACGGCGCGATGGCGCCGCCCGAGGCGGAAGTTCGGGACCGCGACGGTGCGGTCGATCGCCGCGTTCAAGGTAACCGTGAGGATCACTGGGCATTCACCCCCAAGTCAGCTCCCGACATCGTGTCTCCGGGTCAGCCGGCGCAGGAGCGCCAGCGCGAAGATGAGTATCACGAACGCCGCGATTCCGATAGGTATCGAGTTGTCAGCGACGGTCGCGCGGACGCGGTCGAAGTGGCTGGCCTCCGCCACGGCGCGGCTGGCGCGCAGGGCCACCGCGCCGGCGCGGCGCCCGTCGACGTAGACGACCGCTCGGCCGAGCACGGCCCCGCGCGCGACCGGCCCCTCCACCTCGCCCGGCGCCCGCACCCGCAGGTCGAGCTTCTGGCCGCGGCGGACCCCGACCTGCAGCGAGCGTTCGGCGCGCAGCGGCAGGCTGCCGCCGGAGTAGCGGATGCCCGGTTCGGCCAGATCCTGCCCGCGCCGCACCGGGAAGCGCTGGCGGTACTGGGAGAAGCCCCATTCGAGCAATTCGAGGTTGTCGCTGGTGCGGGTTTCCTCGGTCGGCGCCCCGATCGCCGCCGAAACGAGATCGACCCCCTTCC
>DASTBO010000101.1:0-6869 GCA_035712025.1 Solirubrobacterales bacterium
GACGGCCTCGTCGGCGGCCTGCCGGGGCCGACCTTCATCTACGGGGGCCCCGAGGGCGACCTGATGGCGGCGGGCGGCGGCTGCGCCGGCGGCGCGATCGTCGGCGGGCCGGGCCGCGACGACGCCTCCTTCGCCGAGACGCAGGCTCATCCCGGCACCCTGATCATCTCCTTCCCCCAGGACAAAGCCTGGATCGACACAGTCCGCCACTGCAAGCCGGTCCGCCTCGACGACTCCAACGAGGACATGGAGGGCTCCTTCGACTACGACACCCTGATCGGGGACGGCCAGAAGAACTCGCTCCTCGGCCAGCCCGGCAAGGACCGCTTCTACGGCATGGGCGGCGACGACATCATCGACGCCCGCGACGGGGTCAAGGACTTCTCGATCCAGTGCGGCCGCGGCGAACCCCCCCGCCAGATCAAGGTCAGAGGCAAGAACGGCAAGCCCCAGATCAGGGAAACGAAGGGCACCGGCCAACCCGCCGGCCGCGCGATCACCGACTCCTTCGACCCCAGTCCCTACAACTGCGCCTTCGTAAAACACGGCACCCCCGTCCCCGGCCTCCACGGCTGAAGCCGCAATAGCCGACAAGCGCCCCCCGAGGGACGGGGCCGCGGGGGGAGAACCTGGGTGGCGTTCGTCCTTTCCCCCTCGATGCCGGGGAAAGGACGAACGCCGCGTGCTGATTGGGCGCTAGGGGACGTTGCGACGCGTCAGCACGGTGTCGTGTCCATGAAGCAGCTCATCGATCTGGGCTTCGCCGAAAACACGGTCTTGGGGTGGGCCGCGGCGGGTCGGTTGCATCGAGTTCACCAGGGCGTCTACGCAGTCGGGCATCGGCGGTTGACTTGGCATGGGTGGTGTTGGGCTGCCGTGTTGGGAGCGGAAGCGAACGAGGTCGATGAGGTCGTTTGGCCGGCGGTCGCCAGTCACGGGTCGGCCGCCTACCTCTGGGGGCTCTATCGGTTCGCGCCGGAAACGGTTGACGTCACGGCGCCGATCCGGCGGCGGGCGAAGCGGGGGTTCCGGGTGCACTTCTCGTCGATCCTCGCGCCGGAGGACCGTCGGGAGCGAGAAGGGATGCCGGTGACGTCGGTGCCGCGGACCCTGCTCGACCTCGCGATCCGGGCCAGACCGGACCAGATCGACCGCCTGCTGGAGCGCGCCGAAGAACTCGGGCTCTTCGACCTCCACGCGGTCGAAGACGTGCTCGACCGCGCCGGCGGTCATCGCGGCCGCGGCCGGCTTCGACGCGCGCTCGCCCTCTACGAGCCCGACCCGAGCTTCACCCGCTCGCGCTTCGAGAAGGAATTCCGAAGGCTCGTGATCGCCACCCGTCTCCCGGCCCCCTCGATGAACTTCAACTACGGCGGCTACGAGCTCGACGCCTACTGGCCGGACCTCCGCTTCGCGGTCGAACTCGACCTCTACGAGACCCACGGCACCCGCGCCGCCTTCGAGCGCGACCATGTGCGCCAGGAGGAGCTGAAGCTGATCGGGGTCGAGATGATCCGAGTGACGAAGCCGCGCTTGGATCGCGAACCGGAGGCGGTGATGCGCAACCTCGCCACCCTCCTCGACCGCCGCCGCACCGAGCTGCTTCCCGGTTGAACTAGGCTTGGCGGCATGGCACGGAAGACCGCAGAAGGGGACGAGGCCGCCGCGGTCGCCGCCGCGATCGCGCAGTTCGAGGCGGAGTTCTCTTCGAGCCCCGCACCAGAGCGGTCGCAGGCGCCCGCCTGGCAGCGCGCAGCCCTGCTCGAGGGGGTCGGCGCCAAGGAGACGATCGAGGACCTACGAGGAGGATCCGCATGGCTGTCGTGAAAATCATCGAGCTGGTCGGCAGCTCCAAGACGTCCACCGACGACGCCGCCAAACAGGCGCTTTTGCAGGCCCAGGGCTCGCTTCGCAACATCCGCGCCGTCGACATCGTCTCGACCGGCATCCGCGGCGAGAACCTCGACGAGTACCGAGCCCATGTCCGGGTTGCATTCCTGATCGAGGGAACGGAGATCGACTGATGTCAGACGCACCGCAGGGGGAGATCAAAGAGGTCTCGCGCGAGGAGGCTCGCAAGCTGGTCGTCGAGGGCGCGCAGCTGATCGACGTCCGCGCCGACCACGAGTGGGAGGCCGGGAGGATCGCCGGCGCCGTCCACGTGCCGTTGCCGGAGCTGCCGCAGCGCCTCGACGAGATCGACAGCGACCGGCCCGTCGTCGTCTACTGCCGCGGCGGCAACCGCTCCTCGATGGCCACCGACGCCCTGACCGAGGCCGGCTACGACGCGGTCAAGCTCAGCGACGGAATCGTCGGTTGGAGCGAGGGAGAGCTTCCGCTCGAGCCGGAGGGCGGCTACGTCGCCGACTCCGGCGAGGCCGCGGCGATCCTCCAGGCGCAGAACAAACCCTCCCATAGCTGACCGGCGGTTTTTGGCTCCAGGACTGGCTCTGCGCCTCCTGAGCAACCGGTCAGGAAATTAAATACCTGAATCCCAATCGGGTTTGCTACCTTTCCCGCATGGAGGTAGCCGTCGCAGAGAACAAGGAGCAGCGGGGCAAGGGCCGGGTCGGGACCCTGACGAACCCTGAGACCTACGAGAACGTCCCCGGCCACGTCATCCCCGTCATCGAGCGCGAGTTCGACGACTTCGACAACGAAGCCGAGGAGTTCCTCTCCGGCAAGCTGGAAGAGAACCAGTTCATCGGCTTCCGCCTCAAACAGGGCGTCTACGGGCAGCGCCAGCCCGACGTCCAGATGATCCGCATCAAGCTTCCCTTCGGCGGGGTCACCCCCGAGCAGATGGACACCTTCGCCAGCGTCGTCGAGAAGTACGCGCCGCTGAACAAGGGGCACATCACCACCCGCCAGAACATCCAGATCCACCACGTGCCGCTGCGCGACACCGAGCTGCTGCTGCGGGAGATCGCCGAGGTCGGCCTCTCCTCCCGCGAGGGCTGCGGCAACACGGTCCGCAACGTCACCGGCGACCCCTGGGCCGGCGTCGCCGACGACGAGATCTTCGACCCGACCGCCTACGGCACCGCCTACGTCCGCTACTTCGTCCGCCACCCGACGACGCAGCTGATGCCGCGCAAGATCAAGACCGCCTTCGACGGCTCCGACTCCAACCGCTCGATCACCGAAATCCACGACATCGCCTTCCTCGCCCGCGAAAGGGACGGGGTCAAGGGATTCGAGGTCCAGGTCGGCGGCGGCACCTCGATCATGGCCCGCGTCGCCCCGACCCTCTACGAGTTCGTCGAGGCCGACAACGGCGACTACCTCAAGGTCGCCGAGGCCGTCTTCCGCATCTTCGACCGCCAGGACTGGCTGCGCGTAAACCGCGCCCGCGCCCGGATCAAGGTCCTGGTCGACAAGATCGGGATGGACGCCTTCCGCGAGCTCGTCGACGAGGAGCTCCAGGGCGACTGGGTGCAGGAGCGCGAATTCGGCCCCGGGCTGGTCGAGCGCCTCAGCTTCGGCGTCGACGAGGAGGCCAATGCCCCCGAGCCGCCGCTGACCCCGTCCTCGCCGAACGGCGACCGGACCGAGTTCGAGCGCTTCCTCGCCGGCAACGTCGAGCCGCAGCGCCAGGAGGGCTTCTCCACCGTCGAGGTCAAGGTCACCCGCGGCGACCTCACCCCGGAGCAGTTCCGCGGCCTCGGCCAGATCATGCGCGAGTTCACCGGCGGTGCCGCCCGCAGCACGGTGCAGCAGAACTTCGTCCTGCGCTGGGTCCGCGACGAGGCCCTCTACGACGTCTGGGAGCGCCTCGGCGCCCTCGGCCTCGACGAGGCCGGCGCCCGCGAGATCACCGACACGGTGAGCTGCCCCGGCACCGACAGCTGCAAACTCGGGATCACCTCCTCGATGGGCCTCAACCGGGCGATCAAGGAGCGGGTCACCTCGATGCAGATCACCGACGAGCTGACCAAGAGCATCCACATCAAAATGAGCGGCTGCCCCAACGGGTGCAGCCAGCACCACATCGCCAACATCGGCTTCTACGGCGCCTCGCTGAAAGTCAACGGCCGCCAGATGCCGGCCTACATCCCGCACATCGGCGGCAACTTCGAAGGCGGCCCGGTCGCCTTCGGCAAGCGGCTCAAATCGCGGCTGCCCGCCAAACGGGTGCCGGAGGCCGTCGAGCGCTGGATCCACCTCTACGAGGGGGACCGCAACGAGGGCGAGGAGTTCAACGCCTTCGCCGAGCGCGTCGGCGCCGAGCCGTTCGAAGCGGCGGTCAAGGAGCTGACGCTCCCGGCCGAGTTCAGCCTCGAGACGATGGAGCAGTTCATCGACTGGAACCGATCGAGCCCGTACGAGGTCGTGCGGGGAGAGGGGGAGTGCGCGATCTAGCGCGCGCCGCGCGATGAAGCCGCCCCCCGTCACCCTCTCCGGCACCGTGCCCACACCGGCCGACCTCGACCACGAGGCGATCGCCGCTGAGCTGGAGGAGAGCACCGCGCAGGAGGCGCTGGCGTGGATGTTCGAGAACTTCGGCAGCGACCACTACATCGCCTGCTCGTTCCAGAAAACGAGCTCGGTGACCGCCCACCTGGCGAGCTCGATCAACCCCGAGGCGCGCTTCTTCTACCTCGACACCGACGTCCTCTTCGAGGAGACCTACGAGACCCGCGACCGGCTCGCCGAGGCGCTGGGGATCGAGTTCGACAAGTACCACAACCTGACCCTCGCCGAGCAGGAGGCCGAGCACGGGCCCGAGCTCTGGAACCGCGACCCCGACGCCTGCTGCGGAATCCGCAAGGTCGAGCCGATGCGCCGGGCGCTGTCTTCCGTAGACTGCTGGGTCGCCGGCGTCCGCCGGGCAGACTCCAGCTCCCGTTCCAAGACGCCGAAGTTCGGCTGGGACAAGCGCTTCAACCTCTGGAAGCTGAACCCGCTCGCGGACTGGACCGAGCGCGACGTTTGGAACTACATCCGTGAGCACCACCTCCCGTACAACCCGCTTCACGATCGTGGCTACCCCTCGATCGGTTGCACCCACTGCACCCAGCCGGTCGAACCGGGTGGGGATCTGCGCGCGGGCCGCTGGACCGGCCTGGCAAAGACCGAGTGCGGGATCAACTAGCGGCTGCCGGCAAGCCGCCCCTGACCCAAGACCCCTTCCCCCGAATCGATAGGTGAGATGAGCGAGACGATGGCTGAGCTGTCCCTGACCCTTTCCGAGCGCCACACGGCGGACTTCGAGATGATCGGCAACGGCGGCTTCGCGCCGCTGACCGGCTTCCAGGGCTCCGCCGACTGGGAGCGCGTCTGCAGCGAGATGCGGACCGTCGACGGCGATTACTGGCCGATCCCGATCACCCTGGCAAGCGACCTCGAGTGCGAGGTCGGCGACGTCGTCGAGCTCTCCTCCGACGAAGGCAAGAAGCTGGGCCGCCTCACCGTCGAGGAGATCTGGGAGCGCGACGTCAAGCGCGAGGCCGAGCAGGTCTACGGCACCACCGACGAGGCCCACCCGGGCGTCGCCGCGATCTACGAGGAGGGCAACCGCATGCTGGCCGGCCCGATCGAGGTCGACGCCCTGCCCGACCACGACGAGGCGTTCATGCGCCGCTACAAGACGCCGGCCGAGCACAAGGCCGACTTCGAGGCGCGCGGCTGGAAGAAGATCGTCGCCTTCCAGACCCGCAACCCGATCCACCGGGCCCACGAGTACCTGACCAAGGCCGCCCTGGAGACGTGTGACGGTCTCTTCATCCAGCCGCTGATCGGCAAGACCAAGGCGGGCGACATCCCCGCCGAGGTGCGGATGCGCTGCTACGAGGTGCTGATGGAGAACTACTACCCGGAGGACCGGGTCGTGCTCGGCGTCAAGCCGGCGAAGATGCACTACGCCGGCCCGCGCGAGGCGATCCTGCACGCGATCGTCCGTCGCAACTACGGCGCCACGCACTTCATCGTCGGCCGCGACCACGCCGGCGCCGGGGACTACTACGGCACCTACGACGCCCAGAAGATCTTCGACACGATCGACGTCGACGAGCTCGGGATCGAGCCGCTGATGTTCGAGCACACCTTCTGGTGCAACGAGTGCGAGGGTCTGGCCTCGAACAAGACCTGCCCCCACGACCAAGACGCGCGCCTGTTCCTATCCGGGACCAAGGTCCGCGAGATGCTCGGCAACGGCGAAAGGCCGCCGCACGAGTTCTCCCGCGACGAGGTCGCCGACATCCTGATCGACGCTTACAAGGAGGACTGACAAAGCATGGCTGGTGAGAAGGGCTTCACTCTCTGGTTCACCGGGCTCTCCGGGGCCGGCAAGACGACTATCTCCCGAGTGTTGGAGGGTCACCTGCGCGAGCGCGGCTCGAAGCTGGAGATCCTCGACGGCGACGTCGTTCGCGAAAACCTCTCGAAGGGGCTCGGCTTCTCGAAGGAGGACCGCGACACCAACATCCGCCGCATCGCCTTCGTCGCCGACCTGCTCAGCCGCAACGGCGTGCCGGTGATCACCGCGGCGATCTCCCCCTACAAGGAGATCCGCGACGAGGCTCGTCAGCTGATGGGCGACCGCTTCGTCGAGGTCTACGTCGAGGCTTCGGTCGATACCTGCGCCGAGCGCGACGTCAAGGGTCTCTACGCGAAAGCGTTCTCGGGCGAGATCAAGGAATTCACCGGCGTCTCCGACCCCTACGAGGCCCCGGAGAATCCGGAGTTCGTCT
The DNA here is from genome assembly GCA_035712025.1 of Solirubrobacterales bacterium. Lineage (GTDB taxonomy): Bacteria > Actinomycetota > Thermoleophilia > Solirubrobacterales > 70-9 > VAYN01. Next base: position 6,693 of record DASTBO010000101.1, read on the forward strand.
GCCACACCGAGAGCGAGACCCCCGAGGAGTCGGCCGAGAAGCTGCTGGCCTACCTCGAGCAGCGCGGGCTTGTGCCCGCCAAGGAGGGCGCGGCGGCTTAGGTCGCGCGTTCCACAAGCGTTAGAGGGGGCGGGGGGTCCTCCTCCAGACACATCTCGCCAATGGCTCGATGTTGAG
>DASTBO010000102.1:0-16645 GCA_035712025.1 Solirubrobacterales bacterium
TTGCCCCAGAGGTCGTGCTCGTCGACGTAGCGCTCGGAGGCGACGATCGCGCAGGCGGCGCCGTCGGAGGTCGGCGAGCACTGCAGCTTGGTCAGCGGGTCGTGGATCATCTTCGCCGCCTTGATGTCCTCGAGCGTGTACTCGTCCTGGAACTGGGCGTAGGGGTTGTTGACCGAGTGCTTGTGGTTCTTCCAGCCGATCCAGGCGTAGTGGTCGGGGGTCGAGCCGTACTGCTGCATGTGGTCGCGGCCGGCGTTGCCGAACATCTGCGGGGCCGGCGGCGACTGCTCCGGGTCGCGGATCTCGAACATCCGCATCGCATGCTTGTCGAGCGCGTTGGTGCGGTCGGTGTACTTGACCCCGAGGCTGCCCGGCTCCATCTTCTCGAAGCCCAGCGCCAGGGCGCAGTCGGCGACGCCGCCCTTGACCGCCTGCCGCGCCAGGAACAGCGCCGAGGAGCCGGTCGAGCAGTTGTTGTTGACGTTGACGACGGGGATCCCGGTCAGCCCGAGCTGGTAGAGCGCTCGCTGTCCGTAGGTCGAGTCTCCGTAGCAGTAGCCGGCGTAGGCCTGCTCGACGTCCTCGTACGGGATGCCGGCGTCGGCGAGCGCCTTGTCCCCCGCCTCCTTGGCCCAGTCGGGGTAGTCGCCCTCCTTCGTGCCGGGCTTCTCGAACTTGGTCATCCCGACCCCGATCACATAGGTCTTGTTGCTCAACTCCTCGCTCCTCCCATGTTTGGCTGACTGGCCAAATCTACCGTGCCGGCGGGATTCGACCAAAACCGCCAGGCCAGGAAGGCGATCGCGATGCCCAGCGCGGTGCCGGTCGCGCGCTCGTCGACGGCGCGGAAGGCCGGCTCGCCGACCGCGGTGCTGATCACCACCACGAAGGTGGTGATCGCCGCGGTGAACAGCGCGTACTGAACCGTGAGCAGGCCGAAGCTGAGAGCGGCGGCGACGGTGAGGACGACCCCGACCGCCAGGTCGTCGCCGCCGAGGGCCTCGGCGATCGCGGTGGCGAGGATCAAGCCGAGGACGGTGCCAACGGCGCGCAGGATCAGGCGATGGTCGGTCTCGTCGCGTTCGGGGCGCATCACGAAGAGGATCGTCAGCGGGATCCAGTAGCCGTGGTCGTCCATGCCGAGGAGCCAGTAGAGGGCAACCCCTCCCGCCAGCGCGGCGCCGAAGCGGATGGCGTGGCGGGCGCTCTGCGACTCCAGGGAGAGGTTTGCGCGCAGCGCCGCCACCGCCTCCCTCCCGCTCCAGGCGTTCTCCGGCTCATCGGCGGCGCGGTCGCGTACGACCCAGACGATCAGCGACCAGGCGACCTGAGTCAGGGCCCCGAGGGTCGCGTAGGCGAGCGCCGGCAGGGCGTCGGTGGCGGGCAGGAACAGGCCCTGGGCGATCAGCATCGCCAGCGTCACCGAGAGGCCGAGGATCGCCAGTCGCAGGGAGACGCAGAAGCAGTAGCCGGCCAGGAGGCCGATCAGGCCGAGGGCGATGACGGCGGTCGGTCCGGACTGGCTGCTGAGGATGCCGAGCGCGGCGGCGACGCCGATCAGCGGCGCCCCCGCGGTCTGCCAGCCGGCGCGGGCCCGGGCCGGCGCGTCCATGCCGGGGAAGCCGTTGATCAGCGCGGCGGTGGCGATCGCTCCCGCGCTCTCGGTGTCGAAACCGAGCTCGAAGATCAGGGTCAGCCCGATCGGGACCGAGAGCAGGAAGCCGCGGCGGATCGCCGGCCCGGGCTCGGCGGGGCCGATCGCGAGGAGCGGCGAGGCGCGCAGCCGGCGGGCCGTCCCGGCGGCGTCGAAGAGCGGCTGCGACTGGGTGGCCGGCACGGACGTGAGGGTAACCTGAGGTCCCGTGGTAATCGCCGAGATCAGCAGCGATCCCGCGGCCGGGGTGGGCATCTTCGCCGCCCTCGTGGCCGGGGTCGTCTCCTTCCTCTCCCCCTGCGTGCTGCCCCTGGTGCCGGGCTACCTCTCGGCGGTCAGCGGCGTCTCCGCGAGCGAGTTGGAGAGCGCCGGCTGGCGGCGCGTGCTCGGCCCGAGCCTGATCTTCGTCGCCAGCTTCTCGGCGATCTTCATCCTCCTCGGGCTGACCGCGACCGGCATCGGCTCGGTCCTGCAGGATCACAAGGAGCTGCTGACCAAGATCTCCGCGGCGCTGATCATCGCCATGGGCCTCCTGTTCGTCGGCTCCCTCTTCATCACCCGCCTCAACCGCGAGTGGCACGTCGAAGCGCTGCTCGAGCGGGCCGGCAAGGGCGGCCCGCTGGTCGCCGGAGCCGCCTTCGCGATTGCCTGGACGCCCTGCATCGGCCCGACCCTGGGCGCGATCCTCGGCGCGGCCTCGCTCTCCGGCTCCGCCGGCCACGGCGCCTTCCTCCTCGCCGTCTACTCGGCCGGCCTGGCGATTCCCTTCATCCTCACCGCCGTCGCCTTCTCGCAGATGACCACCGCCTTCGCCGTGGTCAAGCGCCACTACCAGGCGATCGTCGTCAGCGGCGGCCTGATCCTGATCGCGATGGGAGTCCTGATCTGGACCGGCCAGCTCTCCCAGCTCAACATCGAGGTCATCAACTGGATGGAAGAGAGCGGCCTGGACTTCTACAACGAGGTCTAGCCGATCAGTTGCGGGTCGGGGCCACCGTCTCGAGCTCCTTGCCGACCGCCTCGACGATCTCCAGGCCGTCGTCCTCGAGGTCGCGGGAGCAGACGATGCGGAAGCGACCGGTTCCGATCGCGCCGTCGGGGACGACCGGCAGGCCGCGGATCGTCTCCCAGCCCAGGCGCTCGACCTCGAACGGGTTCATCCGCACCTCCGCCGCCGGGAACGGGCAGTTCGAGTTGTGCTGGTCGATCGCCTTGGAGATCGCCTCGAGATTCTTCGCCTCGGGAGAAGCCACGCCTGGAGTCTAGGCGGCTTCTCTATGGGTCCCGTCCCGGGTTCCTCCTACCATCGACGGGTGAGCTTCGAGCGGACCATCGCCCACCTCGACATGGACGCCTTCTACGCGTCGGTCGAGCTGCGACGGCGGCCGGAGCTGAAGGGCAAGCCGGTGGTCGTCTGCGGGTCGGGACCGCGGGCTGTGGTGACGACGGCGAGCTACGAGGCGCGGAAACTGGCCGGGATCCACTCGGCGATGCCGGCGGCGGTGGCGCGGCGGCGGCTGCCCGACGCGGTCTACCTGCGGCCCGACTTCCCCGCCTATCGCGAGGCCTCGGCCCAGGTGATGGAGGTGCTGCGCAGAAACGCCGAGGTGGTCGAGGTCGTCGGGCTCGACGAGGCCTACCTGGACCTGACCGGGATCTTCTCCCCCAAGGCGACGATGCGGCGCATCGCCACCCAGATCCGGGACGAGACGCAGCTGACCTGCTCGGTCGGGATCTCCGAGAGCCGGATGCTGGCGAAGATCACCAGTGAGCTCGGCAAGCCCGCCGGCCTCGTCGTCCTCTCGCGCGAGCAGGCGCTGGAGCGCTTCGCCGGCCACTCCCCCGGCCTCGTTCCCGGGATCGGGCCGAAGACGGTCGCTCGGCTCGAGCAGATGGGGATCAAGACCCTCGGCGACCTGCGGCGGTGGCAGCGTCCGGCGCTCGAAGACCGCTTCGGGCCCCGCTCGGGCGCCTGGCTGCACGCCCGCGGCAACCTCCGCGACGAGACGCCCGTCGTCACCGAGCACGAGACCAAGTCGCAGTCGACCGAGATCACCTTCGACGTCGACGTCAACCGGCGCGCGGAGCTGGAGCGGCACCTGGCCGAGCTCTCGGAGGAGCTCTGCCGGCGGCTGCGCAAGCGGGAGCTGAGCGGCCGCACGATCGGGATCAAGGTCCGGCTCGACGACTGGACCAACGTCACCCGCTCGCAGTCGATCGAGGAGCCGACCAACGACCCCGCGGTGGTTGGCCCGATCGCCCTGCAGCTGCTGCGCGCCTACGACCCGCAGCGGCCGGTGCGCCTGCTCGGCGTCCGCGTCGCCTCCTTCGAGACGGGCGAGATCGTCGAGCCGGAGCCGACCCCCGGCCAGCTCCGGCTCGGCCTCGCCTCCTAGTAGTCACCTAACGGGTCGCCAGGACCGTCCCCACCCCCGGGAAGCCGAGCCGCTGCTTGACGGCCCAGGTGAGGTCGTAGTCGCGGCCGGCGACGTAGGGCCCGCGGTCGATCACCGGCACGGTGACCGTGCGGCCGTGGTAGCGCAGCGTCACCTTGGTCCCGCAGGGCAGGGCCTTGTGAGCGACCCCCATCGTCCCCGGCAGCAGGGTGCCGCCGCAGGCGACGCCGTTGCCGAAGATGCCGGGGCCGTAGTAGGAGGCGCCGGCGAGGCGATAGGTGGTCAGCTCGCGGGGAGCGCTGCGCGAAGCGGCGATCCGCCGGTCGTGCACGCCGTAGGCCCGGACCGCGTAGCTGCCGGTCCGTCCCGGCACCCAGCGCAGGGCGAAGGTGCCGTTCGCCCGCGTCGTGACGCCGCGCACGCCCCGGTCGCGGCCACGAAAGACCAGCTTCACGCGATGCCGGCCGCGCGGTCGCACCTTGCCGTGGACCGCCAGCCCGTTCCCCTTCAGCACATGGTGCGTCGAGAGGTGCAGGGAGACATGGGAGCGCGACCGCTGATGATGAACCTTGGGCTCGGTCTGCGCCGCCGCCGGGGTCAGGCCGATCGTCAGCGCGGTGGCAGCCGCCACCGCGGGCAGGAGTCTTCGCATCTCTTCGCTCGCTTTCTGCTGCCTGCGGGGTTAGCTGACGGGCTCGCAAACGCCGGTCTCACCGGCTCTCGCTGCGGGCGGCACGCCGCCCGATTCGCCCCGGCCGCGGCGGCAACGCCGCGGCGAGTGGGTCCCCCGCTCCCCTGCGCTCGGTGGCGAGAAGACTCGGCAGATCGTTTAGCTCGTTTGGGAAAGAACACGCTAGGGACCCGTCCGGAGCGGGAATGTGAGCAGACGCACATATTCCAAAGGCTGCAACGCGTCCGCCGATTTGGCTTTAGATGGCGTTATCCGAAGCTTTACCCGGACCTGGACCCGTGTGCGAAGATGGATTCGTGACCAAGCCCGAACGCCTCACCGGCCTCGATACCTCCTTCCTGCACCTCGAGCGCTCCGGGGCCCACATGCACGTCGCCTCGACCAGCGTCTTCGGAGGCGAAGCGCCGACCCATGCCGAGTTCCGCGACCACATCGCCGCCCGGTTGCACCTGGTGCCGCGCTTTCGCCAGAAGCTCCGCTTCGTCCCCTTCGACCAGGGCCGTCCGGTCTGGATCGACGATCCGCACCTGAACCTCGACTACCACGTGCGGCAGACCGCGCTGCCGGCGCCGGGGTCCGACGAGCAGCTGCGCAACCTCGCGGCGCGGATCTTCTCCCAGCAGCTGGACCGCTCGAAGCCGCTCTGGGAGCTGTGGCTGGTCGAGGGCCTGACCGGCGACCGCTTCGCGATCATCGGCAAGAGCCACCACGCCCTGGTCGACGGCGTCTCCGGGGTCGACATCACCACCGTCCTCTTCGACCTCGACCCCGAGCCGGCGGGCACGCCCGACAAGGCGCCGCCCTGGCTCGCCCGGCCCGAGCCGACCGACCTGCAGCTCCTCAGCCAGGCCTGGAGGGAGCGGCTGACCAGCCCGCCGGAGATCTACCGCGGCTTCCGCGCTGCGCTGCGCGGCCCGCGCCAGGTGCTGAAGGGCGTCGGCGCGACCTCGAAGATGGTCACCGCCGGGATGGCCGCGCCCGACTCGGTCTTCAACGTCGAGATCGGCCCCCACCGCCGCTTCCAGATGGTCCAGACCGACCTCGCCGACCTGAAGCGGGTCAAGGACGCCCACGGCGGCACCGTCAACGACGTGATCCTCTCCGTCGTCGCCGGCGGCATCGGCAAGTACCTGCGCGCCCGCGGGCACGACACCGCCGGGCTCGAGCTGCGGGCGATGGTCCCGGTCAGCGTCCGCGCCGAGGAGGAGCACGGCGCGCTCGGCAACCGCATCTCGGCGATGATGGCGCCGCTGCCGGTCTGGTGCGAGGACCCGGTCGAGCGGCTGCAGCTGATGACCGCGGAGATGGGCGATCTGAAGTCCTCCGGGCAGGCCGTCGGGGCCGAGATCCTCACCAAGCTGACCGACTTCGCCCCTTCGACGATCGCCTCGCAGGCCGCCCGCCTGCAGCCGGCGCAGCGCTTCTTCAACCTGGTCGTCACCAACGTCCCGGGGCCGCAGTTCCCGCTCTACGTGCTCGGGCGCAAGATGGAGTCGATCTTCCCGATGGTGCCGCTGGCCCGCCGCCAAGCCCTCTGCATCGGGATCATGTCCTACAACGGCCAGGTCAACTTCGGCCTGATCGGCGACTTCGACGCGATGGCCGACCTCGACAGCTTCGCCCTCGATCTCGAGGCGGCGACGCAGGAGGTGATCGAAACCGCTCCGGCCAGGAAGCCGAAGAAGGACTCGAAGAAGCGCAAGACGGCCGCGGCCGCCTCGGCCAACGGCGCCGGCCCGGTCGCCGCCGAGCGCTCCTGACGCAGCCGGCCCCTGGCTAGCGGATCAGCCGTCCGCTGACCACGAACGGCAGCCCGTCGGTCAGGTAGTTCCAGTCGAGGTTGCCGACGTTGAAGCCGCCGGCACGGGCGTCGGCGTTGGCGATCACCGCCGTGATCCGGGCGAAGCGGCCGGGACGGGGCAGGCGGACGTTGAGCGTGCCGCCGCCGGGCCTGTAGTCGAGACGGACGACCGGGCGACCGTGGCGCTCGCTTCCGGTCCGCCCCACCAGCGCCACGCCGGCGGCGGTCCCCCGCGGCGCCACCAGGCGGACCGTCACCGCGCGACCGCGCCGGGGGCTGACCCGCAGCAGCTGGTAGGTCGTGTGGTTCAGCAGCCGGGTCAGGCGGGAGCCGCCGAGCGGCAGGCGTCCCTGGCGCGGCGGGTCCGGGTAGAGCCGGCTCTCGCGGAATCCCCTGCCGGTTCGCCACTCGGCCAGCGCGGCGGCGAAGCGGACGAAGTCGTGGCTGAAGTCGGAGGGGCCGCTCGAGCGCAGCGCCCGCTCGTAGCTGCCGACCGAGAAGCCGCCCGGCTTGGCGTCGATAGCGCCCGCCCAGGCCTTGCGGATGACCTCCGGCCCGTAGCGCCGCGCCAGCCACTGGTTCCAGACGGCGCTGCCGTACTCCTTGATCGAGTTGGTCGTCAGCGGCGTTTCCCACAGCCGCACCCAGCGACGGACGTAGCGCAGGTAGTCGTCGATGCCGTTGTAGACCTGGTCCTCGATCCAGGTCGCGCTCGCCTCGGCGAACCAGGGGTCCTGGTAGGCGTCGTAGCCGAACTGGAGGATGTGGTTGTACTCGTGGGCGAAGGTGACCTGCAGGTCCTCGAGCGGCTTGGTGCCGGGAAACTCGAAGGCGCTGTAGTCGTTGTCGAGGACGAGGTAGCCGTGCAGCCGCCGCGGGATCCGGTGCTCCCCGTTCGCCTGGCCGCGGTCGGGCGCCGCGTAGCCGAACAGTTCGCCGCCGATCTGGGAGAGGTAGACGTCGGTCTTGCCGTTGCGACCGCCCTGGCGGCGATCGCTGCGCGGCTCGCGCCAGCCGAGCCGGCCGTTCTCGACCGAGTGCACGCGTTCGGCGACGCGGAGCACCCGCTCGACGAAGTTGGGGACGTCGTCGCCGTCGGCGTCGGCAGGGGCCGGGGCGTCGAGGCCCTGGTCGACCCAGTGGACGCAGAAGTGCCGGGAGCAGGCCGGCGAGGCCGGCGACTCGGGGACCGAGTAGGCGTTGCGGTTGGGGTCGCGGACGTCGGTCGGGCGCTGTCGGTCTTCGGTCGGCCGCGACTGCGGCATCAGGAAGGGCTTCTGGCCGGCGGAGGCGACGCCGGCCGGCGCGACGTCGAGCCCCGAGGCAGGGGTCGCCGCGGCGAGGAGCGTCAGCAGCGCCGCCGTGGACCCGACCAGATAGCGCCGACGGCTCCGCATGCTCGGTCAACCCTAACGAGGGGCGAAAGTACCTCCCGGGAGCGCGAAGGAGATACTTCGGGGAGTGCGCCTGGCCCTCGCCCAGATCAACCCCACCGTCGGCGACGTGGACGGCAATGCGTCCAAGGCCGAGGAGTGGATCGGCCGCGCCCGCGAGGAGGGCGCCGAGCTGGTCGTCCTCCCCGAGCTCTGCATCCCCGGGTACCCGGCCGAGGACCTCTACCTGAAGCGCCATTTCCTGCGGGCAAACCAGCGAGCGGTCGAGGAGCTGGCGTCCTCGGTGCGGGGGATCACGGCGTTGGTCGGGTTCGCCGAGCCGGTCGCCAACCCGATCGACGCCCGCCGCGCCCACAACGCGACCGCGGTGCTGGCCGACGGGGCGATCCAGGCCGTCTACCGCAAGAACCGCCTCCCCAACTACGCCGTCTTCGACGAGCAGCGCTACTTCGTCCCCGGCCCCGAGCCGATGTCGATCGAGGTCGGCGGCCTCGGCGTCGGCCTGACCATTTGCGAGGACGTCTGGCAGCCTGGGCCGCCCGCCGAGGCCGAGGCCGAGGCCGGGGCCCTCCTGATCGCCAATCCCTCGGGCTCCCCCTACCACCGCGGCAAGGGTCGGGAGCGGGAGACGATGCTCTGCGAGCGCTCCCGGGCCTACGGCGCCTACTTCGCCTTCTGCAACCTGGTCGGCGGACAGGACGAGCTCGTCTTCGACGGCCAGAGCCTGATCACCGCGCCCGACGGCAGCGTCGTCGCCCGCGCCGCCCAGTTCGAGGAGGAGCTGCTGGTCTGCGAGGTCCCGCACGGCGAGCCCGGCTCGCTTGCCGAGCCGCTCCCCGACCTCGACGAGGTCTACGAGGCGCTGACCCTCGGCCTGCGCGACTACGTCGGCAAGAACGGCTTCAAGCACGTCGGGCTGGCGCTCTCGGGCGGGATCGACTCGGCCCTGGTGGCGACGATCGCCGCCGACGCGGTCGGGCCCGAGCGGCTGACCTGCGTGGTCATGCCCTCCCCCCACTCCAGCGGCGAGACCCAGCAGGACGCCCGCGACATCGCCGCCAACCTCGGCTGCGAGCTGTTCGAGATCGAGATCGAGCCGATGATGGAGGGCTACGAGCGAGCGCTGAGCGGCTACCTGCGCGAGCCCGAGGCCGCCGTCCCGCGCGACCCGACCAGGCCCTCCGAGCCCGATCTGACGGCGGAGAACATCCAGGCCCGCATCCGCGGCAACCTGATGATGGCGCTCTCCAACCGGCACGGCTGGCTGGTGCTGACGACCGGCAACAAGAGCGAGATGTCGGTCGGCTACGCGACCCTCTACGGCGACATGGCCGGCGGCTTCGCGGTGATCAAGGACGTGCCAAAGCAGCTCGTCTACGAGCTGGTGCGGCGGCGGAACGAGCGCGCGGGGCGCGAGCTGGTGCCGGCGAGCGTCCTCGACCGGGCCCCCTCGGCGGAGCTGCGCCCCGACCAGCGCGACGAGGACTCGCTGCCCCCCTACGAGCTACTCGACCGGATCCTCGAGTCCTACGTCGAGCGCGACGAGGGGCGCGAGGAGATGATCGCCGCCGGGATGCCCGGCGAGACCGTCGACGAGGTGATCCGACTCGTCGATCGCTCCGAGTACAAGCGCCGCCAGGCGGCGCCTGGGATCCGGATCACGCCGCGGGCCTTTGGCAAGGATCGCCGCCTGCCGATCACGAACCGCTTCGGCGGTTAGCGACCCTCGGGTCGCGGCCGGACCGCAATCGTCATCTGCGCGAGGGCGCAGGTCCGGCCCTGGTCGTCGAGCACCTCGGCCCGCCAGAGCCAGGTGGTGCGGCCGCGGTGGCGGGCCTTGGCGCGGACTTCGGCGGCGCCCGCGGTGATCGGGCGGACGAAGCTGACGTCGATCGACTGCCCCATCGCCACCATCCCCCGGTCGTGGACTGCGCCGAAGGTCGCCCGCGAGCAGACGCTCTCGATCAGGGTCGACATCACGCCGCCGTGCATCAGCCCGAAGGGCTGGCGCAGCTCGTCGCGGATCTCGACCCGGACGCGGGCGTCCTCGGGGTCGTCGCTGAGCCACTCGGTGCCGACCAGGTCGTCGAAGTGGGCGGCCTTAACCTGAGCCTCGTCGTTCACGGCCTCGCACCCTAATAGGCTTCCGGTCCGGTGGCGCTGTCCGACGACCAGAAGGCGATCCTGCGCCTGCTCTCCCAACGCGGCGAGCAGGGGTACGAGGATCTCTCGGCCCTGATGGGGATCGAGGCGGATGAGGTCTACAGACGCGCCAAGGATGCGGGCGCGGCACTGGAATCCGAAGGGATTCCCGCTCCCTCGATTCCTGAGCCGCCCGGCGGTGGAGACTCCCCCTCCGTCGCAAGAGCTGGGGAGGCTCCTCCGGGTGAGTCCCCACCGCCTCCGGCGATTTCGAAGCCGGAAGAGCCCACGCCGTCACCTCCGGCGCTCCCCAAGGGGAAGCCGAGACCTCCTCTTCGGAAAGAGATCAAGCTCCTGGAGGGACGGGGGCTCTGGGCACTTTTGGCGGGCGCGGCGGTGGTGATCCTCTTCGTCGTCTTTGTCCTCTTCGGCGGTGGAGACGATGGTGGCGGTGATTCGACGACCGCTTCCTCCCCTTCGGAGCAGGGGACGGTGGCGGCGCTCGAGAAGGCGGCCGAACAGGGGAAACGGGAAGTCACGAAAGCGTCCCTTGCCGCCGTCGACGACAGCGACGCGACCGGGGTGGCCGTCTTTGGGCGGGTGAAGAACACGCTTGCGCTGCAGGTGGCTGCCGAAGGCCTGGAGCCGGCCGAAGAGGGCGAGGGCTACACGATCTGGCTCGCCGCTTCGCCGCAGAAAATGCTGCCCCTCGCCTCCACCGAAGTCGGCGAGGACGGCCGCATCGGCGCCCAGGTCGAAGTCCCGACCGAAGTGCTCGCCTACCTCGCGAGCGAAACCTTCCGCGACATCGCCATCACCCGGACCGAGGAAAGCCAGCTGAAAGCGTCGCTGAGGAAGGCGACCAAAGCGAAAGCGGCCCCCGTCTACACGGGCGACGAAGTGCTGCGGGGCGAAGTCACCGGCCCCATTGTCGGCGCCGCCAAGAAATAGCGCGCTGATTTCTGTCGTTTAGTCAAAAGTTTCCGTTCATCCCATATGCTGCCCCGACGATGAGCGGGGACCTTCGCCACACCATTGGCCGAGCTGCGATCGCGGTCGCCGTCTGCGCCGTACTCCTCGGCATCGCGGCAGGCTGCGGCGGAGGCGGCTCCGACGACACGGTCGACGCCGCCACGAAGAAGGAGCAGCCGGAGACCGGGCCCACGGTCGCCGTAATGAAGCCGCTCGGAAGCAGCGAAGCCTCCGGCACCGCCACCTATGTCAAGCAGTCGTCGGGAGTTCCGCTGTTCAAGTTAGAGCTGCAGGGCCTCGAACCTTCGGTCGGCCGGGGCCAGTACTTGATCTGGCAGATGGAATCGCGGGACAACATGGTCGTCATCGCCACCTTCCCGGCTGAAAAGGATGGTCGGATCGACGAGAAGTTCGCACCCAACCCTGTTTACCTTGCCGCGGTGGAAGCCGGCGAAAAAAAGGTGATTCTCGTGACCAGAGTCGAGAACTGGCTCCACTTCCGGGAAAAGTTCTCGGAAAGAGACGGCGCCTGGAACCCCAACATCATCGGCGAACCGGTCCTCAGAGGCACCTTCGCCGGCCCCTTGGTGGGCGTGAGCGAAGACGAATAGACCTCAGCCCGTGCGCTTCACTCCTGTCCACCGCTCGCAGGCAGAGACGACTAGTTCCGCGGCGGCGACCACGGCAAAAGCCACCAACCCGTACTGGCGAGGGAGTGCTGGGGGGCGAAGTCCCGGCCTGACTCTGCCGGCTCTCGCTCTGAGCATCGCAGCACTTGTGACTGGGTGCGGCGGAGGCGGGGGCGAGAGCTCTAACGTCGGCGCTACCTCGACGTCGGACGCCACTGAGAGAGCGGCCAAGCAGTCAGGCCCAACCGTGGCCGTTCTTCACCCGCTTGGGAACGTCAAGGCCAGCGGCACTGCCCGCTACCTCAAGAGACCCGATGGCACGCCTTTGATCAAGCTCAGAGTCGAGGGCCTCGAACCGGTCTCCGGGGATCGACAGTATGTCGTCTGGCAGAAGCGCTCGCGGAACGACATGATTCTCCTCGCTACCTGGTTCGTCGGCGAGGACCGGCGGCTGAACGAGACCTGGTCACCCAACTTCGCCTCCCTGCAATACCTGGAACTCGGGCTCAGGACCAAGCTCCTGATCACCAAGGTGGAGTTCAACGATCGGCTGTACGAAAGACCTGCAACCGACAATTCGTACATACACAGCTTCATCGGACGCCCCGTGCTCGAAGGAGACTTCGAAGGAGCTCTGGTCGGCGTGAGCGAAGACGAATAGAGCCGGTCAGCTCTCTGGCAACAGCTTGCCGGGGTTCATGATCCCGGCCGGGTCGAGCCGCTCCTTCAGCGCCCGCAGCGCCTCGATACCCATCTTCCCCACCTCCGCCTCCATGTAGGGGGCGTGGTCGCGGCCGATCGCGTGGTGGTGGGTGATCGTGCCGCCGTGGGCGGCGATTGCCTCGCAGGCGGCGCGCTTGACCGCCGCCCACTGCTCGATCTCGGCGCCGCGCCGGGCGCGGGAGATGAAGGTGAAGTAGAGCGAGGCGCCGTCGGGGTAGGCGTGCGAGAGGTGGCAGAAGACGAGGCCGGGGGTGCCCTGCCCGTCGAGGGCGGCGCGCATCGCGGACCCGACCCCTTCGTGCAGCTCGCCGAGGCGGCTCCAGGTGTGGGAGGTCTCGAGCGTCTCGACCATCGCCCCCATCCCCATCAGCGTGTCCCGCAGGTAGGGGCCCTGGTAGCGGCCGTGCTCCCAGGCGCGCCCCGCGGCCTGGCCGAGATAGGCGGCGCCGCCGTCGCGGAGGGCGCGGACGCTGAGCGCCCGGCGCCGCCCGACCGACTCCTCGTCGCCCTCGTAGCCGACGATGACGAGGGCCCCGCCGCGGCGGCGGCGGGCGCTCAGGTAGCCCTCGAAGAGGCGCCCGCGCGCCCCGCGGGGACCCGAGAGCGCCAGCGTCCCTTCCGTCTCCTCCTCGTCGGAGACGCGGACGATCTCCGGCAGGCCGGGACCCTGTGCCAGGGAGCGGACGATCTCGGCCCCCGCCTCGAAGCTCTCGGCCATCCAGGCCTCGTAACGGCGCACGCTCGGGGTCGGCCGGACGCGGACGGTCACGTCGGGGATCACGCCAAGGACGCCCTCCGAGCCGATCACCAGCTCCCGCAGCGCCGGGCCCGCGGCGGTGTGCGGCGTCTCCAGGGTCGAGATCTCCCCCGCCGGCGTCAGCATCCGCACCGAGCTGACCAAGGCGTCGAAGCGCCCGTAGCCGCTCGAGGCCTGGCCCGCGGAGCGGGTCGCGGCGAAGCCGCCGATCGTCGCGTACTCGAAGGACTGCGGAAAGTGGCCGAGGGTCAGGCCCTCGCGGCCGAGCGCCGCCTCCGCCTCGGGTCCGCGCAGCCCCGCGCCGAGCCTGGCCGTCGACGAGCGACGGTCGATGCTCACCTCGCGCAGCGCCCCCAGGTCGAGGCTGATCAGGCGCTGGTGGCGACCCCGCAGCGGCTCGACGCCGCCGACGACGCTGGTGCCGCCGCCGAAGGGGACGACCGCGACCCCCTCGCGCGCGGCGATCTCGAGCGTTCGCCGCAGGGCCTCGACGTCGGGGGGCATCACCACCGCATCGGGAGCGGACTCGAGGGCGGCGCTGCGCAGCCGAGCGAGGTCGACGTAGCCGCGACCGGTCGCGTGCCGCAGCCGGTCCTCCTCGCCGCGGAAGACGTTCTCCTCCCCCACCGCCTCGACCAGCGCCTGCGGCAGCGCCTGGGAGGGCGGCAGCTCGATCTCCTCCAGCCCTCGGGCCAGCGGCCACGGCTCCAGCTCGCCGATCCGCTCGCGGAGAACGCCGAACGCCTCGGCGTCGAGCGCCGGCTCGATCGCCGGATCCCCCCACCCCCACCACTTCGCGTCGCGGCGCGGCGCGGTCATGTCGACTTCCTCTCGCCATGCGAGAGCTTCTCGCCACTCACCCCAGCGCCCTCTCGATCCCGTCGAGCGCTTCGTCGAGCATCTCGCCGCGGGCGCGCCGCATCAGCGGCGAGCCGAGCTTCGACATCCCCTTCAGCGCCTGCTCCTCGGTCAGTCCGACCTCGGTCCCGCCGTCCTTTCCCCGCAGCCAGACCTCCACCCGCGAGGCCTTCAGGTGCCGCTCGAACGGCGTCCCCTCCAACTCCTGCTCCCACACGTAGCGCTCGCCCTCGGCGGAGCTGACGCAGCGGAAGTCGGCCCGCACCCCCCGCCCCTCGGCCGTCTCCAGGACCTGGGTCCAACGGGTGCGGCGACCGCCGTCGCCGGCGACGTTCTCGACCCGCCCGGTGCGCGGCCACCAGCGCGGCAGGTTGTAGGGATCGGCGACGAGCTTCCAGATCTCCCCCACGGGCGCCGCGAAGGTGCGCGTGCGGGTCACGCTGGCCACGAAGGGGAACTATTCCCCGGCCAGGCGGCGCAGGTCCCGGACCAGCAGCAGGTGCTTGAGGTGGGAGACCGTCGCGGCCAGGCTTTCCAGGCTTTCCAGCGCCTCCTTGCGGCGCTCGGGATTGCGCGAGCGCAGCGACGGTCCCAGCAGCGCTTCCAGCAGGTTCGCCTCGCGGTCGGCGGAGGAGCGGAACACGCGCAGGTTGCGGGCCCCGACCCCGACGCGGGAGAGCTCGTTCGCGGCGCGGACGATCTCGCGGTCGGTCTCGTCGTAGACGGTCTTCCCCTCGCGTTTCTCCGGCTGCACGATCCCGAAGTTCTCGAGCTCGCGGATCAGCTCCTCGCGCGCCCCGGTCTCCTCGACGATCTCCTCCAGCGAGAGGTAGGCCCGCGAGGTGTCGACGAGGATCGCCCGCCGCACGCCGCCGGCAGCCGGCTTGCGCTCCCCTTCGCCGAGGACGACGTCGCCGCCGGCGGCCAGCTCCTGGCGGATCACCCGCAGCGGCAGGAACTCGTCGCGCTGCAGGCGCAGGATCGTCCGCAGCCGTTCGACGTCGGACTGGCTGTAGAGGCGGTAGCCGCCCGAGGTCCGCCGCGGGTTGAGCAGCTTCTGGTCCTCCAGGTAGCGGATCTTCGAGATCGAGACGTCGTCGAATTCGCCCTGCAGGATTTTGCAGACGGCGCCGATCGTCAGCGCCTTGCGCGGCCGGCTCCCCGCCTCGGCGGCGCGGGTCGTCTGTCCTGAGGAGATCGCCACCTCAGCGCTCCAGGTAGCTGAGCTTGTACTTGCCGACCTGGATCTCGTCGCCGTCGGCGAGCCGATGGGACTCGATCCGGCGGCGGTTGACGTAGGTGCCGTTGAGCGAGCCGAGATCGTCGATGTAGAGCCCGTCGCGGCGGCGGACCAGCAGCGCGTGGTTGCGGGAGACGGTGACGTCGTCGAGGAAGACGCCGGCGTCGGGGCTGCGGCCGATGCTGACCCGCTCCTCGGCGATGCTGAAGCTCTCCCCGGCGCGGCCGCCGCCGGAGCGGATGACCAGCGCCGCGCCGGACTCGGAGACCACCTCGTCGATGTCGACCGGCAGCATCTCGCCGGTCTCGTCGACCCGGTAGGTCATCGTCGTCGGGTCGTCGCCGGCCTCTTTCGGGCCGCCCAGGTAGGCGCCGCACTTCTGGCAGTAGTTCGCCCCCTCGGGGTTCGCGAACCCGCACTCGGGACAGTGGACGGCCATGGCGGGACCCGCTCAGGCGGCGGGCTCGTCCTCCGGGTGGGGCTGGGCCTTGCCGGCGAGGATCTGGGTCAGCTGCTCGACGTCGTCGCCGGAGATCAGCGAGTCGCCGGCCTCGCGTTTCTGCCGCAGGCGGTTGACGAGCTCCGCGCGCAGGATGTCGATCTTCCCGTGCAGGACGCGCCGCCTGTAGGAGATCTCGTTCTCCTCCGCCGTCAGGTTGTCGATCATGTCCTTCAGCTCCTTGTCGCTGAGGGAGCCAAGATCGGGAAAGGTGTCCTCCATCGTGCTCCTAACTCGAGGAGGCGGTGCCTCCGTTTGCGCGGGTGCCGATCATAGCTGCCTCCCCGGCCAAGGTTCAACCCTAGGTTGAAGGTTCGGCTAAGGCTGGGCGTCAGCTTGCGGCTCGGGCGTCGCGCACGGCGCGCATCCCCGTCTGCGCGTAGAGCACGGTGGCGAGGATCGCCATCGCCAGGCCCCAGATCAGCAGCGCGCTCGCCACCCACCCCGGGGCGAGCAGGGCGAGGAAGATCCCGCCCATGATCGGGAAGACCGAGATCCGGCCCGGCCAGTTGACCTCGATGTCGACCCCGTGGCGGAGGCCGTACCAGGCGAGGAGGAGCATCGCCAGCTCGCGCAGCGCCAGCAGCGCCAGGGCCCAGCGCGGCAGCAGCGAGAAGTCCCAGCAGACGACGGCGCCGGCGAGGATCGTCAGGCGGTCGACGAGCGGGTCCAGGAGCGCCCCCATGCGGCTGTACTGGCCGGTGATCCGGGCGAGGATCCCGTCGAGGTAGTCGCCGGCGGCGATCGCCCAGAAGACCATCGCCGAGAGCACCGAGGTGCCGTCGTCGGTGCCGTAGGCGAGGACGAGGAAGACGGGGATGGCGGCGAGGCGCAGGTAGCCGACCGCGTTGGGGATCGTCCAGGGGTTGAGCGGCTCCCCCTTGCGGGT
>DASTBO010000103.1:0-23595 GCA_035712025.1 Solirubrobacterales bacterium
CGGTCCCTGGAGGACCGTTTTCGCGGACTCGCGGGGGAGGGGGCGGCTGGGATGGTCGAGCCGTCGCGTTGTCCGGAGGGGCATCCGGCTTGCCGGGAGACGGTGGGGCGGATCGTTTATGTGGAGCGGGTCGATCCGGACGGGGATGGGGACGCGCACTTCGTGATCCGCGACCCGCAGGGGATCACGCTGCCGGGGCTGACGGCGATCGACGTTCGCGCCGGGCTGCGGCCGCAGCCGCTGCCGGGGCCGGGGGACCTGATCAGCGCTGCGGGGCCGGTGCAGACGGGGTCCTACGGGCAGAGCCAGATCCACGCGCTCGAGCTGCACGTGGCCAGATAGCCTCGCGGCATGAGCCGCCCGTTTGCCCAGGTCGACGTCTTCGGCGAGCATCCGTGCTCTGGCAACCCGGTTGCGGTCGTCCACGACGCCGAGAGGATGGGGGAGGAGGAGATGCAGCGCTTCGCGCGCTGGACCAACCTCGCCGAGACGACCTTCCTGCTGCCGCCGACCCGCCCGGGGGCCGACTACCGGGTGCGGATCTTCACCCCGGTGCTGGAGCTGCCCTTCGCCGGCCACCCGACCCTCGGCACCTGCCACGCCTGGCTGCAGGGCGGGGGAGAATCGCGCCACGAGGACGAGATCGTCCAGGAGTGCGAGGCCGGCCCGATCCGGATCCGCCGCGACGCGGACCGCCTGGCCTTCGAGGCGCCGCCGCTGGTGCGCTCGGGCCCGGCCTCGGAGGATGACGCGGCGAAGGTCGCCGCCGCCCTCGGCCTCGACCGCGGCGAGCTGCTCGCCGTCGAGTGGGTCGACAACGGCCCCGGCTGGATCGTCGCCCTGCTGGAGAGCGCCGAGCGGGTGCTGGAGCTGCGCCCCGGCGCGCTCGACTTCGACCTCGGCGCGGTCGGCTTCCACCCGCCGAGCTCGCCGGCGGCGATCGAGGTCCGCGCCTGGGCCCCGGTCAACGGCCTCGCCGCCGAGGACCCGGTGACCGGCAGCCTCAACGCCTCGCTGGCCCAGTGGCTGCTCGCCAGCGGCCGCCTCGCCGCTCCCTATCTCGCCCACCAGGGCACCGCGATCGAGCGCGCCGGCCGCATCCACGTCTCCCAGGACGAGGAGGGGACGATCTGGATCGGAGGCCGCGCCGAGACGCTGGTCTCCGGTCAGGTCGATCTCTAGCCGTGGGTTCCCAGCTGGTGGACGACCGCGTGGCCCTTGCCACGGGCGATCAGCCAGCGGTTGACCGGTAGCGCCACCGCGCCGGCGATCAGGAGCGCGACCGCGAGGCTGGCCCAGAAGAGGAGGCTGTCCAGCCCGGCGTCCATCGCCCCGGGGATCGTCAGCATGATCAGGTTGTCGACGACCTCCATCGTCGCGATGCTGAGGGTGTCGGAGGCGAAGGCGATCGGCACGACCGCCCCGAGTGCCATCCCCGAGCGCAGCAGCGGCAGGCTGGTGAGGCCGTAGCCGAAGAGAAAGGCGAGGGCGACCGCGAGGGCGATCGTCCCGAGGTCGGAGAAGCCGAGCGCGGTGCCGATCGCCATCCCCGCCACCTCGCCGATCGCGCAGCCCGTGAGGCAGTGGACGGTGGCGGCGAAGGCGAGCGAGTTGAGGCTTTGGGCGGGGTGGCTCATGGGTTCAGCCTAGCATACCCCTAGGGGGTATAAAGCGAGCCCTGACGCCGGGCCTCGACCTGCGTTCCAAGGGGGAAGGATGCAACCGAAAGGAAGGCTGGGAATGAGACGCCTCACGATCGCGCTGCCGATCGCCGCCTTGCTGCTCGGCCTCGTCTTCGCAAACGGCGGGGCGGCGGCGCCGGCGGGCTCGGCGGACCTGAAGATCACCAAGACCGACACCCCGGACCCGGTCCGGGTCGGCTCGAGCCTCACCTACTCGATCGGAGTCGAGAACCTCGGTCCGAATCCCGCCAGCGGGGTGACCGTGACCGACAACCTGCCGAAGAACGTCGACCTCGTCTCCGCCAACGGCCCGGCCGGTCCCTGCGCCGTGCAGGGCGGCAAGGTCACCTGCGCCGTCGGCGCGCTCGACCCGGTCGGCGTCGACTACGGCGGCGCCCAGGTCGGCATCACGATCGTCGTCGTCCCCCGCGCCACGGGGACGATCCGCAACACCGCGACGGTCAAGGGCGACCAGAAAGACCCCGTCAAAGGCAACGACAAAGCCACCGCCTCGACGCGCGTGCTCGGGGCACCGACCTGTCGGGGAGTCGCCGCCAACGTCAGCGGCACCGGGGGGGACGACGTCCTGGTCGGGACCGCCGGCCCCGACGCGATCGTCGCCTTCGGCGGCGCCGACCGGATCCTCGCCGGCTCCGGCCGCGACCTCGTCTGCGCCGGGCGCGGCGCCGACTACGTCAATGCCGGTTCCGCGGCCGATCTCGTCTTCGCGGGCGCCGGGGCCGACCGCCTCCTCGGGCGGGGCGGGCCGGACCTGCTCAAGGGCTCGGCCGGCAACGACGTGCTGAAGGGCAACGCCGGCGCCGATCGCCTGCGCGGCGGCCGCGGCTTCGACCGCTGTCGCGGCGGCGTCGGGGCCGACTCGGTCCGCGGCTGCGAGCGCTGATGCCTCGCCTGAAGCGGGAGGGCGCCCGTCGCACGACGGGCGCCCTCCCGAAGCCGGATCGCGAGGAGCTCGCTAGCCGATGTACATGATCGCGATCGCCATCGCGTCGTCGATCAGGTGGTGGCCTTCCGGCACGTTGTAGATGCCGTGCAGCCGGATCGTCTGGCCTTTGGTGATCGTCGCAATCGGGTTGCCGGTGCAGACGTTCATCCCGGAGACGTGTTTACGCCCGTCGGGGGTTTCGTAACCCGCGCCGCCGTAGGTCGCCACCGAGTTGCAGAGCAGGCTTTCGCCGGCGGATTTGTTGGTGACTTCGATGTTGACGCCGTGGTCGTGGATGTGACCCGCCGTGGCGATCAGTTTCCCGCCGAAGGTCGCGTTCCAGTCGTAGTGGGTGTCGCTGAGCCCGGTCGGAACCGAGATGTAGGAGTTCAGCGAGCACTGGTTGGCGTCGAGCCAGACCGGGCGCAGCGGCGCGCGGCTGGTGTGGTCGCTGCCCGTGGCGTACTTCCAGGTCATCCGGATTTTCACCGTTTTGCTGGTCGTCTGCCAGTTCATCAGGTCGAAGACCATGTTCCAGGTCTCCGAGCTGTTGACCTTGTAGCCGTAGGGGAGGGACTGGAGGTCGACTTTGGTCCGCTCGTCGCCGGAGGCGAAGAACCGTTCGCCGAGCAGGCCGGGACCTTTGCCGGCGCAGGTGACGTCGGACTTGCCGCTCGACTGGGCGGCGAACATCGCGTGGTGGAGCATCGGCCCCTGGCTGATAGTCGCTTTCGTCCCGTCGGTGTAGACGAGGTCGGGCGTGACGCCGATGATCGAGCAGCCGGTGCACGGCTTGGCGATGTTGGTGACGATCTGGTTGGTGATCATCCCCGCGTTCTCGTGGTCGTGCGGGTCGCCGTTGCCGGCCGGGATCGTGTACGGGCCGTAGTCGATCGTTTTGCTGGTGATCGTCGCGTTAGCGGTCGCCGGGACGGCGAACAGCGCCAGTGCGCAGACGAGCAGAGCCAAGCGTTTCGTCGCTTGCATCAATTCCTCCCCATTCGAGATAGAAGCGAGCGCCCTCATCGCGAGAGTGCTCTTGAACGTTCAAAGAAACTAAAACACGACATCGAATGGTGTCAAATGGGTACCAATGGTTTCCTCGCTTTGAGGTAGGCCGTTGACATGTGACTGATCAGTCACGTATCGTCCTTGCCATGGACGAGGTCTTCAAGGCGCTGGCGGATCCAACCCGCCGTGAGCTGCTCGATCGCCTGCGCGAGCGGGACGGGCAGTCGCTGAGCGCCCTGGAGGAGGGAGTGCCGATGTCCCGCTTCGGCGTGATGAAGCACCTCAGGGTGCTCGAGGAGGCGGGGCTCGTGACCACGCGCAGGCGCGGCCGCGAGAAGCTGCACTTCCTCAACCCCGTCCCGATCCGGCTGGTCCACGACCGCTGGGTGAGCAAGTACGCGGAGCCCTGGGCCTCGGCGCTCAGCGAGCTGAAGCGAGAGATCGAGAACGAGGAGGACGAAAGATGAGTGACGATGCATACGCCGTT
This sequence comes from Solirubrobacterales bacterium, assembly GCA_035712025.1. GTDB lineage: Bacteria > Actinomycetota > Thermoleophilia > Solirubrobacterales > 70-9 > VAYN01. The sequence continues at coordinate 4,127 of DASTBO010000103.1, forward strand.
GTCGGCGGGCGCGGTTCGATGACCGTGTTCGAGATCTACATCAAGACCACGCCGGAGCGCCTCTGGGAGGCGATCACCAGCGAGGAGATGCGCGCCCGTTACAGCTTCGGGGTCGGCACCGTCTCCGACTGGGCCCCCGGCTCGGAGTACAAGGCGTCGGTTCCCGGCGTGATCGAGATCGCCAGCGGCGAGAACCTCGAGGTCGACCCGCCGCGCCGCCTGGTGCAGAGCTTCGACGCCCTCTGGAGCGAGGAGGTGCAGCGGGAGGGGACCTCGCGGGTGACCTGGGAGATCGAGCCGGTCGGCACCTCCTGCCGCCTGCGGGTGACGCACGACCAGCTCGGCGCCGACGCCAACGACGAACTGTACGGCGGCTGGCCGATGATCCTCTCCGGCCTGAAGACCCTGCTGGAGACCGGCGAGGACCTCGACACGCCCGGCTCGCTGCGCTACTCCGGCGCCGCCGGCTGAGCGGCGATCTCAGGCGCCGGCGGCTGCGGCTCGGGCCGCGGCGGCACCGGATCCGGGGTCGGCGGCTGCGGCGGCCCGGGGTCCGGGCTGGGATCCGGTGGCTCCGGATCGGGCTGCGGCGGCCCGGGGACGGGGGTCTCCAGCACGGGAATATCGAGAGCGGTCTCCATGCTCCCGGTGCTACCCGGGTGCGGGTTTTTCGACCCCGCCGCGGGGTAGCCGGACCGCACCCGAACGAGGAGGAGGCCAGTCGATGACGCAACCGACCCTGGAGGACGCCCGCGGGCTGAGCGAATGGCGGCCGCCGCTGGGCGTCCTCTCCGTCTATCTCGGCTTCGACCCCGCCGACCGGGGCGGCGCCTGGCGAACCGAGCTGCGCAACGGCCTCGACGCCGTCCTCGCGGCCCGGGTCGAAGACGAGCACGATCGTCGCCTGGCGCTGCGGGCGACCGCGAAACGGCTGCTCGAGCGCTTCGAGGACGGCGACCTGCGCCCGCCGCCCCGCGGCGAAGCGGGATTCGTCGAGGTGGCCGAGAAGGCGGGGGCCGAGCGCTGGTTCGGCACCGCGGCCGCGCCTGCCGCGCCGGCCTGCGTCGAGTTCGCCCCCGAGCCGGTGGTCGCACCGCTGCTCGACCTCTGCGGCCACTACGGCGCCCGCGGCGTCGCCCTGCTCTCCTCAGAGCGGGTGCGGCTCCTGTGCTGGGCCGACGGCATGCTCGAGGACCTCGAGGACTGGGAGCTCAGCATCACCAGCCTCGACTGGCGCGAGCGCAAGGCGCCGAGCGCCAACAACCCCGCTCGCGCCCAGGGCGTCAGCTCCTCCGGGCACGACCAGTTCGGCGACCGGCTCGACCACAACCGCCAGCGCTTCCTCGGCGAGTGCGGCGCCCTCGCCAGGGCAAGGCTGGAGCGCGACGGGCTCGGCGAGACGATCGTCTTCGGGCCCGCCAGAGACTTCGACAACTTCAGGTCGGGCTTCGACTCCTCCAGGGCGACGTTGACGGTGGGCGGCGAGCAGGAGCTGATCTCCTCCCCGAAGGCCCGCCTCGGGGAGCTCGTCGGCGCGACGATCGAGCGGCTCGACGCGGAGCGCGACGGGGCCGCGGTCGCGCGGGCCCTGGAGGAGGCCAGGGGCGGCAGCCGCGGCTCGGCCGGCCTGCGGGAGACGAAAGAAGCCCTGGGCGAGGGTCGCGTCGACCACCTCGTCCTCGACGCCGGGATCGGCGACGAGGCGGAGTCGTTGATTCGCGCCGCCCTGCTCAGCAGCGCCCGGGTCACGGTCGTGCGCGACGAGGCGGCGGCGCCGCTGGCGGAGGCCGAGGGCGTCGCCGCGGTCCTTCGCTACTGAGTGTGACCTCAGTCCGGTTCGGCCCTTCGCCAGACGGGGTACCTGGGCGGCAGGAATCCGGAGAAGGCGAAAGGAGATCAGTTGAGCGAACAGGAGAAAGTAGCCGGCGGGCCGCTGGGCAAGGCGGTCGGCCGGGCCAAGCAGCTGGCGGGCGCGGCCCTGGGCCGTGAGGACCTGCAGCGCGAGGGCAGGCTGCAGGAGGTGCAGGTCGACGTCGAGTCGGAGGCCGCCGCCAAGGAGACCGAGGTCGAGCGCCGCGAGCGGGAGGCCGAGATCGAGGCCGAGCGCGCCGCGGTCCAGGCCGAGCGCCACGAGACCGAGCGCGAGGCGGCCGAGATCGCCGCCGAGGAGGCGGCCGAGCGCCGGCGCGCCGAAGAGGAGCGCGAGGCGGCCAACCGCGCCGAGGTGGAGAAGGCCGCCGCCGAGCGCCAGCGGCTGTCCGGCGAAGAGCGGGCCGCGGCCAAGCGCAGCGAGGCGGCGGCGGAGAAGGGAGCGGCGAAGCGCGAGGCCACCGAGCTGGAGCGCGAAGCCGAGCGGGCCGAAGCGGCCGCCGCCGCGATCGACCCGAAGGAGGAGAGCTGATGGCGATGCCGACCATTCCGAAGACGATCTTCAACTCGTCGCTGAAGGTGGCGCGGGCGCCGTTCGACGTCGCCTTCGGCGCCCTCGGCGGCTCCGACTCCCAGGCCAGGCACCTGCTCGACCGCGCCGAAGCCGGCGCCCGCAGCGCCACCGGCGTCCTCTTCGCCGACCCCGAGCTGCGGGAGGAAGGGCGGGCCGCCCTGCTGGCGACGAAGGAGCGCGAGCGCGCCGACGAGCTGCGGGAGAAGGCCGAGCTGGAGGAGCGCCGGGCCTCCGCGCGCCAGGCCCGGGTCGGCGAAGCCGCCGACGAGGCGGCCGCCGAAGCGCGCCGCAAAGCCGAGCAGGACAAGCGCAACGCCGAGAAGCGGCGCCGCGAACGCGAGGCGCGGGCGAAGAAAGCCGAGGCGAAGAAGAAGGAGAAGGTCAAGCAGGACGCCGCCAGGGCGAAGCGGGCGGCGGCCAAAGCCGAGAAGGCCGCGCAGCTGGAGAAGCTGGAGGCCAAGGAAGAGAGCATCGAGGCCAAGGCGGAGGCCGCCGCGACCGAGCGCGAGGCCGAGCGCCTCGCCAAGGCGGCCGAGATCGCCAAGGAGAAGCGGAAGGACGGCGACGGCCAGTAGGCCGTCGTTCCGTCAGGCCGCCCCTATCCCTCGAGGTAGAAGACCTCGGCGCAGATGTCGACCTCGGCGTCGAGCCCGCTGATGAAGCCCCGCACCTTGCGGCCGGTGAGCCGCTCGACGATCTCGGTGAATCTCTCGTGGGTGGCCGCCTGGAAGTACATCCGCGTGTCGCGCAGGCGCTGGTGCTCGCCGAGGTCGACCAGGCTGCGCTCGGCGGGGGTGAAGGTGTTCTCCAGCGAGCAGATGACGATGTCCGGCCCGGCGAACTCGGTCCGGGCCCTGGTCGGCCCGCGCCCGAAGAGCTCCTTGTAGAGGCGCACCATCTCCCGTGAGATCTCGGCCCGAAGCGACTCGTAGCCGTTCTCGCCCCCGCCGGGACCGGAAGCGGGCTCGTTCGGCAGCGGCGGCGGCTGATCGGGCATGTCCTCCCCGTACCCAGGTCGGAGAGATTTAGCAATGGGAGGGCGGGGTAGCGGTGTCCCGTGCCACCCGACCGCTCGACCCTGCCCGCAGCGCCCGCGACCACGATCACGCCGTATCCCGACGGGCCCTACCTGGTGCGGGGCGACTTCGTCGTCACCGACCAGGACGGGACCGAGCTGCGGACCGAGCGACGGACGATCGCTCTCTGCCGTTGCGGGAAGTCGCGGATGCGGCCGCTCTGCGACGGGACCCACAAGCTGATCGGATTCAAGGCTCCGAGCTCGCGGGAGCCATGGCCGGGCGGCTGATCGATCTGCCGTCCCCGCGCGGGCCGCTGAGCGAGGAGCTCTTCGCCGCGCTCGAAGGGGCCCCCGGCATCGGTCTCGGCGAGCCGGCGGTGGCCTCGGGCGACCCGCTCGCCGACGAGGACCTGCAGCTCGCGCTCTACGTCGCCTACGAGCTCCACTACAGCGGCATCGCCGGCGTCGAGGAGTCCTGGGAGTGGGACCCCTCGCTGCTCGCCTTCCGGGCGGCGCTGGAGCGGCCCTTCGAGGTCGCGGTGGAGGAGCTCGTCCCGCCCGCCGACGCGTCCGAGCTGGAGTCGGTCGGGGCGGCGCTGCAGGCGATCGTCGCCGACGACCCCGGGCCGCCGCTCTCCCGCTACCTGGAGAGCCAGGGGACGCTGGAGCAAGCGCTCGAGCAGGTCGTCCACCGTTCCGCCTACCAGCTGAAGGAGGCGGATCCCCACAGCTGGGCGATCCCGCGGCTGACGCCGGGGCCGAAGGCGGCCCTGCTCGAGGTCCAGTTCGACGAGTACGGCGGCGGCAGCGCCGCGCGCATGCACTCGGCCCTGTTCGCCAACACGATGGAGGGCCTCGGCCTCGACCCGACCTACGGCCGCTACCTCGACCGCTGGCCGGCAGCGACCCTGGCGACGGTGAACCTGGTTACCTTCTTCGGGCTGCACCGCCGCCGGCGCGGCGCTCTCGTCGGCCATCTCGCCGGCTTCGAGATGACCTCCTCGATCCCCAACCGCCGCTACGGCAACGCCCTGCGCCGCCTCGGCTTCGGGCCCGAGGTCACCCACTTCTACGACGAGCACGTCGAGGCCGACGCGGTCCACGAGAACATCGCCGCCTGGGACCTCGCCGGCGGCCTGGCGGCGGCCGAACCGGAGGTCGCGGCCGACATCCTCTTCGGCGCCCGGGCGCTGCTCCAGGTGGAGGCGCTCTGGGCCCGCCACCTGATGGACGCCTGGGAGGCGGGGGAGACCTCGCTGCGCTCGCCGCTGGTCCCGGTCGCCGCCTGAGCGAGACGACCGCGATGAGCGAGCCGCTCGACCTCACCTACCTGGTCCCGGTCCGCTGGCGGGACGGCGCGCAGCGAGCCGAGCTTGCCGCCTACCTGGGGGAGATCGCGCCGCGCTGCGCCGAAACGATCGTCGTCGACGGCTCGCCGCCGGAGGTCTTCGCCGCCAACGCCGCCGCCTGGGGCCGGTACGCGACCCACATCCCTCCCGACCCGGGGGAGGGCTTCCTGATGGGGAAAGTCTCCGGCGTCCGCACCGGCGTGCGCGCGGCCTCGCGGGAGCGGGTGGTGATCGCCGACGACGACGTCCGCTACGACCTGGGAGCCCTGGAGCGGATGGCGCGCCTGCTCGACCGGCACGACCTGGTCCGCCCGCAGAACTACTTCGCCGCGCTGCCCTGGCACGCTCGCTGGGACACTGCCCGCACGCTGCTGAACCGCAGCCTCGGTCGCGACTACCCCGGGACCCTCGGCGTGCGCCGTTCGTGCCTGCTGGCGATCGGGCTCTACGACGGCGACGTCCTCTTCGAGAACCTGGAGCTGATCCGCACCGTCGGCGCCGCCGGCGGCAGGATCGCCGCCCCGCTCGACCTCTACGTCGCCCGGGTGCCGCCGAGCGCCGCCCACTTCTGGGGGCAGCGCACCCGCCAGGCATACGACGACTTCGCCCTGCCGGCGCGGATGGCGCTCTGGCTCGCCGTGCTGCCGCTGCTGGCGCTCGATAGGCGCTTTTCCGTCCCAGGGGTGCGCAAAGGCGCCTTGCCGCGGCGCCGCGGCACCGCCGCGGCGGCAGCGCTCGCGATCGCCCTCGCCGAGCTCGGTCGCCGCCGCGCCGGCGGCGCGGCGCGCTTTCCGGCGACCTCCTCGCTGCTCGCCCCGCTCTGGGTCCTCGAGCGCGGCGTCTGCGCCTGGCTCGCGGTCCTCCAGCGGCTGCGCTTCGGCGGCGTCCGCTACGGCGACTCGGTGATCCCGATCGCCGCCCACTCGCAGCGACAGCTGCGCGATCGAGTCCGAGAGGCCGCGGCAGCTCCCGGGCCGCCCGGGTACTGAGGCGGGCCCCCTCTTAAGCCGGACGCTAGCGCAGGCGCGGGACCGGGCTGGAAGCAGGGCTCAGGCGCTTGCGGGCGGAGCGGACTTTCTGCAGCAGCCGGTCTCGCTTCAGCGCCGGCCCGATTTCAGGGCCGCGGATCGTGACGGGCTGGGTCGAGCTCTGGGGCTCCGGGGATTCCGGGGATGCTTGTGGGGCGTTCATCTTCTCCTCCGACAGGACCTGGGTTTCGTCTACCGCTCCCAATCTCCGTGCCTCGCCGTGAGAAGTGAGTGGTGCACCTCCAGACACAACCGGCTCTGTGACCGTTGTGCTGTTCGTCTGATTACCCAGCGGGAAAGTCCAGAAAACCTCGTTTTGAACAGGCGTCACCCGGGAAGCGAACTCAGAAGCAGACCTGCACCCACACCCGCAAGAGAATGAGGCACGGCGGCTTCCAACATCGAGCTCTGATCTACCACGGTGCCGAGGAGTACCTGGCCGGCACCGTCCCCTACCTGCGGGAGGGAATCGAGGTCGGGCAGCCCCTGCTCGTCGCCGTCGGGCCCGAACAGACCGCGGTTCTGAAAGCCGAGCTGGGCGGGGACGCGGAGGCGGTTCGCTTCGTCGACATGCGGGCTCTGGGCCGCAACCCCGCCTCGATCATCCCGCTCTGGCGGGATTTCGTCGACGGCGGCGCCGGCCAGCAGCTGCGCGGGATCGGGGAACCGGTCTGGGCCTCGCGCAGCGCCGCGGCGCTGGAGGAGTGCCGCCGGCACGAGGCCCTGCTCAACGTCGCCTTCGACGCCGGGACCGGCTGGGACCTGCTCTGCCCCTACGACGCGGCGACCCTCGGCGACGAGATCCTCGAGCAGGTGGCCAACTCGCACCCGCTCGTCTGCCGTCACGGGGAGTGCGAGGCGAGCCCTTCCTTCGACCCCGCGCCGGACGCCTTCGCTGGCCGGCTGCCGCCTCCGGCGGCCGGCGCTCAGGTCTTCCCCTTCGAGGTCTCAGAGCTGGCCGAGGTGCGCCGCCTGGTCGCCACGGCTGCCGCCCGGGAGGGGCTGGACGACCTCGCTGTCGCCGACCTCGTCACCGCGACCAGCGAGCTCGCCGCCAACAGCGTCATGCACGGCGGCGGCAGCGGCACCCTGCGCCTCTGGCGGCAGGACCAGCGGCTGATCGTCGAGGTCGAGGACGGGGGGACGATCGAGGAGCAGCTCGTCGGCCGCGTCCGCCCGGACGTGGCCCAGAAGGGCGGCCGCGGGCTCTGGCTCGCCAACGCCCTCTGCGACCTGGTCCAGATCCGCTCCGGCGAGCGCGGCACCACCGTCCGCCTGCACCTGCTGGCGGCCGAGGCCGCCTACGTCTGAGGCGTGGCGATCGCCCGCCCGGGGTAGCTGTCGGGCATGCCTGACAACGATCCCCAGACCCAGCTCGTCAAGTACCTGACCGACGTCCACTCGATCGAGGAGCAGGCGCTGGTGCAGATGCGCCGCGCGCCCGACCTCGTCGAGGGAGACTTCGCCGAGGCCTTCCGGCGCCACCAGGGCGAGACCGAATCCCAGGAGCGGCGCGTGCGGGAGCGCCTGGAGGCGCACGGGGCCTCGCCCTCGAAGCTGAAGGACGCCGCCGGCAAGGCGGGCGGCTTCGGGATGGTCCTCTTCGCCCGCTCGCAGCCGGACACCCCCGGCAAGCTGGCGATGCACGCCTTCTCCTACGAGCACATGGAGGTCGCCGCCTACGAGCTGCTGGGGATCGCCGCCCGCGAAGCCGGCGACGAGGCGACCGCCGCGACGGCGGCGGCGATCGCCGACGAGGAGCGGGAGATGGCCGGCAGGATCGCCGCCAGCTGGGACGAAGCCGTCGAGCAGTCGCTGGCGCGGATCGAACCCGACGACCTCGGCGACACCCTGAACACCTACCTCGCCGACGTCCACGCGCTCGAGGGCCAGTCGCAGAAGCTGCTGGAGAAAGGGAGCGGGATGGACGTGCCCGACGCCCTGCGGGCGGTCCTCGAGCGGCATCTCGCCGAGACCGAAGGGCACCTGCGGCGGATCGAGACGCGGCTCGACGAGCGGGGGGCGACTCCCTCGGCGATCAAGGACGCGGCGCTTCGCCTCGGGGCCCTCAACTGGGGCGCGTTCTTCGGCGCCCAGCCCGACACCGCGGCCAAGCTCGCCGGCTTCGCCTACGCGGTCGAGAACCTCGAGGTCGCCGCCTACGAGCTGCTGGCGCGCGTCGCCCGGCGGGCCGGCGACGGCGAGACGGTCGCCGTCGCCGAGTCGATCCTCGCCGAGGAGCAGGGCGCCGCGCAGGCCGTCGCCGACCAGTGGCCGGTCTCGATGTCGGTCGCCTAGGCGGTCCGCCCCGTCAGCCCAGGGCGCGATTGGCGGCGCTCAGGTGCAGGTCCTCGACCCGCTGGCCCTGGCGGTCGGCGCGCTCGGCGAGAGCGTGGAAGTCGAAGCCGTCGAGGCTCTCGCCGAAGCGCTCGTCGAGCGCGTTCCAGAGCTGCACCTTGCCGCCGATCCCGGAGGCGAGGAGCTCCAGCTCCAGCACCCGGCTGAGCGGCGAGTAGCCGCGCAGCTGCCCGTTCGGCTTCAGCCGGCCGAGCCGCTCGCCGAGCCGCACCAGCGCCGGTTTCACCTGGCCGCGATCGACCTCCAGCCGTTCCATCAGCCGGATCAGCGTCTCGCGGTCGGCTTCGATCTCGGCGCAGATCTCGGCCAGCGGCGGGCCGAACTCGGCCTCGCCGCGATTGCTCGACCGCAGGCGGCGGGCCAGCTCGACGCCGAGCGCGGCCCCCGCCAGGTGGTCGTTGAGGTAGATGCCCAGGCGGCGATCGGCGTCTGCGCTCCGGGCCATCGGCTGGCTCAGGACTCCTCGTAGGGGTCTTTCTCGCCCGCCAGCTGCAGGGCACATTCCTTCGTCTCGGAGAAGTGCCGTTCCTGGATCGGCAGCGCCCACCGGGTCAGCTCGGCGATCTTTTCCTCGCCGGCCTGCTCGTTCAGCTTGCTGAGCACGGCCCAGTGGCCGACCTCGCCGGCCTCGGCCATGGTCATGAACTCGAAGCCGTCGAGCCCGTCGGCGTCGTCGCCGAGGTAGGTCTCCATCATCTCGGAGGCCTCGCCTTTGGTCTCCTGCGCCTTTTCGAGGATCGCGGTCTTCTTGCCGTCGCGGGCATCGGCGACCTCGGTGCAGCGGCGCTCCGTCTCCTCGGCCTCCTCGCGCATCTGCCGCAGCTTCGAGGCGACGTCGTCGTCCTCGACCAGGCCCTCGACCTTCTCGGTCGCTTTCTGCGCGGCCTGGGCCAGCCCCAGCACCTCCGCCAGCTTCTCCTCGAGCGTCGTCAACTCCGCCATCTGTCGCCTCCTTCGGGTCGAACTGCCTACCCGCTCCCCCTACCCCAGCCAGCGGTGTTCGAAGCGTAGGCCCGAGGGGGCGGGGTGGAGGAGCCCCATCGAGGGACGCGGCGCGCGGCGGCGCTCGGTCGGGCTGCCGGGGTTGAAGATCTGCAGGCCGTCCTCCTCCTCGTGCAGCGGCAGGTGGCTGTGACCGAAGACGACGGCGTCGGCCCCGGGGAAGCGGGCGCGCAGGCGGCCGAGCCTGCCCCTGCTCGGCCCCGCGTCGTGGACGACGGCGAGGGTGCGGCCGCCGACCTCGACCTCGAGCTCCGCCGGCAGCTCGCGCCGCAGCTCGGCGTCGTCGACGTTGCCGTGGACGGCCAGCACCACCGGGCAGAGCTGCCGCAGATCGGCCAGCACCGAGGCGGCGGAGAAGTCGCCGGCGTGGATCAGCGCCTCCGCCTCGCGGATTCGCGCCACGCACTCCTCCGGCAGCGCTCGCCTGCCCTTCGGCATGTGGGTGTCGGCGACGATGGCGATCATCGAGAGGTCATTTCGACACCCATAGCGTGTTCAATCGACCACTCGATTGCGAGCAGCGGTCACCGGGCGGTCAGGACCGGCGCTCGAGGAGGCCGCGGACCGAGCCGCCGGCGGCGGCGAGGAAGGCGCGCCGCAGCGTCCCGCGGCGCCGCGTCCGCCAGCCGCCTTCGGCGGCGTGGGGCCCGCGGCTCTCGAGCACGTTGCCGGGAGCCGGCGCGGCGGCGATCGCGCCCCGGGTCCCGCGCACGAAGGCGCCGTGTGCGAGCCGGCGGTAGAGCGGCGGCGCCGCCGCGTGGAGGATCTCCAGCGCCCGTCCCGCCTGGCCGTAGTTGACTTCGCGCTTCGGGTCCTCGGCGCAGAGCTCGATCCCGCGCGCGACCTGCTCGACGTCGAGGACCGGCGGGATCGGGCGCACCTGGCGGCCGGTGTAGTTGCCGCCGTGCTCGAAGATCGGCGTGTCGACCGCCTGCGGGACCATGGTCGCGACCTCGATCCCCTCCTCGTCGACCAGTTCGCCGGCGAGGCATTCGGAGAAGGCGCGGACGGCGTTCTTGCTGACGATGTAGGGGGTGACCTGGGGGCTGCTGACCCGGCCCCAGACCGAGGACATGTTGATCAGGACCCCGCTGCCCTGCCGGCGGAAGCGGGGGAGGGCGGCGCGGGCGCCGTGCACCTGGCCCATCAGGTTCGTCTCGATCACCTGCCGGAAGACCGCGGAGGGGATCGCCTCGAAGGGCCCGTAGGCGATCACGCCGGCGTTGTTGACCCAGACGTCGATCCGCCCGAAGCGCTCGACCGCCGCCGCTGCCAGCGCCTCGACCGCCTCCTCGTCGGCGACGTCGAGGGTGCGGTGGAGGGTCTGCGCCCCGTTGCCCTCGCACTGCGCCGCGACCTCGGCCAGGGGCGCCTCCGACCGGGCGCAGAGCGCCAGCCCCCGAGCCCGCCGCGACAGTCGCAGCGCCGCCGCCCGGCCGATCCCGCTCGAGGCGCCGGTGAGGACGACCACCGCCTCCTCCAGGGGCCGCGGCACGTCGCTAGCCGAGCCCCTTCTCCTCGGCCGCCTTGTAGGCGATCTGGAAGAAGTCCGAGATCGTCAGCGCCGAGAAGAGGGAGGCGAGGAAGCGGGTCAGGCGCGGGGCGAACAGCAGGCCGACGGAGAAGGCGGCGACGACCCAGAGCCCGAGGCAGTAGGGGCAGATCAGCAGCTCGCCGACCGCCTTGCGCAGGCCGGTCCCGCGCGAGCGCTCCTCCAGCTCCGCCGGGCCGCCCTTGCCTTCCAGCTCGGTGAAGGGCGCCCGCAGCGGGCTCGTCACCTTGTCCTTGGCGACGAGGCGGCTGAGCTTGTGCGAGGCGGTGCCGACCAGCAGCAGATCCCCCGCGCCCACCCTCTCCGGCAGCTCGCGCCCCTGGCGGCGGGCGAGCAGCAGGGCGCCGGCGAGCAGCGTCGCGAAGATGCTCATGAAGCCGAGGTAGGAGAGGAGGGGCGGGCGCTCCGCCGGGTCCGCGTAGCCGGCCACCATCTCCGGGGTCTTCAGCGCGGGGCCCGTGTCGGCGTCCATCGACCCCTGTTACCCGATCGCGCTCCGGTTCCAATCACGCGGGTGACGGAATCCGCGAATCGACCGTAAAGGCCCCGCTCGTGGGCTAGGATCGCGCGGCGAACGCGAGGGGCGGTCGCCGGGTTGCGATCCCATCGATTACACGACTACGATCTCCTTCTGATGCAGCGCTTCAAGGTGAACAAGCGGGAGCTGCATGCGGGCTGCGTGGACGTCCAGGTCGAAGGTGAGCTCGACCTCGCCGTCGCCGCCGAGCTCGACGAGGTGCTCGCCGCCGCCGGTGCCGAGTACGACCGAATCCTGGTCGGGCTCGAACAATGCACCTTCATCGACTCCTCCGGGATCGCGGTGATCCTCCGCGCCCAAAGCCGGATGGAGGAGGGGGGGCGCCGGCTGGCCGTCTACGCCCCCGTCGATCAGGTCCTGCGGATCCTCTCGATGACCGGCCTGACCCGCAACGGCCTCGTCTTCGACAGCGCCGAGGAGGCCGTCGCAGCGCTCGCCGAGCAGGGCTGACGGCTCAGCGCCGCCGCGCGGTCGCCAGCAGGCTCCGCTTCGGGACCAGCACCGTCGCCCGCTGCACCATCGGCTCCGGCTCGCTCGCCGCGGGCTCGAGCGAGACCGTCCCCAGGATCGCGGGCACCACCGTCTCGATCTCGGCCCGGGCCAGCGGCTCGCCGACGCAGCGCCGGGCACCGCCGCCGAACGGAAAGAAGGGCCACGACGGGGTGATGTCGGCGAGCCAGCGCTCCGGCTGGAACCGATCGGGGTCGCGGAACCCGCGGGGGTCGCGATGGACGAGCGAGGTCGGGGCGAGGACGTTGGCGCCGGCGGGCAGCTCACAGCCCTCGACTCGCAGCGGTTGCAGCAGCCGCCGCAGCGCTCCGGAGGCGGGCGGCTGCAGGCGCAGGGTCTCGCGGACGATCGCGTCGGAGCGCCGGCTGCGCGGGTCCTCGAGGAAGCCGGCGGCCAGCTCCGGGTCGCGGCTGAGGCGATCGAGGAGCCAGGCGAGCCCGATCGCCGGCGGCTCCTGAGCTGCCGTCAGCAGCGACATCAGCTCGTCGACGATCCGCTCGGTCCCCAGTCCGGCCCCGGCGGCGACCATGCAGCCGAGGACGTCGATCTCCTCGCCGGCCTCCCGGCGGCGCGCCTCGACCGCGACCGAGAGCGCCGCGGCGACCGGCGCCTGGCGCTGCTCGAAGAGGGCGTTGCCGAGCTCGCCGATCAGCCCGTCGCCTTTGCCCGGCAGGGTCACCGGCGGGTTGCCGGGGGTCCGCAGCATGCGGCCGATCGCCGCGATCAGCTCGCGCGCGAGCTGATCGTCGCGGACGCCGAGCACCAGCCGGACGAAGATCTCGTCGCAGAGGGTCCGCAGCCGCGACAGCAGCCGGAACGGCCTCCCCGTCGGCCACGCGGAGGCGTGGCGGGCGGCGATCTGCGCCATCTCCTCGCGGCGCGGGTCGATCGCCTCCGGCGCCAGGGCGGGGGCGATCCGGGCCCGGGCGGAGCGATGGGCCTCGGCGTCGCCGCCGAAGACCGAGCGAGGGGAGGCGAAGGGAAGCACCGCTCGCCGCGCCTCGCCGGCGTGGGCGCTCCGCGGATCGGCGCCCAGCAGCTCCGCGACTGCCCCGGGATCGGCGACGACGAAGGTCGGGCGCGCGGTCAGCAGCCGCAGCTGGAAGACGTCGCCGAACCGGCCCTGCTGCCGGCGGAGGTACCCGAGCGGATCGCGGTGGAAGCCGACGGTCTGGGTGAGGACGTTTGAGTCAGGTCCACCGGGCGGCGCGGTCCGGACGGCGAGGTCGGGAATCGGCATTCCCCCATGTACCCAGCGCGCGCGGCGAGGGAAACCGGCTCGGCCCAGGATCAGCCGAAGCGGGGCTCGAGGCGCTGGAAGGTCTGCCACCAGCCGCGGTCGAGTGTGGCGTGCCCGACCGCCTGCAGCAGCGAGCCGTCGTCGTCGTGCAGCTCGTAGCTGACCACCGGCGGCTCGGCGAGGAGATCGACGTCGACGATCTTGGCCATCATCAGGTAGGGCGGGCAACTGAGCCAGACCTCGCCCGGTTTTGGAAGAGATTTGACGTTCAATCGCGCCATGGGTCCCCGATACCCCTGCATTCGACGCGGAAACCGAGATCCTTCCCCGGAATAAGGAGAATCCGGAGGGCCCTGGCGGGCGCTACTGGCGCCGGCCGATGCCGGTGGCTATCTCGCGGATGCGCCCCGGGCCGCCGGCGGTGGGCTCCAGCGGAGGGGTGGATGCGCCCTCGGCCTTGCGCATCCCCCGCAGCAGGTCGTCGAGCGCCTCCAGCGAGGTCGCGCTCGGCTCCCAGCCCAGCTGCTCGCGGGCGCGGCTCGTGTCCATCGTCGGCACCCCGAGGGCGAGGTCGATCCAGCCGGGCGAGGTGGGCTGCAGGCGCAGCCTCCAGCTGAGGTCGGCGGCGGCGCGCAGAGCTCCGGCGGGCAGCGGGAAGCTGCGGGCGCCGAAGAAACCGCGCAGCTCGTCGATCCCGATCTCCGGTTCGGCGGCGATGTTGAAGGCGCCGCTGACGTCGCGGACCACCGCCTGCCGGTAGGCCTCGCCGACGTCGCGCGAGTGCACCGCCTGGAAGCGCAGGCGGGGCACCCGCGGCAGCAGCGGGACCAGCTGCTTGCGGACCAGGAAGCCGGGCAGGAACGGCCCGGCGAAGAGGCGCCGGATCTCGCTCGCGGCCTCGGCTTTGAAGATCAGCCCGGGGCGCAGGCGGACGACGCGGACCTCGGGCTCGCGCCGCTCGAAGGCGTCGAGCAGCGTTTCCACCGCCGCCTTGTGGCGCGAGTAGAAGGAGGTTGGGATGCCGTCTACGGGCCAGGACTCGTCGACCCGGCGTTCCTTCGGGCCGGGGCTGTAGGCGCCGACCGAGGAGGCGTGGACGAGCGTGCCCACCCCCGCGCGCGCGACCGCGTCGAAGACCCGGCGCGAGCCCTCGACGTTGATCCGCTCGGTGACGCTTTCGTCGCGACTCGGCTGGATCGCCCAGGCGAGGTGGACGACCGCGTCGGCGCCGGCGAGGAGCGGCACCAGGTCGTCCTCGGTGACGTCGGCGCTCGCCCACTCGACCTTCGGCATCTCGACCTCGGGCAGGCGGCGGGCGACGCCGAGGATCGTCTCGACCTCGGGCTCGCGGCCCAGCGCCTCCAGCACGCTGGTGCCGACGTTGCCGCTCGCTCCGGTGACCGCGACTCGCATCCGAATCACCTCACGGCTGGATCACGTACTTGATCGCGCCGTCTTCCTTCTTTTGGAACTTCTCGTAGGCCTCGGGCACCTCGTCGATCCCGATCTTGTGCGACGCCAGCTCCTCGGTTCCGAGCGGGTCGGCGTCGTCGCTGAGGAGGGGCATGATCTCGTCGACCCATTTCTTCACGTGCGCCTGGCCCATCCGCAGCTGCACGCCCTTGTCGAACAGCTGCAGCATCGGGATCGGGTCGACCATGCCGCCGTAGACGCCGCTGATCGAGACGGTGCCGCCGCGGCGGACGGTGTCGAAGCAGGCGTAGAGCGCCGACATCCGGTCGATGCCGCCCTTTTCGATCACCTTTTCGGCGATCCGGTCCGGCAGCAGGCCGGCCGCTTTCTGGGCGAACTCGCCGACCGGCGCCCCGTGGGCCTCCATCCCGACCGCGTCGATCGCGGCGTCGGTGCCGCGGCCTTCGGTCATCTCCCGGATCGTGTCGGAGATGTCGTCGTGCTCGTCGAGGTCGAGCGTCTCGATCCCGTGCTTCCGCGCCAGCTCGAGGCGGTCGCCGACGATGTCGACGCCGATCACCCGGGCCCCTTTGTGGGCGGCGATCCGCGAGGTCATCTGGCCGATCGGGCCGAGGCCGAAGACGGCGACCGAGCCGCCCTCGGGAATCGCCGCGTAGTCGACCGCCTGCCAGGAGGTCGGCAGCACGTCGGAGAGGTAGAGGAAACGGTCGTCGGCCGGGCCCTCGGGGACCTTGATCGGCCCGAAGTGGGCCTGCGGCACCCGCAGGTACTCGGCCTGCCCGCCCGGCACCTGGCCGTAGAGCTTGGTGTAGCCGAACAGCGAGGCGCCCTTTTCCTCCTCGCGGTTCTGAGTCGTCTCGCACTGGGCGAACAGCTGCCGGTCGCACATCCAGCAGTGGCCGCAGCTGACGTTGAAGGGGATCACGACGCGGTCGCCGGGGGAGATGTGGGTCACCTCCGGCCCGACCTCCTCGACGATCCCCATCGGCTCGTGGCCGAGGATGTCCCCCTCTTCCATGAACGGCGAGAGCACCTCGTAGAGGTGGAGGTCCGAGCCGCAGATCGCGCTCGAGGTGACCCGGATCACGGCGTCGGTGGCTTCTTCGATCTGCGGGTCGGCGACCTCGTCGACGCGGACGTCGCGGGGGCCGTGCCAAACGGCGGCTTTCATCTACTCGTTCCTCTCGCTTGCGGTGGCGGGCTGGGCCAGGTCGGACCCTTCAACTCCCCGAGGCCGCGCGGGCCGAAACGGGTGGAAGAAGCTGCGGGGTGACAGCGGCTACGAGACCAGCTCGATCACTTCGCGCTCGATCGTCAGCCGCTGCTTGGCGCTCAGCCGCCCGTTGGAGCTCGCGGCCGGGCGGATCGTGTCGCCGTTGCGGAAGCGGTCGAGGACGCGCGGGTCGATGTAGGAGGCGCGGCAGACGGCGGGGGTGTTGCCCAGCGCCTCGGATACCTGGTCGACGGCGGCGGAGATCGCCCGCTTGTAGGCGGCGTCGGAGCGGGGCGGCTCCTCGCCGGCGAGGGCGACGGCGGCGAGCACGGTCCCGTGCCAGGTGCGGAAGTTCTTCGCCGTGAACCCGTCGCCGATCTTCGCGTGGATGTACTCGTTGATCTCGTCGGAGCGGACGTCGACCCATTCGCGGCCGGCGCGGTAGGCGAGCAGGTCCTCGGGTCCGCTGCGGCGCCGGTGCATCGCCTCGATCGCCCGGCGCGCGGCGGCGTCGCGGATCGACTGCACCCGGCGCTGGCCGCTCTTGGCGGGGAAGTCGAAGACGACCTCGCCGCGCTTGATCGTCACGTGCTCGCGGCGCACGGTGGCGAGGCCATAGCTCTCGTTTTCCTCCGCGTAGACCTCGCTGCCGACGCGGAAGAAGCCGAGGTCGAGGAGGCGGACGGCGCAGGCGAGCGCCCGCTCCCGCGGCATCCCCTGGCGGCGCAGGTCGGCGGTGACGGCGCGGCGCAGCTTCGGCAGCGCCAGGGCGAACTCGCGCACCAGCTCGAACTTCCGTTCCGCCTGCCGCTGTTGCCAGCGCTCGTGGTAGAGGTATTGCTTGCGTCCCGCTTCGTCGTAGCCGGTGGCCTGGATGTGGCCGAAGGGCTCGGGGCAGATCCAGACCTCCTTCCAGGCCGGTGGGATCGCCAGCTGGCGGATCCGCTCCAGCGTCTCCTCGTCGGCGATCTTCTCCCCGGTCCCGTCCTCGTAGGAGAAGCCGCGCCCGCGGCGGATGCGCCTGATCCCTGGGCCGGCGCAATCGGCACGGCGCAGGCGGCCGCGGCGGACGGGGGCGGAGGCCGGGCTCACCGGACGGCGCCCTGGGCGGCGTCGGCGACGGCTTCGCGGTCGGCGACGAAGCTCGCCAGCTCGGCCTCGCGCTGGTCGAGGTCGCGCAGCCGCAGGATCGCCGAAGGGTGGATCGTCGCCGCGGCGACGGGGGCGAGCGGCGACTCCGGCGGCCGGCCGCGGTCGGCGGTCGCCTTCACCTTGGTCCCGAACAGCGAGCGGGCCGCCGTCGCGCCCATCCCCAGCAGCGCCCGCGGCCGCACCGCCTCGACCTCGGCCGCCATCCACGGCCGGCAAGCTTCGACCTCCCCGACCCGCGGCGTCCGGTGCAGGCGTCGCCTGCCCCGCGGCTTCCCCTCGAAGCGCTCGACGGCGTGGGTCGCGTAGGCCGCCTCCAGCGCCCGGTCGAGCAGCCGCCGCGACCGGCCCGAGGGAACAGATTCAGCCGCCCCAGCCATAGCCGCCACCTACCCAAGCCCCCAAATGACCGAAACCGCAAGAGCCCAAGGGGGCGAAATAAGCCCCCTCAAACCCTTGAACCGTCATGAGACTCCCAGGGCCACCCCAACCCCAGCCGCCCCCTCCCGCCGAGACCGCAAAAAGGCACCGTGAGGGTGCTTTTCTGCGGTCTCGCGATGACGATTGGCGGATAGCGGTCCTTGCGAGGCGGCAGCATGGGGTGGTGGGGCGGGGGCAGTTGGGGGAGATCGGGTTGGGGAGACGGGGCATCGCGGCGCGGTTGGGGGCAGGGCGCCTGCACCTCGTGCATGCCGGTGTGTATTCCGTTGGGCATCCGTTGCTCTCCCGCCACGGTCGCTGGATGGCTGCGGTGCTCGCCTCGGGACCCGATGCTGTCCTCAGTCACTGGTCGGCGGCGGCGCTGTGGGTCGTTCGGCCGAACTCGCGGACTGCCATCGACGTCACCGACCCGGTCAAGAGCCGCGCCTGGGACGGGATCCGCCGGCACCACAAAGCGCTGCCGTCCGACGAGGTGACGGTGGAGGAGGGGATACCGGTGACGACCGTGCCGCGGACGATCTTCGACCTTGCCGCCACCCAGCCGGCGGAGGCGGTGGAGAGCCTGATCCGGGAGATGGAATTCAGGGAGCTGCGCGACCCGCTCTCACTCCGGGACCTGGTGCGGCGCTATCCGCGCCGACGCGGGGTGGCTCGGGTGCGCCTCGCTCTCGAACGTCTCGAGGAAGAGCCCGAGGGGCGCAGGCGCAGAGGACTGGAGGAGCGCTTCGCGCCCTTCCTCCGCGACCGCGACCTGCCGCTGCCGCGCTTCAACGACCCGATCCTCCTCGGCGCCAGGCGCTTCGTCGTCGACTGCCACTGGCCCGAATTCCGTGAGATCGTCGAGCTGGACGGCTGGCAGGGCCACAAGACCCGCACCGCCTTCCGCGAGGACCGCGCCCGGGATCGCAGGCTCCGCGCGGCCGGTTACGGCGTCACCCGCCTGACCTGGAACCAGCTCGACGACGAACCGGAGGCGGTCGCCGCCGACCTCAGGGCCCTGCTGAGACGAGCTGCTTAGACGCCGTTCGCGGGCTCGACCCGGAACGCCGAGCGCTGCGGGTGGGCCGGCTTGAAGAAGGTCGCCGTCTGGGTGGCGACCTGCCACGGATCCGGCAGCATCCCGCCCGGCGCGGCCAGGAAGCGGGTGAAGAGGACCGAGGCGCGGCGGCAGGTAATTCCCGAGCGCGTCGGGATGTAGAGGAGATAGGGGCCCTTGGCGAAGTAGAGCGGGCCGACGTCGCTGCCGGCGTTGACGGTGAAGGTCCCCGCGCAGAGCTGGCCGAGTTCGGTGTTGCCGCCTCCGCCTTCGCCGCCGCCGATCCGGCGGACGGAGAAGCTCTGGCTGCCGCCCGTGAACGTCGCCCGACCACTGCCTTCGGCGCTGGCCCGCCACGGTTTCGGCAGGTTGCCGTCCCAGTCGCCGAGGAAGCGAGCGAGGAGCTTCGAGGAGGCCGAACAGCTGAGCGCCCCCGAGACCGTGACTTCGTAGCTCCCGGCCGGCAGGACCACGGCGCCGATCCGGTCGTCGTGCAGGACCTTGAAGCTGGGGCAGGTCGCGGCCGAGGCCGAAGCGGCGCCGTCCAGCGCCAGCGTTGCGAGCGCGCCGACGAGCGCCATCGAGAAGGCGGCAGCGAGGCGACGGCGAGGGGCGCGGACGGGACGCATCGGGCGGGAAACCTATCAGCGGCGATCCCTAGCATGCGGATCACCGATGCCAGAACCCGTCAAGCGCAACCAGCGCTACATGCCTGGGCTGGACGGGCTCCGCGCGATTGCCGTCCTCGCCGTCATCGCCTTCCACCTCGGCTTCGACTGGGCCCCCGGTGGCATGCTCGGGGTCGGCGTCTTCTTCACCCTCAGCGGCTACCTGATCACCGACATCCTGCTGGCGCAGCTGAACGCCCGCGGCGGGATCAAGCTCACCGCCTTCTGGCTCGCCCGCGCCCGCCGCCTGCTGCCGGCCCTCTTCCTGATGCTGCTGATCGTCACCGCCTGGGTGACGATCTTCGGCCCCGCCCAGCCCGACCAGTTCCGCAAGGGCGTCGTCTCGGCGATCTTCTACGTCAACAACTGGGAGCAGATCTTCGCCGACGTCTCCTACTTCGCCCGCTTCGAAGCCGAAGGCCCGCTCGACCACCTCTGGTCGCTCTCGGTCGAGGAGCAGTTCTACATCGTCTGGCCGTTCCTGCTGCTG
>DASTBO010000104.1:0-9466 GCA_035712025.1 Solirubrobacterales bacterium
CTGATGTTTTCGAGGGTGACGCAGCCTTCGCTCGTATCTGGCCCAAGCTCGCAGCGGTAGAGGTCACGCCCGCCGGGGCTCGCATCGGCGGTCAGCTGCTGGGAGTCGGTGAAGTAGACGACGCGCCCATCGGGGGTGGCGTCCTGGAAGGCGGGGAAGACCTTGCCCGCGCCCGAGCCGTCGGTTTTCGCGTCCAGGCGGGTGGTCTCGTTTGCCGCGGTGTCGCGAGCGTAGAGGGCGTTGATTGAAGTAACGCTGCCGAGGTCGTTGTAAGCCTCCGACTGCCAGAGGATGCGCGAGCCGTCCACCGAAATCGCGTGCCGGATCGATCCAAATTCGCTTCCCAAGCCCCCTCCGACGACTTTGCCTCCTTCGCCTACCGGCAGCTGGCTAATTGCCTTGAGAATCCCCCCAGCCTCCGACCATAGGTTGAGTGCCCTGCCGCTGACGCCTTCCAAAAGGGGCGTTTTCGAGGTCAGCGCCACCTCACCGAGACTTGGAGTAGCCCCGACCAGCAGGATCCGCTCAGCTCCTCCCGCTCCCGCGCCGCCCCCGCCGTACCCCCCCTGCCCCCACGGCACCTCCGAGGTCACGTTGTCCTCGGTCAAAAGCGGCGTGTAGGTGGGAGGGGTCGTAGTGTTGTCGCGGATGTAGGGGGTGTATTCGGTGGCCTCCGACGAGAGGGGGGTTTCGTCGCGCGGTTCCAGAAGGCCCTTTGAGAGATCCTCTGAGAAGCGGAAAAATTCGTCTTGGCCCTGCAGGACGTTCGCTTCGGTGTGGGTGGAGGTGATGTCCTTCGAGGACCAGTTGCCGTCCGTGGAGCGCCCGGCCAACTGGGGCGAGACCTCAGGAGAGCGGTTGCCCTCGGGGTCCTCTTCCATCGCCCCGCGGCTCAAGTAGGCGAGCGAGTCGCCGGTGGCTGAGGCCTGGATCAGCGTCTGGTTGTTGACCAAGATCGCGCCGTCGCCCTTCTTGGGCGGAGAGACCATCTCCCAGACCCTCGAGTCGGCCAAACCGAAGCCGCCGCCCACGGTCTGGGTGGTGAAGGTGCGGTTGACTTCGTCGGTGCCTTCGGCGTTCTCGGCGAAGACGCGTAGGTGGTAGGTGGTCCCGGGTGCCAGGCCGGTGATCGCTTGGGTGACCGAGATCGGCTCGTTTCCTTTGCCGAGCGGTGCGTCGGGGACGGGGATTGCGGCGCATCCGCTTTCGGGCAGGGCGCAATCCTCGAGGCCGTATTCGAAGCGGTAGGTGGTCGCCACCTTGCGCGGGTTGATGCGAGCTTCCAGGCGGGTGCCGTCGGCGCTGACGCCGTAGGCGCCGGCGACGCCGATCTCCGGCGGGCCGGGGGGCTGGGGGCCGAAGATGGCGACTTTGCCGGCGGCGGTCCCGACGTAGAAGGTTTCTCCGCCGGCGACGACGGCTACGCCCTGGGAGAGGGATTCCCCGGGGGCGGTGTATTCGCGGACCAGGGTGCCGTCGGAGTGGCGCTGGGCGATCCAGGTGCCTTTTGCGCCGTTCTGCAGCGACGAATATACGTCGCCGCCGAGCGGGTCGACGCCAAAGCCGCTTCTGTATTCGACCGTATTGTCCAACGGTATCGGTTCGCTTTTCGTATACGTAGTGCTCCCATTGACGGGAGTCTCGTTTGGAGACAGTTTGATGAGCGGTTCAATCTCGGAAGGGTGAACGTAGAGGTTGGCGTCGTCATCCATCGCGAGCGTCGCGGGAGTGGACACCGTCACATCGCTCAGCGGTTCACCGCTCGATTTAAAACTCAACGTGGTCCCGCTCGGCCTGTCGCTGGCATAGATATTGCCGGCGCTGTCGACGGTGATGCCAGCGAGCTGCACGAAGCCACTGATTTCGCTCGTGCCCGCTCCCGGACCCGCGCTGAACTCGGCTTCTTCGCCGTTAGCTTCGAAAGCCCTAATCGAGGTCGGTTCGGTCACGTAGATCACGTGGCTCGTCGAGTCGACCGAAACCTGCGATTCATTGAGGGTTGGGGTGACTTCGGCGGCCAATCCACTGATCCGGCTGGCACTGATATAGGGGGCGGAGCCGGTGAAAGCAACTGGGTGGCCTTTGGCGTCAAACTTGTAGAGGGCACCGACCTGACGGTCGAGGACGTAGATTTCACCGGTGCCTTGATCGATGGCGATCGAGTTGACACTGGCGAAGGAGGATTCTTCGGTCCCGTCAGGTCCAACACCGTAAAGATAACGAGGAACTTCTGGGGCGGCCACTGCCTTAGATGAACCGAAGGCCAGGCACCCGATAATTGCGACCACGACTGCTATTGCGACCGTGACTGTTGCAGTCCGCCATTCGGTCAAAAGCCCTGCCTTCATCGGACATCCTCCCCGCGCCCGCTAGTGAAGTTTGCTCCGCGATCCTCGGAGCCGACCCTCTCTAAGAGCCGACCACGTATTACCAGTGAAGCCTAAATGCCGGTCCTCGCAACAAAAGACCATATTTGGTCTTTTACCTGCAAATCTCGTACACCGAATCTCGGTTTCGCAAATTTGCCACGACAGGGCACGGGACCCCAAGGGGTCCCGTGCATCCTCCTGAAGCACCAGCTTTTTTCGAGCTAGAAGCCTCGAATCAACATGTAGGCGTGACCGCTCCTGAGAGATGGATCTGCCCTGTGCCATTCTGAACGGATGTATGTGAACCTGCGGATCCGCCGAAAATGGTGATGTCAGATACTAGGTCATAGGTGGTTCCGGTTGTTGTGACCTGCTCATATTTCTGTGTGTATGTATTCGCAGCTGAGGGTTTGAAATCCAGATTGTATGTCGTGCCGGCGACTCCGCAGTTCGGGCTCTCGACTTCGCCGATGACATTTCCTGTGACTTTGACTGTGACAATACCGCCGCAATTGAAATGCACAAATTCCGAGCCGCCTGTAATCAACACGCCTATCGGTGTGCCCCCCTCGCCGGCATTGCCGATATTCACGTTGTGGAACGTCTTGTTGTTGACGGCGATTGTGCCTGAGGTCCCACAGCTAAGGCCAAATGTATTCTCTTTGCAACCCGTGAAGTCGAGGTTGATCGTTCCTGTCGTGGTCGTAGTGTATGAACCGGTTCCAGTAAGGCCGGTGCATTCGATAACATCTCCGTTTGCGGACTCCAGAATCGGATTTGCCCCGACTTTTGTGATCGTGAAGGTCTTCCCGGCTGCGTTGTGGGCAACCCATTCGCCCGCCGAGGCGACGGCCGGCAGCGCGAACATCGCTGCACTGGCTACCGCAATCGCGAGCATAGTCATCTTCTTGCTCATTAACTTGCCTTTCATTCGCTGCCTGGACCGTAAGAGCAGATGCCTCCTAGGCCAGACCCTTTACAGGGCGGGCGGCACTGATTCTTTTGCTAGCCAGCCCTCCTTACCGGACTATGAGTAGTGACTAATTGCCTGATCAGTCAAGAGGACCTGTTCGACGATCCCTACTCGTAATCGGTTGAGGTTGGAAGGATCCCGGTTCTTGCCGCAAATCGGACAAGGGCGAAGATTGACCCTCGCAAACCTGCGCCCGCTAAAGACTCACCGCCCCCGGACCCCGCGCCGCTTCTGAGGCTCCTTCTCCAGCACCGAGCCTTCGACTGGGTCTTGAATCCCCGCAGCTTGCCGTTCTGGGCCCTCGACCCTTCGGCAGCCCTTCCCGTCCGAGCTCGGTGTCGCTTCTTGCAGGCGCGTGCTTTGGTACAACGCCACTCCGCGCCTCTGGCCTGCTTCCTCGTATGCCTTCGCAGGCTCCGGCTCGCTGTCCACCGGCGCCCCCTCGAAGCTGAAGTCAGGCACCAGGCGGTCGAGCCAGCTGGGGAACCACCAGTTCCAGTCGCCCATCAGTTTCATCGCCGCCGGGACGAGGATCAGGCGGACCAGGGTGGCGTCGAGGGCGATGGCTACGGCGCAGCCGACGCCGAGCTCCTTGATCGAGGGGACTCCGGTGAGGACGAAGACGGCGAAGACCGAGGTCATGATCAGGGCCGCGGAGGAGATGGTGCGGGCGCTGGAGGAGAGGCCCTCGGCGACGGCTTGTTCGTTGTCGCCGTGGACCATGTAGCGCTCGCGGATTCGGGACATGAGGAACACCTCGTAGTCCATCGAGAGGCCGAAGACGATGGCGAAGATGAGGGGGATGTTGATCGTGTCCAGGGCGCCTTGGGATTCGAAGCCGAGGAGGCCGTCGAGCCAGCCCCACTGGAAGATGGCGACGAGGACGCCGAAGGCCGCGCCGATCGAGAGGAGGTTCATCAGGACGGCCTTCAGGGGGAGGATGAGGGAGCGCAGCATCACCATCAGGACGAGGAAGCTGAGCGCGAGGACGAAGAGGATGATCTTCCACATCGAGCCGCCGACCTGGTGGCGGACGTCGTCGCCGCGGGCGGTCTCGCCGCCGACGTTGACTTCGGCCGCCTGGGCCAGGGCCGAGGCCGGGACGACGGTGTCGCGCAGGCGGCCGACCAGCGCCACCGCCGCGTCGGACTCGCTCGGCGCGCTCGGGGTCGCCTGGATCAGGGCGCTGTCGCCGGCGTAGACGGGGGCGCCGACGGCGGCGACGCCGGCGGTCCCTTCGACGTCGCGGACGAAGCCGGCGACGGCCGCCCTGCCCTCGGCGCCGGGGGCGCCGTCGAAGCTGGCGACGATCTGGACCGGGTCCGTGCCCCCGCCGAGCTCATCCGAGGCGAGTTCGTTGCCGACCCGCACGTCCGAGTCCTTCGGGAACTGGGCAATGGCTTCGGTCCCGGTCTCGAGCGAGAGCAGCGGGCTGGCGAGGAACAGCAGCACCGCGGAGACGGCGAGGACCGCGGTCCACGGCCGCGCCATCACCCGCTCGGTCCAGGCGCGCCAGAAGCGGTTTTTCTCGCTCGCCAGCTGCTGGGAGGTCTTGCGGCGGTAGAAGCGGCGGCCGACGAAGCGCTCGACCTTGCCGACGATCCCCCCCGGCAGCACCCGGTCGCCGAGCATCGCGATCAGCGCCGGCAGCAGGGTCGTCGCGGTCAGGATCGAGACCGCGACCACGGTCATCGCCCCCAGCGCCATCGAGCGCAGCGCCTGGTTGTCGACCATCCACAGCCCGGCCAGGGAGATGATCACCGCGATGCCGGAGAAGGTGACGGCGAGGCCCGAGGTCGAGAGCGAGAGGGCCCGCGCTTCGGCCTGGTCGTGCCCCGCTTCCCGCTCCTCGCGGTAGCGGGCGAGGATGAAGAGTGAGTAGTCGACGGCGACGCCGATCCCGATCATCGAGGCCATGTTGGTGACGAAGACCGAGGTCGTCATCTCCAGCGAGATGAAGTAGATCAGCGCCCCGGTGACCAGCACGCTGACGAAGCCGAGCGCCAGCGGCAGCGCCGCCGCGGCCAGCGAGCCGAAGACGACGAGGAGGATCAGGGCGACGATCGGGAAGCCCGTCCCCTCCGCCTTGGCGAGGTCTTCCTTGGAGATTTCCTGCATCCCGGCCCAGATCGTCGGCTGCCCGACCAGGTAGGGAGTGACGCCGGCCTCGGCACTGCCGGGATCGAGGTCTTCGCGCAGGGTGGCGGCAGGGTCGATCAGCTCGTCCGAGGAGAGGTCGCTGCGCAGCGGCACCAGGACCACGTCGGTCCCCTGCAGCTGCCGGCGCGCCTGGGCGGCGACGGCCGGCGGCAGGGTGACGTCGTCGAGGGCGGCGACTTCCTTCCGAACCCGGGCGATCGCGGCATCGCGCTCGGCCGCCGTGGCCTCCGGCGCCGCCTGCAGCACCACCCCGATCCCGTCCGCCTGCGAGCCGAACTCGTCCTGCAGTGATTCGCTCACCTTCATCGACTGGCTGCCCGGCACGTCGAACCCGCCACCGGTCAGGTGGTCGGTCTGCTTCGAGGCGAGTGGGAGCGCGAGGAGGACGATCAGCACCCAGGCAGCGACAACCAGCTTCCGGCGCCGCCCCAGGAACCCCGCCAGTGACCTCATCGTGTCTCGCATGCCCATCTCCCTCGTCGCCGGGTTGTCGTGGAAGAAGCCTCCCCCGGCGCCGGGACCCCGGTCTGTGAGCCGCATCACTGCGTGCGCGCCGTCACTCGCACCTCGTACGCTTCGGCGATGATCGTCGACTGCGCGGCCTACGAGGGGGGAAGGCGGCGCGAGGGCGCGCTCTCGCTGGAGCGCGCCGGCGAGGCGGCGGGCAAGGCGGGGGCTTTCGTCTGGCTCGGCGTCGTCGAGCCGAGCGAGGAGGAGTTCGAGGCGGTCGCTGCGGAGTTCGGGCTGCACGAGCTGGCGGTCGAGGACGCGGTGCGCGCTCACCAGCGGCCCAAGGTCGAGTCCTACGGCGACACCCTGCACGTGGTCGTCAAGACGGCCCGCTACGTCGACCCCGAAGAGGTGATCGAAGTCGGGGAGATCTCGATCTTCGTTGCCCCCGGGTTCATCATCACCGTGCGCCACGGGGACGGCGACCTCGCACCGGTGCGGACTCGGCTAGAGCAGCGGCCCGACCTGCTGGAGAAGGGGCCCGGCGCGGTCCTGTACGCGATCCTCGACCACGTCGTCGACCGCTACATCGAGGCCACCCATGGCTTCGACCAGGACGTGCGCGAAGTCGAGCTGCAGGTCTTCGGCGAAGGCCAGAACCCGACCCAGCGGATCTACAAGCTCGAGCGCGAGGTCCTGGAGTTCCAGGCGGCGACGGCGCCGCTGGGGGAAGCGCTGGAAGAACTGTGCAGCCGCAACTTCACCGTCGTCCCGGAGGCGCTGCACGAGTACTTCCGCGACGTCGAAGACCACCTGCGCCGGGTGATGACCCGGATCGAGAATTTCCGCCAGCTGCTCGACAGCGCCCTGGAAGCGAACCTGACCCAGGTCTCGATGCGCCAGAACGAAGACATGCGGAAGATCTCCGCCTGGGTCGCCATCGCCGTGGTGCCGACGGCGATCGCCGGCATCTACGGGATGAACTTCGAGCACATGCCGGAGCTCGAATGGACCCTCGGCTACCCCGCCGTGCTCGCCCTGATCGCCGCCGTCTGCCTCTTCCTCTACTGGCGCTTCAAGCGCGCCGGCTGGCTCTGAGCGGGCGCGTCGCCGCTACTCGGAACCGAGCAGGTAACGCGCCGAGGCGACGCCGACGCCGAAGGCGCCGGAGCTGTCGCGCGAGGGGTCCGAGAGGACCTGCAGGGCGAAGCCGTCGCCGAGGGCGAAGAGGTAGGAGACGACGTCCTCGGCGTCGAAGCGAAGGCTGAGCACGCCCTCCTCGTCCTTCGTCCGCAGCACCTCGGCGACGTGGGAGCGGGTGCGCTCGAAGAGCTGGCCCACCTCGCGCTGGATGTCGGGGTTGCGGCGACCGGCGCTGAACAGCTCGTAGAGGAGGAGGAAGAAGCCGGGTTCGTTCTCGATCATGTCGGTGAGGCTGGCGACGAGCGCCTCGACGACGTCGTCGACGGTCTTCGCCGGCCCCAGCCTCGCGTCGAGGCGTTCGACCCGCAGCTCGGTGTCGCGGCGCACGACCTCGACCAGGAGCCGCTCCTTGGTCCCGAAGTAATAGTGGAGGAGGCCACGGCTGACCCCCGCCTCGCGGGCGACGTGCTCGAAGGTGGACCCGGCGGCGCCTCGCTGCGCGACGGAGTCCCGCATCGCGTTGACGATCCGCTGTGCCTTGTCGCCGCTGAGCTCCCGCTCTTTGGTCGCAGCCTCCATCGAAGTCAGTCTAGAGCCGGCTGACGCGGCTCAGGGATCGCCAGGCAAGGACGCACGGAGCGTGGCGTGCCTCTGCACGCGAGCGACCGAGGAC
The DNA here is from genome assembly GCA_035712025.1 of Solirubrobacterales bacterium. GTDB lineage: Bacteria > Actinomycetota > Thermoleophilia > Solirubrobacterales > 70-9 > VAYN01. The sequence continues at coordinate 7,769 of DASTBO010000104.1, forward strand.
GCCGCCTGGCGGTTCCTGAGGCCGTCAGGAGCCGTTGATGCTGGTGGTCGAGGTGTACTCGAACTCCTCTTCGGCGCCGAAGAGGGCGTCGAGCACCGCTTTGCGGGCACCCTCGCTGACGGCGAGGGCGATCACCGCGCCGACGATGGCGATCAGGAGGAGGCGGCCGATGCCGCCCTTGCGCTTCGGCTTCGCGCGCAGGCTCTCGGAGGCTTCCTGCAGGCTCTCGGCGGCCTTGCGCAGGTCCTTCTGGACCTTCTTGTCGCTGGTCACCGCCTTGACCGTGCTCTTGCCGTTGCCGGTCGCCCGGCCGTAGGCGCTCTTGGCGCTCTCGAAGGCGTCCTTGAGACTCTCGCGCAGCTCTTCGTCCTCGATCAACCGCTGCACGTAGGGATTCTCGCGGGCGGTCTCGTAGATGTCACCGGCGCGCGCCGTCGTCGTCTTGCTCATGCCTTCTCCTCACTGGGTTCCGTGGCCGACACCAGGATAACCCTCTACCCCGGGTGAGCGTGACCAAGCAGGCCGGGAACCGCTTCGTCGCGGTCAGCCGGGACCGACGCCGTCGAGCAGCACGCCGTTGTTTCGAAAATTCGTCTGCGCGTGGCGGAGCTCCCGCAGGCGCAGCGGCACCAGCCCGGGACCGGGCACCCGGTAGCGGCGGACGAACAGCGGGCCGACGTCCTCGGCCCCGGTTTCGCGGAAGCCGGGGCCGAGCAGGCGCCGCGGCGGGGGTGGCGCCTCGCCCATCGAGACGAAGGCGATTTCGCGCACCAGCCAGTCGTAGCCTTCCGCGGCTTTTAGCTGGATCGCACCGGTCGAGAGGTAGAAGCGCAGCGGCGCCTCGCCGAGGACCCAGGTCACCGTCGCCCGCGGCCCGTCGGGCTCGCCCAGGTGCTCGGCGACCGCCCGCCAGTCGGGGCGCTGCAGGTCCGCGGAGGTGCTGGCGTGGACGGAGAAGGCAAGCGAATAGGCGACGAGGACGGCGGCGACGGCGGTGCCCAGCCGGCGCGCCCGCTCGACGCTGAGCGCGACGGCGACCGCAACCAGGAGCGGAACCAGCGCCGGCAGCAGGTTGCGGGCGAGGACGAAGTCCTTGCCGGCCGACAGGACCGCCAGCAGAAGCGGGATCCCGACGGTGACCGCGGCGACGGCGAAGGGGACGAAGGCCGCCCGCCGCTCGGAGCGGCTGCCGCGCACCAGCAGGAGGACGAAGGCGGCGGCGACCAGGGCCAGCGGCACCACCGCCGGCCGCCACTGCTCGGCGCGGCCGACGATGTCGCCGGTCTCGCCGACCATGAAGGTGATCGCGCCTTCGGCGACGCGGTGGCCGAGGCTGAATTTGCCGATCCATTCGGCGTGGCCGTAGGACATCTGGTGGATCGCCAGCGGCGCCAGCAGGAGCACCGCGGCGGCGACGATCCAGAGCCCGGAGAGGATCGCCCGACCCCGCCGCCGCGCCAGCAGGACGACCTCGGCGACGAGCGGGAAGACGGCGAAGTAGTGGGTGGCCAGCGCCAGCGCCGAGAAGACCCCCCACCAGACGAAGTCGCGCTTCTCCCCCGTCCGCAGCGCCCGCACGCAGAAGAGGAGCGAGACCGCACAGAAGAGGCCGAGGAGGGCGTAGGCCCGGGCCTCCTGCGAATACCAGAGGAGCATCGGGTTGACCGCGACCAGCGCCGCGGCGAGGACCCCGGCGCG
>DASTBO010000105.1:0-2834 GCA_035712025.1 Solirubrobacterales bacterium
GTCAGGCCGGAGCCGTCGACGGCGTCGACGACCGAGCCGTGGGTGCCGGCGAAGGCCTCGACCACGTTCGCCCCGGCGGCGGTGGTGCCCGCACCGCCGAACCGCGCCCCGAGCAGCTTGATCAGCATCTCGGCGAAGTAGTTGTTGGAGTAGACGTCGGTGAGGTCGACCAGCCGGTCGAGGGTGGGGGAGCGGACGAGGGCGACCCGCTCGGCGTCGGGCGGGGTCGGGCGCAGCGCGGTCTGCGGCGGGACGACACCGCGCAGGGAGCGGGCGAGCTTGCTCGCCGCCAGCTTCGCCGGGTCCGAGGAGAAGCCGCTGGCGCTGGTCGAGCCGCTGAAGCCGGAGTTGAAGGCGAGGCCGGAGAGGGGGCCGATGTAGGGACTGGTCGCGTAGCCCGAGTCGGCCACCCCGCGGCGGCGGTCGAAGACGGTGTCGTCCGCGTATAGGCGGCCGGTGATCGACTTGATCCCGGCCGCCCTGATCTGCGGCGCCAGCGCGAAGATGTTGGTGCCGAGCCCGCCGAAGTAGGCGTTGTAGAAGCCGGGGGTGCCGAGGGCCGGGTCGCCGCCGCCCTGCAGGTAGAGGCTGCCGCGCAGGACGCCCTTGGCGTCGAGCGGTCCGTCGCTGAAGACCTTGGTCGGGATCCGGTATTCGGGGCCCAGCTTCGAGAGCGCCGCGGCAGTGGTGAACAGCTTCATGTTCGAGGCCAGCGGCCGGAAGCGGCCGGGGGCGCTGGCGCAGAGCACCTGCTCGGTTTCGGCGTCGACGACGAGCAGGCCGCTGGCCGAGCCGCCGCCCTGGTGGAGCCAGGCGCGCATCCGGTCGCAGCTCGGGCTCGCCTGGGCGGCGCCGGCCAGGAGCAGCAAAAGGCCTGCTGAGGCGACCAAAAGTGGGAGCAGGATGCGTTTCATCGGTTTCTCAACACGCGAGAAGTGGAAGGTAGCGGCCAAGGATGACCTCTCGCCCTGGAATACTGCACGTATGGGTGAAGTCGTAGACATCGAGTCCAAACCGCGAAAGCGGCCCACCCGGCGCAAGAAGCCCTCGAAGACGGCGCTCGTCCTCGGCGGCGGCGGCTTCACCGGCGGCGTCTACGAGATCGGGGCGCTGCGCGCGCTCGACCTGCTGGCGGTGAACAGCACGGTCAACAACTTCGACGTCTACGTCGGCACCAGCGCCGGCTCCTTCGTCGCCTCGATGCTGGCCAACGGGGTCACGCCCGAGGAAATGATGCAGGTGATCAATTCCGACGACAACATGGGCCTCGAAGACCTCGACCTCGACAAGGTCCTCAAGCCCAACTACCTCGGCTTCCTCGCCAAGGGCGTGGCGCTGCCGCTGCGCACGCTGGAGCTGCTGCGCTCGCTGGTCAGGATCGGCGAGTTCTCGGCGATGGACATCGGCGTCGGCCTCGCCGAGGCGCTGCCGACCGGCCTCTACTCCGGCTCGGGCGTCTCCGACTACGTCGAAGACGCGCTCGGCGAAGGCGACCGCGTCAACGACTTCCGTCTCCTCGACCCCGAGCTCTACCTGACCGCCACCGACCTCGACACCTGCGAGCGGATCGTCTTCGGCGAGGAGGGCTGGAGCGACGTGCCGATCTCCAAAGCGGTCGAGTGCTCGACCTGCCTGCCGATCGTCTACAAGCCGGTCGACCTCAAGGGGCGCCAGTTCGTCGACGGCGGCATCCGCTCGACCACCAACGTCGACATCGCGGTCGAGAAGGGCGCCAAGTTCATCGTCGTCGTCAACCCGCTCGTCCCCTACGTCAACGACTTCGAGAGGACGATCCCGACCGTCTTCGGCCGCCGCGTCCGCCGCGTCTCCGACATGGGCCTGCCGGCGATCGCCAACCAGACCTTCCGCCTGATCGCCCACCAGCGGCTGCACCAGGCCGTCGAGCAGTGGCAGGAGAAGTACCCGGGAGTCGACATCATCCTGCTCGAGCCGGAGCCGAACGACGAGCTGATGTTCGGCACGCCGATCATGGACTACTCGCGCCGCCTGAAGATCGCCCGCCACGGCTTCGAAACCGTCACCGCCACCCTCGCCCAGGACTACGACCGCTACCAGGAGATCGCCGAGCGCCACGGCCTCGAAATCTCCGAGCGCCGCGTCCGCAACGTCGTCGAGAAGGTCTCCGAAGAGGAGCCCGAGCAGACTTCGGCCTGGAGGCGAGTTCTCGAGCAGACGACGTCGGTGCTGCTTCGCCAGAGCGGCGAGGCCTCCTAGCTCACGAGCGGGGCGAGGGTCCGGTGGGGGGTGCCTGGGAGCACCTCCGCCGGCTAAAAAGCTGGGGAATGGCGGTCGCCTCAGGCCGCATCGGGCCGGCTCCATGCTGAGTACCCAGTCACCCCCCACCGGACCCTCGCCAGCGTCGACTCGAAGCCGCGGGAGCTCACCGCAGAAATGCTGCCGTAGAGCTTTGCCATCTCATAGGCGTAAAAGCTCTACTGCGCTTGGGAGCAAGGCGTCAGCTTCAGTGGGAAGTACCTTCGTCGAGGAGCTGTGGGTATCCCTGCTGGGTACTCAGCATGGAGCCGGGCCAGCTGCCTTCGGGCGCCAGCCAATCGACGCCTCACTCGGCGGAGGTGCTCCCAGCAGAAGCACCCCGCCCGCTCCTCGCTGGAGGTGAGAACCGAAGCTACGCCGCGTAGAGCTGCTCAATCGCGTCTTCGTGCTTCTGGGCGACGACGGCGCGCTTGACCTTCAGGGTCGGCGTCAGCTCGCCGTTCTCCTGGGAGAGGTCGTGGGGGAGGATCGCGATCTTCTTCACCTGCTCGACCCGGGCGAAGTCCTGGTTGATCTTCTCGACGTGGGCCTCGATCGCG
>DASTBO010000106.1:0-2495 GCA_035712025.1 Solirubrobacterales bacterium
AGGGCAGCGGCGGCGAATACCGCCAGCGCGGCGACGGCCAGGGCGAGTGCGATCAGGTTGCGGCGGGGCACGTGGCCTGGAGTATCGCTCACCCCTGCAGGGTCACAAAACGCTCCTCGGTCAGCTCGTAGACGGCGTAGGCCGGGCCCTCGCGGGTGTTGCCGGAGTCCTTGACGCCGCCGTAGGGCTGCTGGTCGGTGCGGAAGGTCGGGACCTCGTTGATCAGGACGCCGCCGAACTCGAGGGTGCGGCCGGCTTGCAGGCCGCGGCCGATGTCGCGGGTGAAGACGCCGGCCTGGAGGCCGAACTTGGAGTCGTTGGCGAGGCGCAGGGCCTCGTCGAAGTCGCCGAAGGTGTCGATCGTCGCCACCGGGCCGAAGATCTCCTCGCACCAGACCTTGGCCTCTTTCGGCGGCGCCTTCAGGAGCGTCGGCGCCAGACAGCGGCCCTCGTCGACCAGCTCGCCGCCGGTCAGCAGCTCGGCGCCGCCGGCGACCGCCTCCTCGACCCACTGCTTGACCCGGTCGCGGTCGTCGGGGGTGATCAGCGGGCCGACGTCGGTGCCCTCGTCGAGCGGGTCGCCGACGGTCAGCTTCTCGACGTTGGCGACCAGGCGCGCGGTGAACTCCTCGGCGACGGCCTCGTGGACGAGGATCCGCTGGATCGAGATGCAGCTCTGGCCGGCGTGCGAGAAGGCGTGGATCTGGGCTTTGTCCGCCGCCGCCTCCCAGTCGCCGTCCTCGTTGACTATCAGCGGCGCGTTGGAGCCGAGCTCCAGGTTGACCTTCTTGTGCGGGACCTTGGAGCGGATGTCCCAGCCGACCGGGGCCGAGCCGGTGAAGGTGATCGCCTTGGTCAGCGGGTGCTCGACGATCTTGTTGCCGACCTTCGAGCCCGGCCCCGGCACGACCGAGAGCCAGCTCTCCGGCAGGCCCGCCTCGACCAGGATCTCGGCCAGCTTCAGGGCCGAGATCGGCGTCTGCCCAGCAGGCTTGAGGACGACCGCGTTGCCGGCGGCGATCGCCGGTCCGAGCTTGTGGGCGACGAGGTTGAGGGGGAAGTTGAAGGGGCTGATCGCGCCGACCACGCCGTAGGGGACGCGCAGCATCACGCCGAGCTTGCCGACGCCTGCCGCAGCGGCGTCCATCGGCACCGTGCCACCGGTCAGCTTGCGGGCCTCGACGGCGGAGAACTCGAGCGTGGAGACGCAGCGTTCGGCCTCGACCGTCGCCGTCTTGATCGGCTTGCCGGCCTCGGCGGCGATCGTCGCCGCCAGCTCGTCGCGGCGCTCGGCGACCAGCTCGGCCGCCCGCTCGAGCACGGCCGCGCGCCGGTGCTGGGGGAAGTCGGCCTCCGCGAAGGCCCGGTGCGCGGCCTCGATCGCCCGCTCGGCGAGCGCCTCGTCGCCCAGCGCGACCCGGCCGACGACGGTCCCGTCGTAGGGGCTCTTCACCTCCGCCCACTCGCCGGTCTCGGTCCACTCACCGGCGGCGAGGAGCTTGTGGTCGGTTGCCTGCACGGTCTGCGTCGCCATCGCTTCCTCCTCGGAATTTCGTCTCCGTCCAGCGTACGCCCCCGTCCATGCAGGCCGCTACTCCGCAACGTTGAATCTGTTGGCCTAGAGATGTCCAAGCTCGCGAACATGCTGCTGGCGGGGCTGCTGGCCCTCCTCCTCTACCCGCTCGGCGCCCAGGCCAGCGTCAGCTGGGTCGTCCACGGGCGCGGCTTCGGCCACGGGGTCGGGATGAGCGCCTACGGCGCCTACGGCTACGCCAAGGCCGGCAAGAACTACCGCTTCATCCTCGGCCACTACTACACGGGGACCAGCATCGGGACGCTGGAAAAGACGCGGGTGGTGCGCGTCCTGCTGGACGTCTCCCCCGGCGACGTCGGCTTCAGCGGCGCGACCAGCGCCTGCGGCGTGGGGCTCGACCCCGCCCGCAGCTACGCCGCGCACCGCAACGGCAACTCGATCGTGCTGCGCAGCTCCGGCGGCAAGCGGCTCGCCAGCTGCGGGCGCAAGCTGCGCGCCGCCGGGCGCGGCCGGATCGCGATCGCCGGCGTGGGGACGTTCCGCGGCGCCCTGGAGACGGTGCCGACCGAAAGCGACGCCGGCTCGCTCAACATCGTCAACGCGCTGGCGCTCGAGCAGTACGTCAAAGGGGTGATGCCGAACGAGGTGCCGCCCTCCTGGCCGACCGAGGAGCTGAAGGCCCAGGCGGTGGCGGTCCGCTCGATCGCCCTCACCGGCGACGTCGGCGGCAACGGCTTCGATCTCTACGCCGACACCCGCAGCCAGGTCTACGAGGGGCTGGAAAGCGAGTACGCCCGCACCAACGCCGCCGTCGCCGACACCCGGGGGCAGGTCGTCATGTACGGCAACGAAGTCGCCCAGACCTTTTACTCGGCCTGCTCCGGCGGCCACACCGAGAGCGTCCAGTACGTCTTCGGCACCGCCGTCCCCTACCTCGTCGGCGTCCCCGACCCCTACGACT
>DASTBO010000107.1:0-8140 GCA_035712025.1 Solirubrobacterales bacterium
ATTCGTCCGCAAAGTCGGCACCGCCGGCTCCGGCAACGGCCAGTTCAGCTCGCCGCGTGGGATCGAGGTCGACTCTGAAGGAAGAGTCTGGGTATCCGACACCGGCAACAACCGTCTTCAGCGCTTCAGCTCCAAAGGTGCTTATCAGACCCAGTTCGGCTCCTATGGGCCCAACGACGGCCAGTTCATCGAACCGCGCGGAATTGCCATCTCGGGCTCAAACCTCTGGGTTGCCGACACGGGCAACAATCGGGTACAGAAGCTTAACTGCCCCTAACGCGGTGCAGTCCGGTTGTAGTGAGTGCCACCTCTTCGACCCTCGGTATCCTCGTGCCCGAGAATGGAGAATCCCGTTATCGATGCATTGCGGCGACCCCCGCCGACCTCCTCGGCCAGCCCCTCCAGATTGGCAAGGGCGGCCTCCGCGAGGGCGTCATCCTCGACCTCCTCAACGGCAGCATCAACGGCTCCCCGGAGCGGGTCGCGGCTTAGCCGAAGTCTTCGATCAGGGCCCGCCGCCGCCGCTCCCGCTGGCGAGCGAATTCTTCGCTGCTCCTCTTCCTTTTTTCTCGGTTGCGGATGAGTTCTTCTGCCTCTGCCGGTTTGTACTTGACGAATTCCAGCGCCTTCCCGTAGTTGAAGACTCTGGATCCGTCAGCCAGCCGCCAGGCCAGATCCCTTTCTTCTCGCTCCGTCATCTCTCCGAACCTATCGCTGGCTCTGCGTTGTCACGTGTCGCCGCGACCTTGAGTTGTTCGATCTCCAGCTGGGCGGTTCGCAGCCCCTCGGCGACTTGCTCCAGGTCCTCGATCTTTTGTTGATTCCACTTGGGTCGATTGGTCCGTCTCCTCCGCGAATCTCGCCCCTCGGGTTGAGATCTCAGTCCGGCGCGATGACGCCGCGTTCTCCGTCTTTTCACATCTCCCGCCCGCCGATGGCGAACCCTGTGGGTGAACCGGAGATTCGAAATAGGGAGAGCACCGATGACTTCCCGTGTTGACATGCATTGCCACTCGACGGCATCGCACTTCTCGAAGCTGGGCGTGCAGCGCTCGCTGGGCCTGCCGGAGTGCGCGACGCCGCCGGAGGAGGTCTACGAGCTCGCCAAGCGGCGGGGAATGGCCTTCGTCACGATCACCGACCACGACACGATCGACGGCTGCCTCGAGCTCTCCGACCGTCCCGACTGCTTCGTCTCCGAGGAGCTGACCGCCCGCTTCGCCGGCGAGCCCCAGGCGGTTCACGTCCTCTGTTACGGGATCACCCCCGGAGACCACGAGTGGCTGCAGGCGCATTCCGGCGATGTGGAAGCCTGCGCCGCCTACCTTCACGAGCGGAGGATCGTTTGCGCCCTGGCGCATCCCTTCTTCAACGTCGCCGCCCCGCTGACCCGGCGCCACCGGCGGCGACTGGCGGAGCTCTTCCCGATCTGGGAGGTCCGCAACGGCTCGCGGGCCGCCGAGCTGAACATGCCCGCCGCCATCTACGTGGATACGCACGGCGGCACCGGCATCGGCGGTTCCGACGACCATGCCGGCGTCGACATCGGCCGCACCTTCACCGAGGCGCCCGCGGCCGCGACGCCGGAAGAGTTTCTCGCCCACCTCCAGCGCGGCGACGCCGAAGCCCACGGCGAGCAGGGCAGCGCCGCCAAGTGGGCCCACGCGGCGATGGCGCTGGCGACCCGGTCGCTCGGCGACGCCGGCGAGAGCGAGGCCGCGCCCGACCCGATCGCCGTCCTCAAGATGGCCGAACGGGTGATCCGGGAGGGGGCCGCCCGCGAAGGGAGGATCGCGACCGACGTCGGACCGCAGGACACCCGGGCGCTGCTCAACGCCTGGCTCGACGGGGTCGGCCTCGAGGTCCGCGGGGCCGAGCTGATCGCCCACCTGCAGTCGGACGACTTCTCCCACGCCGACCTCTACCGTCGCGCCCGCCGCAGGCACGACCGCGGCCTGCGCGCCGCGGTCGACGGCGGCGTCAGCGCGATCGCCGAGGGCGACTACCCCGCCGCCGTCACCGGCCTCTTCGAGGCACTCGTCCCGGCCGTTCCCTACGCGCCGGCGACCGCTTTCCTCGGCACCGAGAAAGCAAAGCTCCGCGACCGCCGCGGCGAGCGCAAGCGCGTCGCCGTGATCGCCGACGGGATCGGCTCGATGCACGGCGTCACCCACACGATCGAACAGATCCGCGAGCGCGGCGTGCCCGGCTTCGAGGTCGACATCGTCGGCACCGACCCGGGGGTCGACCGCCGCCTCCCGGCCGCGGCCGAGCTGGAGATCCCCTTCTACGAGGGGATGACCCTCGGGGTCCCCGGCCTGCCCGACCTGGTCGAGACCCTCGCCGAGGGCTCCTACGACCTCGTCCACGTCACCGCTCCCGGCCCCGCCGGCATCGCCGCGACGCTGATGAGCCGGATCACCGGTCTGCCGCTGCTCGCCAGCTACCACACCGAGATCGCCACCTACGCCGGCATGCGCAGCCGGGACGAGGGTCTCGAAGCGCTCACCCGGGCCGGCCTCGGCGCCTTCTACTCGGCCCCGGCCGCGGTCCTCTCGCCGAGCCCCTCGGCCGACGCCTCGGTCGCCGCCCTCGGCGCCGAGCCGAGCCGGATCGGGCGCTGGGAGCGGGGCGTCGACACCGACCGTTTCGACCCCGCCAAGGCGGAGCGCGACGCCTTCCCGGGAGAGATCAAGGTCCTCTACGCCGGCCGTCTCACCCGCGAGAAGGGCGTCGACCTGCTGGCCGAGAGCTTTCTCCGCGCCCACGCCGCCGACCCGCGCCTGCACCTGCTGCTCGCCGGCGGCGGCCCGGAGGAGGGGGAGCTGCGGGAGCGGCTCGGCGAGCGGGCCACCTTCCTCGGCTGGCTCTCCGGCGAGGACCTGCCGCGCGCCTACGCGAGCGCCGACGCCTTCCTCTTTGCCAGCAGCACCGACACCTACGGCCAGGTGATCCTCGAGGCCGCCGCCAGCGGGCTGCCGGTCGTCGCCGTCGCCGAGGGCGGCCCGGCGGCGCTGGTCGAGAACCGCCACACCGGCCTCCTCTGCCGTCCCGACGCCGACCACCTGGCCGGCACGCTGCTGCAGCTCGCCTCCTCGCCGCAGCTGCGCCGCCAGCTCGGCGGGGCCGCCGCCCGCGCCGCCCGCGAGCGCTCCTGGGAGCGTTCGATGGCGCAGCTCGCCGCCGGCTACCGGCGAGCGCTCGACGCCGCCTCCGCGGCGCGCCCGCAGACCCTCGCCCGTGCCGCCTGAGCCGGGCGGTCAGCCAGGGGCCCCTCAGTACGATGGGGCGATCGACGACCCCGCCCTCTACTTCAACCGCGAGCTCTCCTGGCTCGACTTCAACCAGCGGGTTCTCGAACTGGCGGAGGATTCCGAGGTGCCGCTGCTGGAGCGGCTCCGCTTCTGCGGGATCTACGCCAACAACCTCGACGAGTTCTTCATGGTCCGGGTCGCCGGCCTCTTCGACCAGCTCGACGCCGGGATCGAAGCCCGCGGGCCCGACGGCCTGACGCCGAAGGAGCAGATCGACGCGATCCAGACCCGGGTGCTGGAGCTCGACGACCGCCTCTGCGAGTGCTTCTCCGGCAACCTGCTGCCGGCGCTGGAGGAGCACGGGATCCGGATCGTCACCCTCGACACCGCCAGCGACGCCGAGCGCCGGGAGATCGACGAGCGCTTCGAGCAGCAGGTCTTTCCGGCGCTGACGCCGCTGGTGATCGGCCTCGGCCGGCCCTTCCCGTACATCTCCAACCTCTCGCTCAGCCTCGGCGTCCTGCTCCGCGACTCCGAGAGCGGCAACGAGGTCATCGCCCGGGTCAAGGTGCCGAAGGAGCTGCTCGGGCGCTTCCTGCCGCTGGGCGACGACGGCCAGACCTTCGTCCCGCTGGAGGACGTGATCGCCGCCAACCTCGACGCCCTGTTCCCGGGGACCGAGGTCGTCGACTACGGCTACTTCCGCGTCACCCGCGACGCCGACTTCACCGTCTCCGACGAGGCCGACGACCTCCTCCAGGCGGTCCAGGACGAGCTCCGCCGCCGCCGCTTCGGCGAGGTGGTGCGGCTCGAGGTCGCCTCGGGGATGAACCCGAAGCTGCGCGAGCAGCTGGTCGGCGCGCTGCGCCTGGAAGACCGCGAGGTGTACGACGTCGAGGGGCTGATCGACCTCGCCGACCTGGAGACGATCGCCGACGTCCCCGGCCACGCCGAGCTGCGCTGGCCGCCCTGGACCCCGGTCACCCAGCCGCGCCTGCAGGGCGAGGACGACGAGCCGGTCGACATGTTCGCCGAGATCCGCCAGCGGGACCTTCTCGTCCACCACCCCTACGACTCCTTCGCGACCTCGGTCGAGCGCTTCGTCGCCCAGGCCGTCGCCGACCCCGACGTGCTGGCGATCAAGCAGACCGTCTACCGGACCAGCGACGACTCGCCCCTGGTGCCGTCGCTGATCCGCGCCTCCGAACGCGGCAAGCAGGCGGTCTGCATGGTCGAGCTGAAAGCGCGCTTCGACGAGGAGGCGAACATCCACTGGGCGAAGTCGCTGGAGGAGGCGGGGGTCCACGTCGTCTACGGCATCCCCGGCCTCAAGACCCACGTCAAGGCGATCGTCGTCGCCCGGCGCGAGGGGGAAGAGGTGCGCGAGTACGTCCACGTCGGAACCGGCAACTACAACCCGAAGACCGCCCGGCTCTACACCGACCTCGGCCTCTTCACCGCCGACCCCGACATCGGCGCCGACGTCGCCGAGATGTTCAACTTCCTCACCGGCTACGGCCGGCCGGCCGAGTTCCGCAAGGTCCTGGTCTCGCCGACGACGATGCGCGACCGGATCGTCGCCGAGATCGAGCGCACCGCCGAGGCGCACGGGGCGGGAGAGGAGGCGCGGATCGCGCTGAAGATGAACTCGCTGGTCGACGCCCGCTGTATCCAGGCGCTCTACGAAGCCTCGCAGGCGGGGGTGCGGATCGACCTCAACGTGCGCGGGATCTGCTGCCTGCGGCCGGGCGTCCCGGGGCTCTCCGAGAACATCGGCGTCTGCTCGGTCGTCGGCCGCTTCCTCGAGCACTCGCGCGTCTACGTCTTCCGCCGCGGCGAGGAGACCCGGGTCCTGATGGGCTCCGCGGACCTGATGCCGCGCAACCTCGACAGCCGGGTGGAGCTGGTGGCGCCGGTCGAGGACGCGGCCCTGAAGGCGGAGCTCCTGGACGTGCTGGAGCGCTCGCTGGCGGACGGTCACAACTCCTGGGACCTGGCGGCCGACGGAACCTGGACTCGGCGCCGCCCCGACGGCGAAGCGCGCAACGTCCAGGAGGAGTTGATGGCACGACATTCCGCACGTGCCGCAGAGCACCTGGCCGGTCCCCCGACTGCGGAAGCGCAGGCCTTGACGCGTCACTAGGATGCGGTCGCAGTGGCGCGCTTCTCGCTCCTCCCTCGCGACCGGACCTTCTTCGACCTCTTCATCCAGGCGGGTCAGAACTCCGTGCGGGCGGCCAAGCTGCTCGACGAGATGATGCATACCTGGCCCGAGAGCGAAGGCCTCTCGCGCGAGATCCTGCTGGCCGAGCAGGAGGGCGACCAGATCACCCACGAGATCATCAAACGGCTCAACTCGACCTTCGTCACCCCGATCGACCGCGAGGACATCTACGCCCTGGCGACGCAGATGGACGACATCGTCGACTTCACCGAGGAGGCGGCCGACTTCCTCGGCCTCTACAAGATCGAGGCGCCGATGGAGCAGGCGGGGGCGCTGACCAAAGTCCTAGTCGCCTCCTGCGAGCAGCTGGCGATGGGGCTCGAGAACCTGCCCTCGTTCAAGGATCTCGACAAGTACTGGATCGAGATCCACCGGCTCGAGAACGACGGCGACCGGATCTCCCGGGACGCCGTCGCCTCGCTCTTCTCCAACGGGATCGACCCGATGGTCGTGATCCGCTGGAAGGACATGTTCGCGGTCCTCGAGGAGGCGATCGACGCGACCGAGACGGCGGCGCAGATTCTCGAGGGCATCGTCATCAAGAACTCGTGACGGCTCCACGCGCTGCCATACGGCGTCCTCGGTCGCATGCGTGCGGAGCACGCTTCGCTCCCTGCGTCCTTGTCTGGCAACGCGTGGAGCTCGTCACGTCTCGATGAACTCGGACGTAATCCTCGTCATCGTCATCGCGACGGCGCTGGCGTTCGACTTCACCAACGGTTTCCACGACACCGCCAACGTCGTCGCCACCTCGATCTCGACCGGGGCGGCGCGCCCGTCGGTGGCGATCGGGTTCGCGGCGCTGCTCAACTTCGTCGGCGCCTTCATCTCGATCAGCGTCGCCGCGACGGTGGCCAAAGACGTCGTCGACGCCGAAGTGATCACGCCGACGATCGTCTTCGCCGGCCTGATCGGGGCGATCGCCTGGAACCTGATCACCTGGTACTTCGGCCTGCCTTCTAGTTCCTCGCACGCCCTGATCGGCGGCGTCGTCGGCTCGGCGGTCGCCGCGGTCGGCTTCGAGGCGGTGATCGCCGAAGGGGTGATCGGCAAAGTCCTGATCCCGGCCGTCGTCGCTCCGATCCTCGCCTTCCTCGTCGCCGGGGTCGCGATCGGGATCTCCTACCGGGTGGTGGGGAGGCAGAGGCCGGGGATCGTCAGCCGCGGCTACCGGTACGGGCAGATCGTCTCCGGCGGCCTGCTGGCGCTGGCGCACGGGACCAACGACGCGCAGAAGACGATGGGGATCATCACCCTCGCCTTGATCGCCAACGGCACCCTCGGGTCCGAAGCCGACCCGCCGTTCTGGGTGATCGCCGCGTCGGCGACGGCGATCGCGCTCGGCACCTACAGCGGCGGCTGGCGGATCATCAAGACGACCGGCACCAGGATCATCAAGATGGACGCCGCCCAGGGCTTCTCCGCCCAGGGCGCGGGCGCGGCGGTGATCCTCGCCTCCACCCATTTCGGCTTCCCGCTCTCGACCACGCACGTGATCAACGGCGGCGTGATGGGCTCTGGCGCTGCCAAGCGACTCTCGGCGGTGCGCTGGGGCGTCGCCGGCAACATCTTCGTCGCCTGGCTCCTGACCCTGCCGGCGGCGGCGGCGATCGGCGGCCTCACCTACGGGTTCACGCGGATCTTCGGCACCGGGGCGCTTGGCCCGATCCTGGTCACGCTGATGGCGCTCTCGCTGATCGCGGCAGCGTTCGCCCGGCGGGCGCGCGGGGGGGCTCCGGTGGAGGCGACCGGCACGTGATCGCGACCATCGTCCACACCGACGAACTGCTGCAGACCGTCGCCGCCTCGGTCATCGCCGGGATCGGCGTCACCTTCCTCTTCTCGGTCGGGATCTGGGGCGCGGGTCAGTTCGCCGAGCTGAGTCGCAGCGAACGACCGGTGGCGGCGGGCGCGGCGGCCGCGATCGGGGTCCTGGCGATCCTCTGCGTCGCCGGCGCGGTGATCACCGGCATCGTCGTGATGACCCACAAGTAGGAACTCAGCCGAGGCTGTTGGCCTCGATCCACACTCGCCAGATCGCCGCCGCAGCGGCGGCGAAGAGAAGGATCCAGAGGACCGAGCCGCCGCCGGTGGCGAACATGTAGTCGGCGCCGGCGATCAGCAGCGCGATCAGCCCGAAGGCGCCGTAGAAGATCGCCCGGCGGCCGTCGCTGAGGGTGGCCAGGGTCAGCTGGTTCTGGCGGCTGAGGGTGTAGAGCATCCAGGAGAGACCCGCGAGGAGGGCCATCGTCAGCGCGGTCAGCAGTGCGTCGGCGACGTTTTCGCCGTTCGGCAGGAAGGCGACGAGCAGCGCCAGCAGCATGAGGATCGCGACGTTGCGGGCGGCTCGCATCGCCTCAGTTTACGAAGGCGCTCCCCGCAGGCAACGAAGAATTTGCATTCTGCGCGCCACAGGTGCGGCCTGGCTCGGCAGGTTTTGGCCCATGCCGCCAGGAGCCGGGAACGCAGCGCACGGGGAGGAGGGGACCGCGTCGGTCGAGCTGGTCGCCACGGTCCCCTTCCTGCTGCTGGCGCTCCTGGTGGCGGCGCAGCTCGCGCTGGCCGGCCAGGCGCTCTGGTCGGCGGGCGTGGCTGCGCGGGCGGGGGCGCGGGCGGCCGCCGTCGGCGGGGACGCCTCCGCCGCGGCCCGCTCGGCCCTGCC
>DASTBO010000108.1:0-12245 GCA_035712025.1 Solirubrobacterales bacterium
CGAGCTCGGCGGCAAGGACCCGATGATCGTCCTCGCCGACGCCGACCTCGACCGCGCCGCCAACGCCGCGGCCTGGGGCGGGATGATGAACTCGGGGCAGATCTGCATGTCGGTCGAGCGGATCTACGTGGAGGAGCCGGCCTACGACCGGTTCGTCGACAAGCTGACGGCCGAGGTCGGGCGGCTGCGCCAGGGCGCCGATGACGGCTCCGACCCGAAGGACGTCGGGGCGATGACCTCGCCGAACCAGACGGCGATCGTCGAGGACCACGTCGACGACGCCCTCGCTTCCGGCGCCCGGGCGCTGACCGGCGGCAGGCGGGTCGCGGGGCCCGGCGACTACTTCGAACCGACCGTCCTGGTCGACGTCGACCACTCGAT
This sequence comes from Solirubrobacterales bacterium, assembly GCA_035712025.1. GTDB lineage: Bacteria > Actinomycetota > Thermoleophilia > Solirubrobacterales > 70-9 > VAYN01. The sequence goes on from DASTBO010000108.1 coordinate 382, forward strand.
GAAGGTGATGAAGGACGAGACCTTCGGGCCCGTGGTCGGCGTGATGAAGGTGCGCGACTCCGAGGAGGCGATCCAGCTCGCCAACGACAGCCGCTACGGGCTCTCGGGCTGCGTCTTCGGCGAGCGCGAGCGCGCCGAGCAGGTCGCCCGCCGGGTCGAGTGCGGCGCGATCAACGTCAACGACGTCCTCGTCAACTACTTCGCCACCGACGTGCCGATGGGCGGCTGGAAGCAGTCGGGGATCGGCTACCGCCACGGCGAGCCCGGGATCAAGAAGTTCTGCCGCTCCGAGTCGCTGGTGATAACCCGCTTCGGCGGCAAGCGCGAGCCGACCTGGTACCCCTACAGCAAGGCCCGCCGCCGCCTCCTGCCAGTCATCTCCCGCTTCTTCGGCGCCCGCGACTGGCGCCGGAAACTCGGCTTGCGTCGATAGCTGGAGGCCCGCTCTCCAGGTTCGACGTCCTTGAGAACGTGTCGTAGAGAGGTCGGTAGCCTCTTTAGGTTCATGGCCGAACGTGACTATCTAGCTTCGACTCGCGAGCGCGTGGTCGTCTTCGACGGCGGCATGGGTGCGACGCTGGAGATGTTCGAGCTCTCGCAGGAGGACTACGGCGGGCTCGAGGGGAAGTGCCACGAGGCGCTGGTGCTGAACCGGCCTGACGTGATCGAGGGGGTTCACACCTCGATGCTGGAGGCCGGCGCCGAGGTGGTCGAGACCGACAGCTTCCAGGGCTCGCGGCTGAAGCTCGAGGAGTGGGGCCTTGGCGAGCACACGCTGGAGATCAACACCAAGGCGGCGGAAATCGCCCGCAAGGCAGCGGGCGAGGAGCGCTTCGTCGCCGGCTCGATCGGGCCGACCGGGTTCCTCCCCGCCTCCACCGATCCGACCCTGGGCGACATCTCCTTCGGCCGGCTGGTCGAGGTCTTCGCCGAGCAGGCCGAGGGCCTGGTCCAGGGCGGCGCCGACCTGATCATGATCGAGACCGCGCAGGACATCCTCGAGGTCAAGGCCGCGATCTTCGGCGCCCGCGAGGCGTTCGCGAAGACGGGCAGGGCGCTGCCGATCCAGTGCAGCGTCTCGCTGCTTCCGAACGGCGGCAAGATGCTGCTCGGCACCGACATCCGCTCGGTGCTGACGACGCTCACCGCGCTGGAGGTCGACGTGATCGGCCTCAACTGCTCGACCGGGCCTGAGGACATGCGCGACGCGATTCGTTTCCTCGGCGAGACCTGCACGCTGCCGGTGCACTGCATCCCCAACGCGGGCCTGCCACTGCAGGGTCCCGACGGCGAGACGATCTTCCCGGAAGAGCCCGAGCCCCTGGCGGCGACGCTGGGCGAGTTCGTCGAGCGCTACGGCGTCGGCATCGTCGGCGGCTGCTGCGGGACGACGCCCGAGCACGTCGCGGCGATCCGCGAGCGAGTCGACGGCCGCACCCCCGGCGAGCGCCCGGCGCCCGGGCCGATCGAGGTCTCCTCGATGATGACCTCCACCCAGCTGGTGCAGGAGCCGCGCCCGACCCTGGTCGGCGAGCGGGTCAACTCCCAGGGCTCGAAGAAAGCCAAGGAGCTGCTGCTGGCCGACGACTACGACGGCCTCGTCCAGGTCGCCGAAGACCAGGTGGAAGGCGGCGCCCACGTGCTCGACACCTGCGTCGCCCTGACCGAGCGCCAGGACGAGGACGAGCAGATGAGCGCGGTCGTGAAGCGGATCTCGCTGACCCAGCCGGCGCCGATCCAGGTCGATTCGACCGAGCCCGAGGTGATCAAGGCGGCCTTGGAGACGATCCCTGGCCGGGCGATCGTCAACTCGATCAACCTCGAGGCCGGGCGCGACAAGGCCGACGTGGTGATCCCGCTGGCGAAGGCCCACGGCGCCGCCCTGATCGCGCTGACGATCGACGAGGTGGGGATGGCGAAGACGGCCGAGCGCAAGGTCGAGATCGCCGAACGGATCCGCGACATCGCCTGCGAGGAGCACGGGCTCGACCCCGAGGCGCTGATCTTCGACGCCCTCACCTTCACCCTCACCACCGGCGACGAGGAGTGGAAGCCCTCGGCGGTGGAGACGATCGAGGGCATCCGCCGGATCAAGGCGGAGATCCCCGGCGTCAAGACCTCGCTCGGTGTCTCCAACGTCTCCTTCGGCGTCTCGCCGCGGCCGCGCGCGGTGCTCAACTCGGTCTTCCTCCATCACTGCGTCGAGGCCGGGCTCGACCTGGCGATGGTCAACCCGAACCACATCACCCCCTACGGCGAGATCCCGGAGGAGGAGCGGCAGCTGACCGACGACCTCGTCTTCAACCGCCGCGACGACGCACTCGAGCGCTTCATCTCCCACTTCGAGTCGAAGGGGGAGGAGGCAGAGGCCGAGGCGGCCGACCCGACCGCCGGGATGGAGCCCGAGGAGGCGCTGCACTGGCACGTGCTGCGGCGCAAGAAGGACGGCGTCGAGGACTGGATCGACCGCTCGGTCGAGAAGATCGGCGCCGTCCCGACGCTGAACGACGTGCTGCTGCCGGCGATGAAGGAGGTCGGCGACAAATTCGGCGCCGGCGAACTGATCCTGCCCTTCGTCCTGCAGTCGGCGGAAGTGATGAAGCGCGCGGTGGCACAGCTCGAGAACTACCTCGACCGGATCGAGGGGCACACCAAGGGCAAGGTCGTGATCGCGACCGTCTTCGGCGACGTCCACGACATCGGCAAGTCGCTCGTCAACACGATCCTCACCAACAACGGCTACACCGTGATCGACCTCGGCAAGCAGGTTCCGGTCGACACGATCATCGAGGCCGCGGTGGAGAACGAGGCCGACGCGATCGGGCTCTCGGCCCTGCTCGTCTCGACCTCTAAGCAGATGCCGACCTGCATCGCCGAGCTCCACCAGCGGGGCCTTGACTTCCCGGTCCTGATCGGCGGCGCGGCGATCAACCGCGACTTCGGCCGCCGCACCCTCTACCCGAAGGGCAAGGAGTCCGACGAGGTCTACGAACCGGGCGTCTTCTACTGCAAGGACGCCTTCCAGGGCCTCGACACGATGGACGCCCTGGTCGACGACGAGGCCCGCTCGGCACTGGTCGAGCGGATCCGGGCGGAGGCCAAGCAGCTGCGCGAGAAGCCGGTCGTGGTCGACGACGCGCCGCCGACCAGCGACGACAGCGTCCGCTCCGGCGCCCGCACCGACGCCCCGATCCCGGCGCCCCCGTTCTGGGGCGTGCAAGAGATCGACGTCGATCTCGACGCCGTCTTCCCCTATCTCGACCGTCACGTGCTCTTCAAGCTGCACTGGGGCGGGCGCGGGGTCAAGGGCGAGGCCTGGCGCGAGCTGGTCGAGGGAACCGCCGAGGAGGAGGGCTTCGCGGCGCGCCTGGAGCGGATGTGGCGCGAGCAGGACTACCTGCGCCCGCGGGCGCGGCTCGGCTACTTCCCCTGCAACGCCGACGGCAACGAGCTCGTCGTCTTCGACCCCGAGGACCCCGAGCGGGAGCTGGAGCGGCTCGTCTTCCCCCGCCAGCCCCGGCACGACCGCATCTGCCTCGCCGACTTCTACCGGCCGCTCGACTCGGGCGAGCGCGACGTCGTCGCCCTGCAGGGCGTCACCGTCGGCCCCGAGGTCACCGAGCTGATCGAACGGCTCGAGGGCGAAGGCGAGTTCGCCGAACAGCTCTACGTCCACGGGCTCGGCGTCCAGAGCGCCGAGGGGCTCGCCGAGTGGCTCCACTCCGAGGTCCGGCGGGGGCTCGGGATCGACCTCGACCAAGGGCGGCGCTACTCATGGGGCTACCCCGCCTGCCCGGACCAGTCCGAGCACGAGAAGGTCTGGCGCCTGCTCGACCTGGAAGCGATCGGGATGACCCTCTCCGGCGGCTACGCGGTGATGCCGGAGCAGTCGACGGTGGCGATCGTCGCCCATCACCCCCAGGCCGTCTACTTCGGGATGAAGTCGGGCTTCATTCCCGCCGAGCGCGCGCCCGACGAGCTGATCGCCGGCACCGCCCGCGGCGGCGGGCTGCCGCCGGAGTCCGACCCGGACTCCGGCGACGGGGACGAGGACGCCGAGGCGTCCCCGGCCCCCGAGCTCAGCCGCTGAAGCGGCCCGGAACTTCCGCCGGGTGCAGCGCCGGGCGCTGCCAGTTGCGCCCTTCGTAGGCCTCCTCGAAGCCCGCCCGCCGCAGGTTGCGGGTGATCGCGGACCAGGAGGCGAGATCGCATTCGCCGACCTCGACGAACACGGTGTGGCAGCCGGCCCGATGGGCGTCGAGCAGGCGCCTGTGCAGCAGGGCCGCGTTGCAGCCGTGCCCCCGCGCCTCCTCCAGCGTCGTCCCCGCGCCGAGCTGGGCGACTCCGTCGACGGTCAGCATCGATCCGGTGGCGACGGGCACCTCGTCGGGCCCCAGCGCCGCCGTGTAGCAGTGCCACCCGTTCCGCTGGGGCAGGGAGAAGAACAGCGTCCCCGCGACCAGCGGTATCTCCAGCGCTTCGGCGGCGATCGTGCTCAGCCCTTCCCCTTCGGCTTCGTCTTCGCCCAGGCGGTAGATCGTGATGCCCGGATCGACGTCGAAGTCCGGCGGCGAGCCGTCGCGGACCATTTTCACCCAGCCCCCGCCGCGCTCGTAGCCCCTTGTGCCCAGCCAGCTTTCCGCATCGGGCGCGCCGGGCCGCCCGGCCGCCACCGGGATCCGGTAGTCGACTTCGCGCGCCCGCATCCATTCGACCGCCGCGGCCAGGTGGCCGCCCTCGATCGCGCCCGGCTCCGCCGCTCCCTGAATCTGCTGCAGCAGATGGACCTCGGGCAGGTCCCCGAAGGCGGTGGCCTGAACCGGCCCGAACCGCTCGACTTCAACCCCTGATTCGGAAATCGCTTCCGGGACCACCGAATCCCACATGTCGCGCCGGAAGCGCTGCGCGACTCTCTCCAACACTGCTGAGTCGTATCTCACGGCTCACTTCCCCCAGTTCGCGTGAGTTGTTGGCCGATTGCTCGACTCTATGCATATTACTGTGGACCCGTCAAGGAACCTTGTCGATCCGACTATGAAGAGGGCTCGAGAAGGCGGGCCAGGGTCGCCGCCTGGATGGAACGGCTCCGGCCGCACGCCCTCCCGAGCAGGGAGTGCCGGCCTGGGAATGGTGGCGGCACGCCTTCGCCGATACTAGATCAATACATGAGAGTTTTTTAGCACTTAGCTACAACTACGCAAATTGCGGCTAAGGCGGCGAGTGGCCCGACCGGGCGCGGGGCTTCGGCTCGAGCCGGACCGGGGTGGTCTGCAACGCCTGCATGCGCAGGTCGCTCCAAGTGAGGCCCTCGCGGACGAGGGCCGGCAGCCCCAACGCCACCGCGGTTGCGATCTCGACCGCCTGCAGGATCACTCCGTAGGCGAGCGCGTCCTGGGTGCTGACACCGAAGCCGGTGTGGAGGACGCTGATGACGGCCAGCTGGAAGACGCCGATGTTCGAAGGCGTCGCGGGCACGACCGCGGTGACGTTGACGGCGAAGAGGACCGCCGCGGCGGCGCCGATCCCCGCGTCCCCGTCGAGCCCGAGGGCGTAGAGGAGCGCCCAGCAGGCGGCCAGCTGGATCGCCCAGGCGGTCAGCTGGGCAGCGGCGGCCAGGGTCCCGCGCCGAGGGTCCTTGAAGACCGTCAGCCCGGCCCGGACCTGGATCAGGGCCCGGTGGACCATGCCCCCCAGCCGCGCCATGGGGCCGTTGCCGTTGCGGCGCATCAGCAGAGGCGCCACGAGGACGACGATCAGGACCAGCAGCGGCACCAGGCTGAAGACGAAGAGCTGCTTCGTTCCGGAGTGGAAAAGCGGCGTGGTCGAGACGATGATCACGCCGAGCAGGACCAGCGCGATCAGGTTCAGCATCGTCTGCGAGACGAGCGTGCCGAGCAGCACCGGGAAGGTTTCCCGCATGCGGCCGCTGCGGCGGGCGAGGGTCAGGGCGCGGGCGGGCTCGCCGAGACGCGCCGGCAGGGTCGCCGACATCAGCACCCCGATCATCGTCGCCGAGGTGACGTCGCGCCGGCGGATCGGGCGGTTGGGAAGGGCGGCGCGTGCGATCCAGTACCACGAGGCGGCGCGGAAGAAGAGTGAGCTGGCCATCAGGGCGCAGGCGATCAGCACCAGGGTCAGGTTCGAGCGGACGATGCTTTCGACGACCTTGTCGATGCCGATCTTCTGGGCGGCGAGGAGGGTCAGCCCGACCCCCATGATCCCGGCGACCGCGAGCCCGAGGCGGCGGGCGACGACCCGGCCCTTCTTCTGCTCCCGGGCGGGAGCCGGGTCGAGCGAGGGAAGCCGCTCGGCCGGCCGCCGCGGTCCACCGTCGGCGGGCCGCAGGCCGGCCCAGTGGGCGAACCTCTCGGAGGCGAGGGCCGGCTTGGGGGCCTCGATCGCCCGCTCGTAGACGGCGGTCACCTGGTCGGCCACGCGCGGCCAGGCATACCGCTGCGCGCTGCGGCGGGCCGCCTCCCCCATCTCCAGCAGGCGCTCGGGCTCGAAGTGGACCCGTTGCAGCTCCTCCGCCAACCGCTGAGGATCGCCGGGGGGAACCAGCAGGCCGTCGACGCCGTCGCTGACGACGTCGCTGTAGCCGGCGATCGCCGAGGCGATCACCGGGGTCCCGGCGGCGAAGGCCTCGGTCAGGACCATGCCGAAGCTCTCGCCGGAGAGCGAGGGGGCGCAGAGCAGGTCGGCGTCGTGGAGCGCCGCCCACAGCTCCTCGCGGGAGACGCGGCCGCGGATGTCCATGAAGCGCAGCAGCTCGGGGTCGGCGACGTAGCGCAGGACCTCCTCGCGGTCGGTGCCGATGACGCTGAGGCGGCAGGGAACGTGCTCGACCAGGGCGTTGAAGGCGGTGAGCAGGATCGGCAGCCCCTTGCGCTCCTCGGAGCGGCCGACGAAGAGGATCTTCAGCTCGCCGTCGGGGCTCTTGCCCCCCTTCGGCGCCGCCTCGACGTCGACCCCGTTGGGGACGATCGTGTACTCGCCGCCGAACCAGCGCCGACCGGTCCAGGCGGCGGCTTCGGAGACGGCGATCCGGGCCGAGAGGCGGTTGAAGACCCGGCGGGCGCCGAGCGCGTTGGCGATGTGGTTGGGAAGCGGCTTGGTCGAATAGGTGTGGAAGGTGCCGACGACGGGGTCGCGGGCGCCCAGGGTGGCGTTCCAGCCGACCAGCGGCACCACCGGCTCGTGGACGTGGATGACGTCGAACTCCCCGCTCCTGAGCAGGCGGCGGGGCGCCGCCACCCCGCCGGCGGGGAACGGCGCCAGGTTCGAGACCGAGCCGTTGGCGCCGAAGCCCATCGTGCGGCCGAGCGGCGTCAGGTATTCGGGCAGCTCGCGCGCTTCTGCCGGCGCCCGGTGCAGGGCGCGGCTGAGCCGACCCGGCGGGTCGACGGGAGCGAGGACGCGGACATCGTGGCCTCGACCGAGAAACTCCTCGGCGAGAGCCTCAACGTGCCGGTTCACGCCCCCCTGATAGGACCAGGAATATGGCGAGACGAGACCTATGCGCACGGGCGATTAAGGGTAGGGCATCGCCCGGCACCCCCACGCAGGGGAGGCCGCAAAACGTCAGCCCTCAGAGCTGGGTCCCGATCAGCCCCAGCATGCCGACCATGAGCGTGGCGATGACGCCGCCGCCGATCTGGATCATGGTCCGCTGCAGAGCGCCGAATTCGCCCCGCAACTCCCGGACGTCGCGACGCAGCTCACGTAGCTCGCCGGCGACCCCATCCACGCGGCCGTTCAGATCGTCCAAGCGGGAATCGGTCCAGGTGGATCGCATCGACCTCATGCCTCCAGGCTAGGAAACAAGTCATACGTGTGGCGCACGCAATTGTAACTTTTCGTCTGAGGGCCTGCTCTCTGCGGATCTCCCGCCGCTCTCGGCCCAGGCGAAGCCGGTGAAGACGAGCAGGTAGGCGGTCCCGATCTCGAGCAGCAGTGCGCCGGAGTCGTTGGCGAGGGTTCCCACCGCGGTGGCAGCCAGGGCGCCGACCAGGCCGGCCCTCAGCGCGGGGACGTCGGCGAGCCAGGCCCGCAGGCGATCGCGACGGAGGTAGGCGAAGACGGCGACGATCGCGACCACCGGCAGGAAGGCGAGCAGCACCGGCCGGGCGAAGCTGTGGGCGGAGAGCTGGAGGCGGCGCTGAGCGACGTCGGCGAGATCTCCGAGCCCGCCGGCGTCGAGCACGGAGCGGGTCAGGTGGGCGTTGGCGCCGCTGAGCAGATCGACCAGCGCCAGCAGCGCCAGGACGGCGAGGGGAGCGGCGACGACCGCGAGCAGCAGCGATCGCCTGCCGCGGCCGGCGATCGCCATCGCGGCGACGACCGCGCCGATCGGGAAGACGATCGCGGCGCCGACGTCGGCGCCGAAGCGGCCGGCGGCGAAGACGAAGGCGGCGAGCAGGCCGACGGCGACGAAGACAGCGGCGGCGCTCCGCCGGGGCGCCTTCGGCGCGAAGGCCGCCAGGCCCGCCCCGGCGCCGGCCACGACCAGCACCGCCAGCAGCGCCTCGAGCTCGTTGCCGATCCCGTAGAAGCGCACGCCGAGGCCCGGGTTCGGCCCGAGCAGCGAGAGCGAGCTCAGCGGCGAGCCGCCGATCACGTCGATCGCGTAGGCGAGGACCGTCAGCGCCGAGGCGACTGCGAGGGCCCTATACCCCCGCAGGAGCAGCAGGGTGAGCGTCGCCAGCGCCGGCGAGAGCAGGAGGACGAGCAGGCGTTCCGCCGTCTCCCCTGGCTCCAGGGCCGCACCCAGGAGGAGGACGAGGGGCAGATAGACGATCGCCAGGGCGGCGACGCGGACCGCCGGGCGTGCCAGGCGGCCGCGACCAAGGAGGACCACCAGCGCGAGCGCCGCCAGCCAGATGACGATGTTCACCCCGACGACCGGGCCGCGGCGGGATGAGATCACCCCCATCCGCGCCCCGAGCGATTCGATCGCGGCGACGTCGACGCTCCCCTCGCTGCGGATCGGCTGCCCGGACATCTCAGTGGGGACCTCGATCCCGAGGTGCTCGAGGATCGTCGGGGCGACGTCGGTCGAGAGCACGTAGCCGTTCGTCCGGGTGCTGTCGGAGGTGAGGTTGCCGTCGAAGCCGGGCCCGGCGATGCCGATCGGCAGCGGGTCGTCCGACTCGCCGGCGGGTTCGGCGACTGCGATCAGCAGATCGCTTTCGAGGAAGCGCCGCATCCGATCGGCATCTCCGAGAAGCGCACCTTCGAGGAAGGTCAGCACGCCGCGATCTCCCGGCAGGGGACGCCTGCTGCCACCGAAGGCGCACGCCAGGCGCCCGATCCAGGCAACGGCGAAGCCCTGACGGCGCGCTTCGCGGACGAGGAGGAAGGGGACGATCTTCGCGGGAGCCGACTCCGCTCGTCTCTCGACGGCCCTCTGCCAAGCTCGGCAGCCGCGGATCCCCGGCAGGCCTTCGTCGTAGAGCGAGTCGAAGACCCGGTTTCCCTGCCCGACGTCGAGATAGGTCTGGTTGCGCGGGACGGTGCCGAGACCGGCGCTCATCAGGGCCGGCGAGAAGCCCGCGTCGGCGAGCTCGTCGACCGTCGTTCCCGGCGGCAGCACCATCAGCTCGACCGTGGGAAAGTCGCGGGCGCTCGCCGCCGGCGCCAGAGCGAGGATCAGGACGAGCGCTATCGTGGCCCCGATGGCCGAGCGCACGTTCGCCAAGTTCTCGTTTTTCAAGATCGATCCAGCCTGGCGTCGTCGGGACCCGGAGCTGCGCGCAGCCGACAAGCAGGAGTTCCTCGCCGCCTGCGAGGACTTCGCCGTCGACCGCTCCTTGCGCGCCTACTCAACCATAGGAACGCGCGGCGACGTCGACCTCGTGCTGCTCACGCAGAGCGCCAACCTGAACGACATCCACACCTTCCACGTCGTCCTCGGCCAGAGCGGGCTGGCGCAGTGGGCGCAGACGCCGCACTCGTTCCTCTCGATGACGAAAAGGTCTCCGTACTCGGCGGAGGACGCGCGGCCGGAGATCTGCACCTCGGAGCGCAGGTACCTCTTCCTCTACCCGATGGTCAAGCAGCGCCGCTGGTACGGCCTTGCGCCGGACGAGCGCGGCCGGATCATGAAAAGCCACATCGAGGTCGGCCGCCGCTACCCCGAGATCACGATCAACACGACCTACTCCTACGGGATCGACGACCAGGAGTTCGTCGTCTGCTTCGAGGGCGACGACCCGGGCGAATTCCTCGACCTCGTCAACGAGCTGCGGCCGACCGAGTCGAGCGAGTACACCGAGCTGGAGACGCCGATCTTCACCTGCGTCTCGATGTCGGTCGCCAAGGCGCTCGACGCCCTCGACGGCACCCCCAGCGCGGTCGGGACGGGCGCCCCGGCGCTCGGCTGAGCAGCCGACTTCCGTATCCTGCTCGATCCCATGAGCAAGATCGGAACTGAAGAGACCCCCCTCCGCGTCGCCATCGTCGGCGCCGGCCCCTCCGGCTTCTACGCCGCCGAGCACATCCTCAAGGACGGCGACCTGCACGCCCAGGTCGACCTGTTCGACCGTCTGCCGAGCCCGTTCGGGCTGGTCCGCGGCGGCGTCGCCCCCGATCACCCGAAGATCAAGTCGGTGATCCGCGTCTACGAGAAGACCGCGGCCCGCGACGGCTTCCGCTTCTTCGGCAACGTCAAGATCGGCCCCGACATCGAGGTCGAGGAGCTGGAACGGCTCTACCACGCGATCGTCTTCACGGTCGGCTGCGAGACCGATCGCCAGCTCGGCATCCCGGGCGAGGACCTTCCGGGCAGCCACGCCGCCACCTCCTTCGTCGGCTGGTACAACGCCCACCCCGACTACGCCGACCACGAGTTCGACCTCTCCAGCGAGCGAGCGGTGGTGATCGGCAACGGCAACGTGGCGATGGACGTCGCCCGGATGCTCGCCCTCACCGACCACGAGCTGCGCCAGACCGACACCGCCGACCACGCGATCGAGGCCCTCGACGCCAAGCAGATCCGCGAGATCGTCGTCCTCGGCCGTCGCGGCCCGGTCCAGGCCGCCTTCACCAACCCGGAGATCAAGGAGCTCGGGGAGATGGAGGACGCCGACGTCGTCGTCGACCCACAGGAGGTCGAGCTCGATCCCGCCAGCCAGGCGTTCCTCGAGTCCGACGAGGCCGACAAGACCACCCGGGTCAACTACGAGACCCTGAAGGAGTTCTCCGAGCGCCAGCCGGAGGGCAAGAAGCAGCGAATCGTCCTCCGCTTCCTCGCCTCCCCGGTCGAGATCAAGGGCGACGGCAAGGTCGAATCGATCGTCGTCGGCCGCAACGAGCTGGTGGAGGAGGGCGGCGCTCTGCGGGCCAAGGACACCGGCGAGCGCGAAGAGCTCGAGTGCGGCCTGGTCCTGCGCTCGGTCGGCTACACCGGCATCCCGATCGAGGGGGTCCCCTTCGACGAGAAGCGGGGCCTGATCCTCAACGAGGGCGGCCGCATCCTCGACTCCCACGACGCGGGGCACAAGGTCGGCCACTACACCGCCGGCTGGATCAAGCGCGGCCCCTCGGGCGTGATCGGGACCAACAAGAAAGACGCGCTGGAGACGGTCCAGCACCTCTTCGCCGACGTCGAGTCCGGGACGCTGCTGAGCCCCGAGAACGCCGACCCGGTCGCCGTGGAGGATCTGCTGCTGGAGAAGGGCATCCGCTACGTCAGCTTCGAGGACTGGCAGGCGATCGACTCGGCCGAGGTCGGCCGCGGCGAGCCGCACGGCCGCCCCCGGGTCAAGTTCGTCCGGGTCGAGGAGATGCTCGAGACCGTCGGCGAGCGCCTCGCCGGCTGAGCGCCGTGGCCGCCGACCTGGCCGAGCTGAAGGGGATGATCGAGG
>DASTBO010000109.1:0-3322 GCA_035712025.1 Solirubrobacterales bacterium
AGGGACGGGCGCTGGCCGAGCTCGGCCAGCGCCCCGGCGGGCAGAAGGTGGAGCGGGTGGCGCCGCTGTTTCCGAAGCTGGACGCACTCGTGAGCTGAGAGGAGCTCCGCATGCCACCCCACAGAACCGTCGAGCTGCACCTCCCCTCCCTCGACCGCTGGGGGAACGCGATCGAGCGGGAGCCCTGGGTCGAGAAGGCGGTCAGCCTGATGTGCTCGGCCTTCGGCGGCGCCTACGAGGAGAACGTGGTGGGCCACTGGCGGGTCGATACCGAGCATCCGCTGCGGGAGCAAACCGTCCGCATCGTCTCCTACGCGGAAGAGGAGCGGATCTGGCCCAACCTCCCGCGGCTGCTCGAGTTCGCCGACGAGTTCGGGGAGGCGACCAACCAGGAAGCGGTGATGGTGGCGATCGACAACCAACCGCTCGTGCCGCTCCCCTCCTAGCCGGAGCCCGGCCGCGCCCACTCGTCCTTGCGCTTGATCAGCAGCCACTGCGGCTTGTCGCCGCGGCGCGTCCGCTGCAGGGCGAAGCCGCCCTCGAGCTTCTCGCCGTGGAGGACGAAGACGGCGTGGCCGCGCTCCAGCGCCTCGGGCCAGGGGACGCGGCCGCCCTGCTCGTAGGCGCCGCGGTCCCAGATCGCCACCCGGCCGCCGCCGATCTCGCCCTCGAAGTCGTTGTGGGCGATCGCGTGGTCCTCGACCTCGATCGCCAACCGCTTCACCGCCGGGTCCATCGAGGGCTCCTTCGGCACCGCCCAGGAGCGCATCGTCCCTTCGACCTCGAGGCGGAGATCGAAGTGGTGCGCGGTCGCCCAGTGCTCCTGGACGACGAAGGCGCCGGCGCTGACCCCGCGGACGGCGAACTGCTCGTGGCCCTCGACCTTCGCGCTCTCCACCTCGACGCCCTCGACCCGCGCCGCGGGCGGGCCCTCGCCGAGGAAGGCGACGACCTCCTCGACCGCCGCCTCCGGCCCCTCGACGTGCGCCAGCACGGTGCCGTCGTCGCCGTTCCGCACCCAGCCGAGGGCGCCGCCGCGGCGCGCCCGGGAGACGACGGCGTCGCGGAAGCCGACGCCCTGGACCCGGCCGCGGACCGCCGCCCGCACGGCTCTGCTCGCTTTGCCCATCGGCTCAAGAGTGCCAGCTTCTACAAAGCCGTTTAGGTGGGAGGTTCCGCAGGTAGCAGGAGGACAACAAGTCATTGATCCATTAGTTGAAAGGCCACCCCCGTGCCCGAACGCATCCTGATCACCGGAGGGGCCGGGTTCATCGGTTCCCACCTCGCCCGGCAGCTCCTCCGGAAGGGCCACGAGGTGCGCGCCCTCGACAGCCTCGACCCGCAGGTCCACCCCAGCCGCCAGCGCCCCGCCTACCTCGACGACGCGGTCGAGCTGGTCGTCGGCGACATCCGCGACCGCGCCGCCGTCCAGTACGCGCTGCACGGCGTCGACGCCGTCGTCCACCTCGCGGCCCGGGTCGGCGTCGGTCAAAGCATGTACGAGATCGACGACTACTGCTCGGTCAACACCGTCGGCACCGGCGTCCTGCTCGAGGGGCTGATGGAGCACGAGGTCCGCCGCCTCGTCGTCGCCTCGAGCATGAGCATCTACGGCGAGGGCCAGGCGCGGACCGAGGACGGGGAGCTGGCCTGGGCGGTCGAGCGCAGCGCCGAGCAGCTCGAGCGCGGCGCCTGGGACCCGCGCGCCCGCGATGGGCGCGAGCTGGGCTTCGAGCCGACCCCTGAGTCGAAGACGCCCGCCCTCTCCTCCGTCTACGCCCTCAACAAGTACGACCAGGAGCGGATGTGCCTGCTGTTCGGCTCCTCCTACCGGGTGCCGACGACGGCGCTTCGCTTCTTCAACGTCTACGGCCCCGACCAGGCGCTCTCCAACCCCTACACCGGCGTCCTCGCGATCTTCGGCGGGCGGCTGCTGAACGACAAGCCGCCGCTGATCTTCGAGGACGGCGAGCAGCGGCGGGACTTCGTCAGCGTCCACGACATCGCCGCCGCCTGCGCCCTGGCGCTCGAGCGGGACGAGGCCGCCGGCCTGGCGATCAACGTAGGCAGCGGCGAAAGCGTCACCGTGCGCGAGATCGCCGCCAAGCTCGCCGGGGGGACCGGGCGGGCGGAGATCCACCCCGAGGTCACCGGCTCCTACCGGGTCGGCGACATCCGCCACTGCTTCGCCGACGTCTCGCTGGCGCGGGAGGTGCTGGGCTACGAGCCGCGGATCGGGCTGCAGGACGGAATGGCGGAGCTGGCCGAGTGGCTCGCGGACCAGACGGCGGACGACTCCGTCGAGTCCGCTCATCGCGAGCTGGCGGCGCGGGGGCTGACGCGATGAGCGCGCCCCGCTCCTCGCCGGCTTGATGCCACGGGCCGCGGTCATCCGCGAGAGCGGCTCGGTCGAGCTGGTCGAGGTGCCGCTGCCCGAGCCGGGCGAGGGCGAGGTGCGGCTGCGGCTGGAGGGCTCGGGGGTCTGCGGGTCCGACCTCGCGGTCTGGTCGGGACGGCCGTGGTTCGAGTATCCGCGCCCGCCCGGCGCCCCGGGGCACGAGGGCTGGGGCGTCGTCGAGGCGCTCGGGAGCGGCGTCGAGGGGCTCGCGGAGGGCGAGCGCGTCGCCGGCCTCACCTACCGCGCCTACGCCGAATACGACCTCGCCCGCGCCGCCGACCTGGTGCCGCTGCCCGACGGCGTCGGGCCGTTCCCCGGCGAGGCGCTCGGCTGCGCCGTAAACGTCGTCCGGCGCAGCGGAATCCGCGCCGGCGACACCGTCGCCGTCGTCGGCGCCGGCTTCCTCGGCTGCGTGATCGTCCAGCTCGCGGCCGCAGCGGGGGCGCGGGTGCTGGCGGTCTCGCGCCGCTCCTCGGCCCGGGAGGCCGCGGCCGCGATGGGCGCCGAGGAGACGATCGGCCTCGACGAGCCGGTGCTCGAGCGGATCGAGGAGCTGACCGGCGGCGAGCTCTGCGACGTCGTCGTCGAGGCGGCCGGCGTGCAGGACACGCTCGACCTCGCCGGGCCGCTGACCCGCACCCGCGGGCGCCTGGTGATCGCCGGCTTCCACCAGGACGGCTCGCGCCGGGTCGACATGCAGCTTTGGAACTGGCGCGGACTCGACGTCGTCAACGCCCACGAGCGCGACCCAGCCGTCTACGTCGAGGGCATCCGCGAGGCAGCCGCCGCGGTCGCCGCCGGCCGCCTCGACCCCACCCCTCTCTACACCCACCGCTTCGGGCTGGAGCAGCTCGGCGCCGCGCTCGACACCGCGGTCGAGCGGCCCGACGGCTTCGTCAAGGCGCTGGTGGCGCCGTGACCGTC
>DASTBO010000110.1:0-55327 GCA_035712025.1 Solirubrobacterales bacterium
CCGACGACCTGGTCCTGATCGTGATCGGCGCCGCCAACCGCGATCCGGACCAGTTCCCCGAACCCGAGCGGTTCGACATCCAGCGCAAGCGAAACCGCCACCTCACCTTCGGCGCCGGCGCCCACTTCTGCAGCGGCGCCCAGATCGGCCGGGTGACGGCGATCGGCATGTTCGAAGCGATCGTCGACCGCGTCGACCGCCTCTCGGTCGACCCCAGCCAGCTCTCCTGGTACGGCGAGGCGCTCGCCCAGCGCCAGCTGGAGGTCGCGCCGGTCACCATGCACCGCAAGCAGCGCTGAGCTCCGGGTCGCTACTCGCCTGGTAGTCCGAGAGGCGCTTCAATTTCTCTGATGCGCTCGTGCGCCAGTCGGCGGATACGATCCCGTGCCTAATGAATCTCCTACTCGTTCTTGGTGCTGGCGCCAGCCGAAACCTCGGCAAACAAAAGCCGATGCCCCTCATGCCCGACTGGTCGAATGCACTGTGCGAGGCACTGGACCGAGCGGAGAAAGGACTTGCCGATGCCTGCGGTCTAGAGCCGGGGATTGACGGGCCGACCTTTGAGAAGAACCTAGGTTTACTTCTTCGCTGGCAAGGGGTTCGCCACCTCGAGCAACGATTTGAGGGCTTAGGGGGCCCTCAGCCCGGAGGGGTGTTAGGCAGCGTGAGGGAGGCGAGGGCGAATACCCAGCGACGGATGGAAACGGTCATGAAGGTCATCAACTCGACGCTCTACGACCAGTTCGGCCAACTCCGGATTGACTATGACCTTGCTGTTACCGCGTATTCCCAGATCCTCGCGGAAACCGAGGGATCCCAGTTGGTCATAGCGACGACCAACTACGACCGGGCGGCAGAGTCGGCCCTTCGCATGGCCGGGCACAGCACGAACACCGGCTTTTCTGGCAAGCCCCATATGACCCCGGCCTTGGACCCCAGCGGCATGATGGACAATTTGGAGGCTGAGATCCCCGTGATCCATCTTCATGGTGCGGTGGGGTGGTACGAGCTGGAAGGGATCGTCAGCGACCACTATGGCGATAGGCCCTACAACCCCACGCTGGGCAGCCCTGTTGTCCTGTATCCAGACCCTGAGAAGGATCCAACGAGCGATGCGCTCGTGCAACAGCTCTGGGACCAGTTCGCCGCAGCGATCGAGCTTTCAGATCTGATACTCGTCATTGGACATTCGCTCCACGATCCGGCGCTGGTTGGTGCGCTTAGCTCTGCCATCGCTGACGGCACCCGTGTGATCGTTTCGTATCTAGATGACGAGGGTGGCGAGCTGATCGATCGCCAGCTTCCCAATGCTCATGTGGTTCAAATGCGCTTTGGGCCCACGATTGAGAGCACTACGGCAATCCGGGATCTCGTAAGTAAGCATGCGGGTCAGCCCGCGGGTTGAGTTTCCGTCGACGTATCCGACCCGAGCGAGACTCCAGGCGCCCGGAACTTCAGCAACCCCGCGAACGTTCAGCCGTTCAGCCGCCTGTGCGCGGATTGGTAGACCGATTCGCCTCTAGAGCCAGCCGGTACATGCCGCATACCGAAGGCAAGGTGATCGAGATAGAGCCGCTCGTCTGCGCTCTTGGCGATCCGGAAGACAAGGCCAAGGGGTCCGCCTGGCGGAGGCAGGTAGACCTTCACGCAGTTGGGAAGCCTGGTTCCGTCTCGCGCTTCCGGGTTGCAGGCGAACAGGGCTTCGACCGGCTGGCCCTCGCGTTCGAGACGTAGACGCGTTTCTTCGCCGATTCGCTTCGCGCTGCCGGTCGTGCGCCGGAGATCCTCCTGCCAGGCCAGCTCGTCGAAGGCGACGGCGGCGAAGCCCCGCCTGAGCGGCACGCTAGCCCTCGCCGTCTGGAGGGCGGACAGCCCCGTGCGCAGCCTCGAACTCCGCCAGTGTTGCGGGCTCGTGCCCAAGCCGGGCCATGATGGCCTTGGCGGAGGTATCGGGGGAAAGAACCAGTCGACCGTCTCTGCGCGTCTCCTCGACTACATAGGGACCTTCGATGTCGCCGCTCAGGTTGACGTGAGGCCGATCCATGCCTCTGATGATGGCAAAGGCTTCGGTCGCAGCTGAAGGAAATGACGGTGCTCAGGCGACCTTGGCCCGGATCCGGCGGCCGAGGCCGAGGACCCGGCTCTGCGGCGGGTCGAGGACCTCGAGGCCCGCTCGCCCGGCGGCGCGGAGGATTCCGTCGGCGGCGTGGCGGCCGGAGATCGTCGCCGCCTCCATCGAGGGCTTGGGGTCGTGGGGGGTGGTCCAGTCGCCGGCGAGGAAGAGGTTGTCGACCTTCGTCTCGGCTCCCGGGCGGCGGGCGAAGGACCCCGGCACGCAGGCGACCATCGCGGCGTCGATTCGCTCGACCGCCCGGTCGACGACGACGGCCTCGCGCGCCGGCGGCCAGAGGGCTTTGTACTCGGCCCAGGTCTTGGCGACGATCGCCTCGTCGTCCATCTCCAGCTGGCGGCGCGGCTCGGCCAATACGAGCTGGACGACGGCCGGGTCGTCGGCGCCGCGGCGGTCGATCGACGCCCAGTCGATGAAGCCGCGGATCGCCGGGCTGTCGCACATCGGCGGGCAGTCCGGCGCCGGCCCAACCGGCCGGTCGAGCCAGAGGGTGACGCTGAGGGCCGGCGTGGTGGGGAGGCCGACCGCTTCCTCGACCCCGGCGGCGCTAGCGACGCCCTCGCCTAGGAGGGGCCCGAAGGCCTGCGGCGGCACCGCCGAGATCGCGAAGTCGCAGGGGAGCCGCTCCGGCTCGCTGCCGGGCGCCAGCGGGACCGCCCCGTCGGCGCGGAGGAAGGGCCCCTCGCAGCTGGTCGGGCGCAGGGTCAGCGCCCGGACCCGTTCGTCTTCGAGCTCGACGCCGACGGCGGCCGTCGCGGTGCGCACCCGGCCGCCGCGCTGCTCGATCGCCGCCACCAGGGGGCCGACGAAGGCCTCCTCGAATGGCGCCGGCCAGCTCGCCACATGCGAGGCGGTCGGGGTTCGCATCAGCGTCCGCAGCCAGGAGAGGACGACGTAGGCGGAGGCCTCGGCGGCGGGCAGGAAGCAGGCCGCCTCGCTGGCCGCGTCGGCGAGGTCGTCGAGGCGGTCGCCGACGACTCCGTGCTGCCACTCCGAGTAGGGGATCGCGTCGAGCTCGCGGAGGCGCTCCTCGGGGAGGGTCAGTGTCCCCAGGCCGGCCATCGCCACCCGCGGCAGCATCCGCGGGCTGAGGTTGCGGGCGGGGGCGAGCAGATGCAGCGCGGCGGGACCGCGGTGCAGCTGCCACTCGGCCGGCGGGGCGTCGCTGCGCAGGTACATCGGCCGCCGCATCCAGACGAGGTCCCCGGCGAGGCCGAGGTCGCCGAGGACGTCGAGGAAGTTGACGTAGTGGTCGACGACGAGGTGGGGGGCGGTGTCGCGCTCGTGGCCGGCGGCGTCCGTCCAGGAGGTGGTGCGGCCGCCGGGAAAGGCGCCCGCCTCGACGACGGTGACGGCGAAGCCGCGCGTCGCGAGCGCGTATCCCGCGACCAGCCCGGCGATCCCCGCCCCGATGACCGCGACCCGCGGCGAGCCCTCCATGGCGGCGGAATATAAACCGACGGTGGTCTGGTTCCCGTGCTCTCTATAAATGGGGCCTATGTCCGACCCGTCCGTCTCGTGAGCGCGAGCTACGACGCCGTCGTCGTCGGCAGCGGGCCGAACGGCCTCGCCGCCGCCGCCACGCTCGCCGAGGCCGGCGCCTCGGTCCTGGTGGTGGAGGCGATGGAGACGATCGGCGGCGGCCTGCGGACCGAGGAGCTGACCCTGCCCGGGTTCCGCCACGACGTCTGCTCGGCGGCGCACCCGCTCGGGATCCTCTCGCCCTATCTCTCCTCGCTGCCGCTCGACCGCCACGGCCTCGAGTGGGTCCAGCCGCCGGCCTCGGTCGCCCACCCGCTGGACGGCGAACCGGCGGTCCTCTCATACCGCTCGCTCGAGGACACGGTGGCGGGACTGGGAGAGGACGGCGAGCGCTACCGGCGGCTGGTCGCCCCTTATGTGGAGCGGCTCGACACCTTCGTCGGCGACGTGCTCGACCCGTTCGGGATCCCCCGCCACCCCCTGCTGCTGGCCAGGTACGGCCTCGCCGGGCTGCCGCCGGCGACCCTGACGGCGCGGTTCTTCCGCGACCCCCGCGGGCGGGCGCTCTTCACCGGCTGCGCGGCCCACTCCTTGCTGGCGCTGCGCAAGCCGCTCACCTCGGCGATCGGGCTGATGTTCATGATCTCGACCCACCGCGAGGGCTGGCCGATCGTCAAGGGCGGCTCGGCGGCGCTCGCCGAGGCGCTGGCCGGATACCTGAGCAGCCTCGGCGGCCGGATCGAGACGGGGGCTCTGGTCGCCTCGCCCGCCGACCTGCCGCCCGCCCGGACCTACCTGTTCGACACCGACCCCCGGCAGCTGGCGGACGTCGCCGGGCCGGCGCTCCCCGACCGCTACTCGAGCCGCCTGCGCCGCTACCGCTACGGGCCCGGCTGCTTCAAGCTCGACTGGGCGCTCGACGGCCCGATCCCCTGGGAGGACCCCCGCTGCCTCGAGGCCGCGACCGTCCATCTCGGCGGCAGCATGGAGGAGATGGTGGCGAGCGAGGCGGCGATGTGGAAGGGCGAGCACAGCGACGACCCGTGGATGCTGCTCGTCCAGCCGAGCCAGTTCGACCCGACCCGCGCGCCCGCGGGCAAACAGTCGGTCTACGCCTACTGCCACGTCCCGCACGGCTCGACGGTCGACATGACCGAGACGATGGAGCGCCAGGTCGAGCGCTTCGCGCCCGGCTTCCGCGACCTCGTCCGCGGCCGCAGCGCGATGAACACCGCCGACTTCCAGCGCCACAACCCCAACTACGTCGGCGGCGCCTACACCGGCGGCGTCGCCGACATCCCGCAGGCGTTCGCCCGCCCGGTGGCCCGGCTCGACCCCTTCTCGACCCCGAACGAGCGCCTCTACATCTGCTCGGCGTCCACCTTCCCCGGCGGCGGCGTCCACGGGATGTGCGGGCACCTCGCGGCCCGCAGCGCCCTCCGCTCGCTCGAGCGCCACCCGGCGGCGCCGCTCGCCTGAGCGGCGTGTCGATTCAGTAGCGCATAGCGAGAGGAACTCGACACGCCGCTCAGGGGCGGCCGCGAAGGCGGGCGGCGACGCGGGCGCCGAGGCGGCCGGCGTCGACGTAGTAGCGGCCGCTGAGCCGGGAGAGGCCCTGCGGGAGGAAGTCGGCGAGGTGGTCGATCGCGGCGTAGCGCCAGCCGGGAACCGATCGCGCCCGGCCCCGTTCGACGTCGCGGAGGCCGATGCGCGCCACCTCCTCGGGCTGCAGCCACATCCCCGCCGGCACCCAGGAGGCGTCGAAGCCCGAGCGCTCGTGGACTTCGGTCGCGACGAAGCCGGGGTGGAGGACGGTCGCGGTCGCGGGGGTCGGCGCCAGCTCGGCGGCCAGCGCCAGCGTGAAGCTGGTGATGAACGCCTTGGTCGCCCCGTAGACGGCGTTGCCGGGCATCGGCGCCCGGTAGCCGAGGGAGGAGACGTTGCAGATCGCGCCGCCGGTCTCCTTCATCCGCTGCGCCGCGGTGGTCGAGAGGCGGCAGACGGCGAGCGCGTTGACACGGATCATCTCGGCCTCGCGGTCGATCTCGGCCTCGGCCACCGGGCCGGTGCGGACGAGGACGGCGTTGTTGACCAGCAGGTCGACCGGGTCCTCGCGCCGGGCGAGGCGCTCCTCGACCCGCGCCAGGCCGGCCGGGTCGGCGAGGTCGGCGACGAGGACCTCGGGCCGGCACGCCTCCGGCAGCGCCGCGGCGACCCCGCGCAGCCGTTCCTCGTCGCGGGCGACCAGGACCAGGCGCGCCCCGCGGGCGCCCAGCTCGAGGGCGAAGGCCCGGCCGATGCCGCGGGAGGCTCCGGTGACGAGCGCGATCCCCCAATCCCCAGGCCGGGGCCGACCGCTCACGGAACCAGTCTAATTTCGCTTGGCATTGGAGACACGGAATTTTACTTATACTCATCGACCCTGATGACGGACTCGGGTGCTGGGAATCAGGTTCGGCGGGGGGCGGGGGCGCTGAGCGTCGGCGCGCGCGTCCTGCTCGGCGAGACGGCGGCGGCACTGCGGGGCGGTGGCTCGGAGGAGAGGACCCGGAAGCGGATGGAGTCCTACGCGAGCCGGCTCGGCGGCATGCGGGGCGCGACGATGAAGCTCGGCCAGCTGCTCTCGTTCGCCGACCTGCTGCCGGAGGAGAAGGCGGGCCCGGTGAAGGAGGCCTTCGCGGTTCTCCAGGGAGACGTGCCGCCGATGGACGAGGAGACGATGCGCGTCGCGGTCCGCGACGCACTCGGCCCGGACGCGTTCGACGCCTTCGAGTCGTTCGATCCCGAGCCGATCGCCGCGGCCTCGATCGGGCAGGTCCATCGCGCCGCGCTGCGCGACGGCAGGCCGGTGGCGGTCAAGGTCCAGTACCCGGAGGTCGCCGCGGCGGTCGACGGCGACCTGCGAAACGGCAAGGCCCTCTTCCGGCTGATCAACATCATGCGCCGCACCTTCGGCGGCCCGCTCGGCAACGACATGGACCTCGACGCGCTGTTCGCCGAGCTGGCCGAAAGGGTGCGGGAGGAGCTCGACTACGAGCTCGAGGCCCAGCGCACCCAGCTGTTCGCCGACCTCTACGCCGACCATCCCTTCATCCGCGTGCCGGGGGTGGTCGACGAGCTGAGCACCTCGCGGATCCTGACCACCGACCTCGGCAGCGGCAGGCGCTGGAAGGACGTCGGCGAGGCCGACGAGGAGCTGCGCAGCAGCTGGGGGGAGGCGATCTTCCGGATGACGATGGCCTCGCTCTCCCACAGCCAGGTCCAGAACGCCGATCCCAACCCCGGCAACTTCCTCTTCGGCGACGACGGCGGCGTCACCTTCATCGACTTCGGCTGCGTCAAGCACTACGAGCCCCGCTTCGTCGAACACTCGACCGGGATGGCGGCGGCCGCGATGGAAGACGACCCGGCCGCGCTCTACGAGGCGATGGTCGGCGGCGGCTTCATCGACCCCGACGGCCCGGAGGTCGACCCGGAGGTGATGATGGAGTGGCTGCGGCCCACCTACGTGCCGTTCGCGACCTCCGAGCCGTTCGCCTTCTCGCACGAGTACGTCTCGGGCGCGATGCGGCAGGCGCTGCAGCCCGAGGGCGAGGTCGCCGCCGAGGTCAAGCGGGTGCGCTTCCCGGCCGAGTACCTGATGCTCGAGCGGGTGATTTTGGGGATGTACTCGATCCTGGCGGAGTTGGGAGCCCGCCGCCCCTGGGGTGAGATCCAGCGGGAGATTTGGGGTCAGAGGGGGGCCGCGACGGAGTTCGGGGAGCGGGAAGCGGCCTGGCGCGCGGAGCGTGCCGCAAATCGGGGAAACGAAAGAGAACCGGAGGAGACGAAAGCGAGGTAGGGGGAGTGGCGGTGCTGCGCCCGCAAGGGCTGGGAGAGGCAAGGGAAGGATGGGAGCCGCGCACGGGCATGAGCGGTGTGCTGGTCAGCGCGGGCGAGCGGGACACGCTGCTCTCGCGGGCTGGCCTGCTCGGCTACATCGGCGTGCTGGTCGCCTGCTTCACGGCGATCCACTACCTGGCGGTCGACCTCGGCGCCGACCCGGTGGCGGTCCAGCTCGGCGAGTGGGTGCTGTGGCTGACCTGGCTGGCGATCGTCTTCCCGGCCAGCCGGACCCGCACCGTCGGCGCGACCCCGCGCTCGGCCTACCGCACCGACCTGATCCGCCAGATCGTCCCCGGGTTCGCGGCGATCACCGCGATCAACTTCGCGCCGATCGCCGAACAGCTGATCCGCGGCGCCGAAGACGGGTACTGGGAGTCGCCGCTGGTCGACGCGCCGCTGGCTCTGGGGCTGGCCGCGGTCCTGCTGGCGCTCGGCGGCGCCCTGGTGCTGATCGCGGTGCGCGCGATCGGGCTGCCGGCGGCGGCCTTCCTCGAGGAGTACCAGCCCCAGCCCCCGCCGCAGCGGCCGGTCGGGCCCTACCGCTGGATCCGTCACCCGATCGCCGTCGGCGGGATGTGCGTGATGACCGCGACCACGCTCGCCTTCGGGGTCGGCGGCGGCGTCTGGCTGGTCAACATCCTGATGCTCGCCGCCTACGGGCCGCTCGAGGACCTGCGCCTGAAGAAGGTCTTCGGCCACCGCAGCGAGTACTCGCGCACCGTGCCCCGCTTCATCCCCCGCCTGGTGCCCGCTCGAGCGGGCAGATGACGACGGTCCGGGAGACCTACTGCCGCAACTGCGAGGCGCTCTGCGGGCTCCGGGCCAGCGTCGAGGACGGGCGGGTGACGGAGCTGCGGCCGAGTCCCGGCCACCCGGTCTCGCGGGGATACGCCTGCGCGAAGGGGCTGGCGATGGCGCGGGTCCAGGGGTCGCCCTCGCGCCTCACCCAGCCGCTGCGGCGGCTCCCGGGCGGGGGGTTCGAGCGAGTCTCCTGGGAGCGGGCGGTGGCCGAGATCGGCGAGCGGCTCTCGGCGGCGATGCGGGCGCACGGGCCCGAAGCGGTCGGCCTCTACCTCGGCAACCCGGCGGCCTTCAGCCACACCCACACGCTCGCGGCTCGCGGTTTCATGGCCGCGCTTGGCAGCCGGCAGGCCTACTCGGCGATCTCGCAGGACGGCGGCAGCAGGTTCGCGGCGTCGGCGCTGCTCTACGGGACCGCGACCGCGATCCCGGTGGCGGACGTCGACCGCACCGAGTTCCTGCTGGCGATCGGCGCCAACCCCTTCGTCTCCAACGGCTCGCTGATGGTCGCCCCGGACGTCCGCCGCCGGCTGCGGGAGATCGTCGCCCGCGGCGGCCGCGTCGTCGTCGTCGACCCCCGCCGCTCGGAGACCGCGAGCGCCTTCGAGCACCTGCCGATCCGCCCCGGAACCGACGCCTGGCTGCTGCTGGCGATGCTGAACGTGCTGTTCGCCGAGGGGCTGGTCGACCGCGAGGCGGTAGCGGTCCAGGCGGCCGGGATCGACGAGCTCGCCGCGGCGGCGAGCCGCGTCACCCCCGAGCTGGCGGCGGAGCGGACCGGGATCGCCGCAACGGAGATCGAAGCGCTGGCGCGGAGCTTCGCCGCCGCGCCCTCGGCTGTCGCCTACGGGCGGACGGGGACCTGCACCAGCGCCGCCGGCACCGTCGTCGCCGCCCTGATGGACGCGCTGAACGTCCTCAGCGGCAACTTCGACCGGCCCGGGGGCGCTCTGTTCGGCTGGACGCCCTGGCCGTTCGCGCAGCTGGCGGGGCTGACCGGGCTCGACGGTTACGCCCGCCACCGCTCGCGGATCGGCGACCTGCCCGAGGTGATGGGGTTCCTGCCGGCGGCGCTGATGTCGCACGAGGTGGGGGAGACGGTGCGGGCGCTGGTCGTCTCCGCCGGCAACCCGGTGCTGAGCGTGCCTGGCGGCGAGCGGCTGAGGCAGCGGCTGGGGGAGCTCGACCTGCTGGTCTCGATCGACCTCTTCCAGAACGAGAGCAACGAGCAGGCGGACTTCATCCTGCCGGCGGCGACCTGGCTGGAGCGGGCCGACACCCAGCTGGTCTTTCTGCCCTTCATGCTGGAGCCGGCGGTGCAGTGGACCGACCCGATTACCGCGCCGGCCGGCGCGGCGCGGGAGGAGCGGCTGATCCTCGCCGCCCTGCTGGCGTCGGTGCGGGGAGGCCCGCCCTGGCGGCGCGCGTCCCGGCGCGCGGTGAGCCGGTTGCTGCGGGCCGACGTCGCCCGGCTGACCGACGTGGCGCTGCGGGCGAGCGCGATCGGCGACTGGTTCGGCCTGCGCCGGCGCGGCCTCTCGATCCGCCGCCTGCGGGAGGAGCCCCGCGGGGTGGTGGTCCGCTCCGCGCCGCCGGCCGGGCGACGCCGGCGCGTCGTCCGCAACCGCGGCCGCCGGATCCAGCTGGCGCCGGCGCCGATCATGCGGGAGATCGCGGCGCTGCGGGCGGAACCCGCTCCCGCCGGGTTCCCGCTGCTGCTGATCGGCCGCCGTCAGCGGCTCTCGCTGAACAGCTGGATGCACGAGGGGCCGGTGGCTCGGCGCTCGGCCCGCCTCCTGGTTTCGCCGCCCGACGCCGAGGCGGCGGCCCTCGCCGACGGCGACCGGGTGCGGGTCGAGTCCGAGTCCGGCGCGGTCGAGGCCGCGGTCGAGGTCAGCGACGAGGTCGGGCCCGGGCTGGTCTCGCTGCCCCACGGCTGGGGCCCGCTGAGCGGCAGCGCCAACGTCAACGACCTCACCCCGGTCGACCCCGGCCGGCTCGAGCGGCTGGCGGGCATGGCGCGGCTGAACGCGGTTCCGGTGCGGATCGAGAAGGCCGGCGAGGCCCGAGAGGTAGGTTCTGAGCCGTGACCGGCGACCCCGTCGATCTGCTGCTCTCCGACCTCGGGGAGGGCTCCGATTTCAGCGGCCTGCTGCAGACGCTGCTCCCCGACCCCTACGGGCTCTACGCCTCGGTCCGGCCCTCGACCCCGCTGCGGCTCGACGACCTGAAGGCGGTCGTGCTCGCCCGCTACCCCGACGCGGAGGCGGTGCTCAGCGACCCCTCCTATCGGTTGATCCACCCTCGCGACGAGCGCATCGACCCGCTGTCGCTGGACGACGAGGACCCGGTCGCCAAGGTCCTGCGCGACGAGATCGAGCCCTGCGTCCTCTTCATGCCGCCCGAGCGCCACGCGGTGGTGCGGCGCCACCTGCAGAAGGCGCTGAAGGAGGACTCGCCGCAGCGCCGCCAGGAGGTCGCGCGGGAGATGGCCGGGGTCGTGCTCGACGCGCTGGAGGGAGAGACGATCGACGTCGTCGGCGACCTCGCGGTGCCGGTCCCGACCTTCACCGCCGCGCGGTCGTTCGGCCTGCCCCAGGAGGACTGGCCGCTGCTGCTCGACTGGGCCGGCGGCGTCGGCCGCTGGCTGGAGATGTTCGTCTCGCCCGAGCAGATGGCGCGCTCGGCCGAGGCGATCGTCGCCGCCCGCGGCTTCTTCGACGGGGCGCTGGAGGAACGCGCCGGAGGCAGCGGCGAGGGCGACATCCTCGCCGGCCTCGCCGCTCGCGAGACCGAGGGACTCGAGCGCGAGGAGGCGCTGAGCGGCTGCCTGCACTTCATGGCGGCCAGCGCGACGACCACGGTCGGGGCCCTCTCCAACGCCCTGGTCGCCCTCGCCCGCCACCCCGACCAGTGGGCGCTGGTCGTCGCCGACCCCGGCCTCGCCGGCGCCGCGGTCGAGGAGGCGATCCGCTGGGACCCGCCGAACCAGGCGATCCTGCGGATCGCGAGCGAGGCGGGGGAGATCGGCGGCGTCGCGCACGAGGAGGGCGACCTGATGGTGGCGCTCGTCGCCGCCGCCAACCGCGATCCCGACCGCTGGGAGGACCCCGACCGCTTCGACCTGCGCCGCGAGCGCCGCCGCCACCTCGGCTTCGGCGCCGGGTCCCATTTCTGCAGCGGCGCCCAGCTCGGCCGCGCGACCGCCACCGGGGTGGTCGAAGCGCTGGCCGAACGGGTCGAGGAGATGTCGGTCGACCGCGGCCTGCTCGAGTGGTCGGACACGCTGGCCCAGCGACAGCTCGACTTCGCCCCGCTCGCCATCCGCCGCAAGGGGGCCTGAGAGTGGGGGCCACTCCGCCGCCCGAGCTGCGCTGGACCGTCCTCTACGACGGCGACTGCGGTCTCTGCAAATGGCTGCTCGCCGGCTTGCTGCGCCGCGACCGCGCCCGCCGGCTGCGGCCGGTGTCGCTGCAGCGGTCCGAGGCCGAGGCGCTCCTGGCCGACCTCGACCCCGCCGAGCGGATGGCCTCCTGGCACCTGATCGACCCCGCCGGCGACCGGGTCTCGGCCGGGCCGGCCCTGCCGGCCCTGCTGCGGCTGCTGCCCCGGGGGCGGCTGCCGGCCTCGGTCCTCGACCGCTTCCCGCGCTTCACGAGCGCCGGCTACCGCTGGGTGGCCGAGCACCGCACGGGGCTCTCCCGGTTCGTCCCCCAGCGCCTCAAGCGGCGCGCCTCGGCCCGGGTCCGGGAGCGCGAGCTGGAGGAGGCGGCGCGATGAGCGGCGGCGGCGAGAGCGCGGCGCCGCCTCCCGAGGGGCCGCTGCGCGACGGCCACGGGCGGCGGATCTCCGACCTGCGGGTCTCGGTCACCGACCGCTGCAACTTCCGCTGCCAGTACTGCATGCCGGCCGAGGGGCTGCCCTGGCTCGACCGCGCCGAGATCCTCAGCTTCGAGGAGATCGTCCGACTGGTCGGGCTGCTGGTCGAGCTGGGGATCGAGGACGTGCGCCTCACCGGCGGCGAGCCCCTGGTCCGGCGCCAGTTCCCCCGCCTGGTCGAGATGCTGAGCGGGGTGGCGGGCATCCGCGACCTGGCGCTGACCACCAACGGCTACCTGCTCGAGCGCGATGCCGAGGCCCTCGCCGCCGCCGGGATCGGCCGCGTCAACGTCTCGATCGACTCGCTGCAGCGCGACCGCTTCTTCGCCCTCACCCGCCGCGACGCCCTGCCGCAGGTCCTGCGCGGCCTCGAGGCGATCGCCGCGCAGCCGGGGATCGGGCCGATCAAGGTCAACGCGGTGGCGATGCGCGACTTCACCGAGGCGGAGGTCGGGCGCTTCTGCGAGTTCGCCCGCTCGACCCGCTTCCAGGTGCGCTTCATCGAGTTCATGCCGCTCGACGGCGACCGCGCCTGGAGCCCCGGCGACGTGCTCGGCGGCGGCGAGCTGCGGGCCCGGATCGAGGCCCTCCACCCGCTGGAGGAGCTGCCGCGCGAGCCCGCGGCGACGGCGCGGGTGTTCCGCTTCGCCGACGGGCGGGGCGAGATCGGCTTCGTCAATCCCGTCTCCGAACCGTTCTGCGGAGACTGCAACCGCCTGCGGCTGACCGCCGACGGGCAGCTGCGGACCTGCCTGTTCTCGCTGACCGAGACGAGCCTGCGCGATCCCCTGCGGGCGGGTGCGAGCGACGCCGAGCTGGCGGCGCTGATCCGCGCCGCGGTCTGGCGCAAGGAGCTGAAGCACCGGGTCGACGAGCCAGGCTTCCGCCAGCCGGCCCGGACGATGAGCGCGATCGGGGGCTGACGCGGATGGACGCGAGCGAATGGACCGAGCGGTTCGCCCGCGAGCTGGGCGCCGAGGCGCCGGATCGCGAGACGGTGGAGCGGATCCTCGAGCTGGCCGCCGAGGCGGCCCACTCCTCGCAGCGGACTGCGGCTCCGGTCGCCTGCTGGCTGGCGGCCGCCGGTGGCATCCCGCTCGAGCGAGCTCTAGAGCTGGCGCGGCGGATCGGCGACGAGTGAGCGGGCCCGGGCGAGGTCGGCGGGGGTGTTGACGTTGAAGCAGAGCCGCTCGGGCGGGCCGAAGCGGCTCAGCTCGGCGGCGGCGACGGTGCGCGGTTCCAGCGCGGCCAGGGTCCGGCGCAGCGGGGCTTCCGCCTCGAGCTCCGCCGTCAGGGCCGGTGCCAGCGCCTGGTCGTACCGGCCGGGGAACGGCTGCGGCCCGTCTCCCGGGTCGAGCAGGACGAGGGGCTCCGGCCGGGCGGCGAGCCAGGCGAGCAGCTCCGGGCCGAGGAACGGCATGTCGCAGCCGACCGCCACCACCGGGCGGCCGCCGGCTTCGCGCAGAGCGGTGAGGATGCCGTGCAGCGGGTGGCGGGGCGAGTCCGGCTCCAGGGCGATCCGGCAGTCGAGCGGCGGCAGATCGGTCTCCGCCTTGGCGACGACCAGCGGCTCCAGGCCCGCCGCCTCGACCGCCGCCAGCGGGTACTCGACCAGCGGCCGTCCCGCCAGCTCTGTCGTCGGCTTGGCGCCGCCGAGGCGCCGGCCGCGTCCCCCGGCGAGAACCGCCCCGACCGCCGCCCCCGCTGGCTCACCCATCCTCGGCAGTCTGCCAGCGCGGCGGTCCGGGTCGCACGAGGGGTGCTCCGGCCATTTGCACCGCATGGCGACACAAATGGCCGGAGCACGTTCGTGAGAAAGCCGAACCTGCTGGGGATCGAGGAGGCGCGCGGGCGGGTGATGGAGCGGGTGGCGCCGCTTCCCGCCGAGCGGGTGGCGCTGCGCGAGGCGCTCGGGCGGCGGGTCTGCGCCGACGTCGCCAGCCCCGAGCCGCTGCCGGGGTTCGACAACTCGGCGATGGACGGCTTCGCGCTTCGCGCCGCCGACACCGGCGGAGCGGCTGCGGGAGAGCCGGTTCGCTTGCGGCTCGCCGGCGAGTCCCGGGCCGGTCACCCGGCGCAGGCCGCGCTGGCGGCGGGGGAGGCGATGGGGATCTCGACCGGGGCGCAGATGCCGGCCGGCGCCGACACGGTCCTGCGGCTCGAGGATTCCCGCCTCGAGGACGGGCAACTGGTCGTCGAGCGGGCGGTCGACCCCGACCGCAACGTGCGCCACCGCGGCGAGGACATCGAGACCGGTGAGAAGCTGCTCGCCGCCGGCACCCTGCTCGGCCCGGCCGAGCTCGGCCTGCTGGCGGCGATCGGGATGCCGGCGGTCGAGTGCCACCGCCGGCCGCGGCTCGCGGTCCTCACCGGCGGCGACGAGCTGCTCGAGCCCGGCGAGCCGCTGCGCCCCGGCGCCGTCCGCAACTCCAACGCCTACGCGCTGCCGGCGCTGGCCGAGCTGGCCGGCGCGGTCACCGCCGTCGCGGCGCCGGCGCCCGACCGGCCCGACTCGGTCGCCGCCGCGCTCGAGCCCCTGCTCGGCGCCGACGTCGTCGTCTGCTGCGGCGGCGTCTCGGTCGGCGAGCACGACCACGTCAAGGAGGCGTTCGCGGAGCTCGGGATCGAGGAGTCCTTCTGGGGGGTGGCGCTGAAGCCGGGCAAGCCGACCTGGTTCGGCAGCCGCGGCGGGACCCTCGTCTTCGGCCTGCCGGGGAACCCGGTCTCGGCGATGGTCACCTTCCTGCTGTTCGCGCGCCCGGCGCTGCTCGCCCTGGCCGGCGGCTCGCCGGATTCGACCCGCGCCACCGCGATCCTCGACCGCCGCCGGGAGCTGCGGCCCGAGCGCGCGCAGGCGCTGCGCTGCCGGCTGGCGCTGGCCGCCGACGGCTGGCACGCCGAGCCGTTCGAGCGCCAGGGCTCCCATATGCTCACCTCGATGCTCGGCGCCGACTGCCTGGCCATGCTGCCCGCCGGTCGCGGGTTCGCCGAGGCGGGGGACCCCGTCGAGGTCGAGCTGCTCGAGCTGGGGCGGGGCCGATGAGGGTGCGGGTGCGCCTGTTCGCGACGCTGCGCGAGCGCGCCGGCGCCGACTCGATCGAGATCGAGCTGGACGAGGGCGCAAGCGTGGCCGACGCCCTGGCGCGGCTGGCGGCGGTCGACGGGCTGGCCGGGACGCTGGAGCGACTCCCGGTGCGGATGGCGGTCAACCGCGAGTACGCCGATCCCGACACCCGGCTGAACGCGGACGACGAGCTGGCGCTGATCCCGCCGGTCAGCGGTGGCGCCGACCTTCATGTGCGGGTCGGCGAGGAGCCGCTCTCGCTGCAGGGGCTGGCCGACGCGGTCGTTCGCCCGGCCGCCGGCGCGGTCGTCGCCTTCCAGGGGATGACCCGCGAGGTCGCGAGCCTCGAGTACGAGGCCTACCGGGAGATGGCCGAGGAGCGGATCGGCGCGATCCTGGACGACTGCCTGCGCCGGCACCGGCTGGAGGCGGCCGCGGCCGAGCACCGGACCGGGACCGTCCCGCTCGGCGAGCCGTCGGTGATCGTCGCCGTCGCCGCCGCCCACCGCGAGGAAGCCTTCGCGGGTGCGCGCGAGGCGATCGACCGGATCAAGGCCGAGGCGCCGATCTGGAAGCGCGAGGTCGAGGCCGGAGGCGCCGCTCGCTGGGTCGAGGGCACGGCCCCGGCGACCGATCGGGGGGAGGGATGAGCGAGCCGCGGCTCAGCCACCTTGACGAGAAGGGCGAGGCGCGGATGGTCGACGTCGGCGGCAAGCCGGTGACCGAGCGCCGCGCCCGCGCCCGCGCCCGGCTGCGGATGCGGCCGGAGACGGTCCGGGCGGTCGCGGCCGGCGACGGCCCCAAGGGCGAGGTGCTGGGCGTGGCGCGCCTCGCCGGCATCCAGGCCGCGAAGCAGACCGCGACCCTGATCCCGCTCGCCCATCCGCTGCCGCTCTCCTACGTCGACGTCGAGGCCGAGGTCGACGCGGAGGCCGGCCTCGTCACTCTGGTGGCCGAGGCGCGCACGGTCGGGCAGACCGGGGTGGAGATGGAGGCGATGACCGCCTGCACGGTCGCGGCCCTGACCGTCTACGACATGGTCAAGGGGGTCGAGCGGGGCGTGCGGATCGAGGAGGTCGTGCTGGTCGAGAAGAGCGGCGGCCGGGCCGACTGGCGGCTGGAGGAGGGGTAGGCGATGGCGGCGCGGGTCCCGCGGGCGGCGGTGATCACGGTCAGCAGCTCGCGGGCCGCGGGCGGCTCCTCCCCGGACGAGAGCGGCGAGCGGCTGGCCGCCTTCGCCCTTGCCATCGGCGCCGAGCTTGCCGGTCGCGACCTCGTCCCCGACGATCGCGACCGGATCGAGGAGCGGCTGCGGCACTGGGCCGACGCGGAACGCTGCGACCTGGTGTTGACCACCGGCGGAACCGGCTTCGCCGTCTCCGACGTCACCCCGGAGGCGACCCGCGCCGCGATCGACCGCGACGCGCCCGGGATCGCCGAGGCGATGCGCGCCGCCTCCCGCGAGCACACCCAACACTGGATGCTCTCCCGCGCCGTGGCGGGCATCCGCGGCGCCACCCTGATCGTCAACTTCCCCGGCAGCCCCCGCGCGATCGAGGAGGCCGGGGCGGCGATCGCACCCGCCCTGCCCCACGCCCTCGCGCTCCTCGGCGGCACGGCCGCGGAACACTGATCCCCGGGACGATTGGCGAGCTGATCTGCCGATGACGACGTCGACTCGCCAATCGCGCGCCGAGCCGGAGCAGCTGCTGGCGGCGATCGTCGAGGCGGTCGACGACGGGTTCTATCCCGCCTCCGCGCTTGCCTCGGCCTTCCCGAAGCTGACCCACCGCGAGCTGGTGCGGCTGCGGAAGCGGGCGCTGGGGCGAGGGCTGCTCCTCGAGCGCCGGGACCCGGAGCGGGGACCCTGCCTCGC
Organism: Solirubrobacterales bacterium; assembly: GCA_035712025.1. GTDB lineage: Bacteria > Actinomycetota > Thermoleophilia > Solirubrobacterales > 70-9 > VAYN01. The sequence goes on from DASTBO010000110.1 coordinate 17,119, forward strand.
GCTCACCAGCGAGGGCTGGCGGGCGCTGCGCGAATACGATCCCGGCTGATGCCCGCCGATCCCGACGCCCTGCCGTTCGTCGACGAGCACGGCGTCGAGGTCGCGGCGCCGCCCGAGGCGGTCTGGGAGGCGCTCTGCCGGGTCGCCGAGGGATCGTTCTCCTCGTCGTTCGCCGCCCGCTTCGCCGGCCTGGTCGGATGCGAGCAGACGGCTATGTCGGGTCCGCGCCCGCTCGCCGAGGGGTCGGCCTTTCCCGGCTTCGCCGTCGCCCGCGCCGAGCCCGGATCGGAGCTGGCGCTCACCGGCCGGCACCGCTACTCCGAATACGCGCTCGTCTTCCACCTCGCCCAGAGCGGCGAGGGAACGCGCCTGCGCGCCGAGACCCGGGCGACGTTCCCCGGTGCCGGCGGCCGCCTCTACCGCGCCGCCGTGATCGGCACCCGCGGCCACATCCTCGTCACGATGCGCCTCCTCAACGCCGTCAAGCGCCGCGCCGAGCGGCCTGGTATTGCGCTGTAAGACAGATGGCAGCCCGGGATACCCAGCCTTTCTCCGCGCGCTGGCGCGTCGACGTCTTGGACCGCTCGAGGGAGCGCAGCGAGTTCACCGAAACCAACAAGTCCCGGCTGGCCGAGCGATATGTCGACGAGGGGACCCGGATGGACGATCATCCCGGCATCGTGTTCCGCGACGGGCCCGCGGGTCGCCGCGCGGCCTTGGCAAGTGGGCCTGACGTCTGGGAGTTGATGGCCACGCTGAAGGCAGGCAAGGCGAAGGGAGAGCGGGCGATTGCCGCCACTGCCGAGCTTCTCGATCTCACCGACTTGCAGGTTCGGACCGGCGTCCGCTACTACGCCTCCTTCAAGGAGGAGATCGACCAGCGGATTGCCCTGCATGCCGAAGATGCAGATGAAGCGGAAGCGGCCTGGAAGCGCGAGCAGGCCGCTTTGGGGTGAAGCTCCTCCTCGACGAGCAGATCAGCGGCAACCGATGGTGCGCGAGTGCGCGCGATTGAACCGTGCGCACTGCGGGCTGGTGATAGTCCACCCGGTGCGCCTTCCGAGCTGGGAGTTCGCCAGAGTCGCCGCCGCCTTGGAGAACCTGTTGGCGGGACCGGATCTGGGTAGGGGCTTCGTCGTCTGGTTGCAGGCGGAGTAACCCACCGGCCGATCCAGCCTCAGCGCAGCTCGTCGAGCGATTTGACCTCGAGGTCGAAGGGCTCGTCGGCGGCGCGGCGGCGGCGGTAGGGGGAGACGGTGACGCGGTGGGTTTCGCCGCAGGGGCAGGGGACCTCGATCGGGCTGGTGTCGGAGGAGGGGTCGGTGTCGACCTTGAGGCGGCGCAGGGTGCCGGTCGTCTTGCAGCCGAAGGAGATCACCCAGCCGAAGTCCTGGGGTTCCTGTCGTTTCTTCGCGCGGCGGTGTGGGGTCGGCATTCGCACATCCTCCCTGCTCGGGCCGACGGCCGTCGAGCGCCACGCCTGGGGCGTCCGTCGCACTGCATAGGTTGCAGGCATGGGTACGTCTCTCTCGCGCGCGCTCGCGATCTCCGCTGCCTTGCTTGCCGTGGTGCTCGTCTCCGGAGCCGCCGCGGCGTCGAATCAGAAGCCGAAGCCGGGGACGCTGACCCAGCTCGGCGGCAGGCACGGCTGCCTGGTCGACCGCTCCTCGAAGGCCGGTACCTGCGGCAGAGCCCGGGCGCTGAACGGGCCCGGCCCGTTCATGGGCTCGCGGGCGATCGCGATCAGCCCCGACGGCGGGCACGTCTACGTCGCCTCCTCGAAGAGCGACGCGGTCGCGATCTTCACCCGCAACCGCGAGTCGGGCGTCCTCGCGCAGGCGAAGAAGGGCACCGGCTGCATCGCCGCCGGGGGCGCCGAGGGGTGCGCCGCGGCGATCGGCCTCGACGAACCGAACTCGGTCGCGATCAGCCCCAACGGGCGCAACGTCTACGTCACCTCCCGCCTCGGGAACTCGCTCATCAGCTTCGTCCGCAACCCGAAGACCGGGGCCCTGCGGCAGCTGCCGCCGCCGCTGGCGGGCTGCATCTCGGGGGCGCCGATCCCGGGCTGCGCCCCGGGGCTCGCGCTCGTCGCACCCGACGTGGTCGTCGTCAGCCCCGACGGCAACAACGTCTACGTCGGCTCCTTCTTCGGCAACGCCGTCGCCGCCTTCGCCCGCAACCCCGCCAACGGCGCCCTGACGCAGCTGGCGGGCAGCGCCGCCTGCATCGCCGAGGAAACTCCGGGCTGCGCCAAGGGCATCGCGCTGAAATCGGTCGAGGGGCTGGCGATCAGCGGCGACGGCGCCAGCGTCTACGCCGCCACGGCGCTCTCGAACGCGGTGGTGGCGCTCTCGCGCAACCCGACCACCGGCGCCCTCGCCCAGGCGAGCGACGGCAGCGGCTGCGTCGTCGAGACCGCGCTCGCCGGCTGCATCCCGGGCCGCGAGCTGAGCGGCGCCAACGCGGTCGCGGTCAGCCCCGACGACGACGGGGTCTACGTGACCTCGCTGTTCAGCAACAGCGTCGCCTCCTTCAACCGCAGCGCCTCCAGCGGGGCCCTGGCCCAGCGGGAAGGCACCGGCGGCTGCCTCGTCTACCTGCGGTCGGCCGGCTGCTCCTTCGGTCGCGCTCTCCTCGCCCCCGAGGGCCTGGCGTTCTCCCCCGACGGCAGGAGCGCCTACGTCGCCGCCTTCCGGACCGGGGCGATCGCGGTTCTCGACCGCGGCAAGGCCGGCGCGGTCGCGCAGAAGCCGAACGCCGCCGGTTGCGTGGCGCGCTCGCTGCCCGGCTGCACGGCGGGGCGGGCGCTGAAGGGCGTCAGCTCGATCGCGGTCAGCCCCGACGGCCGCCACGTCTACTCGACCGCATTCGAAAGCAACGCGGTCGACGTCTTCAGGAGGAACCGATGAGCGACGCGGACCGGCTCGGCGACGAGCGGCAGGACGGCCTTACCCGCAAGCAGCTGCTCGGCAGCGGGGCCAGCGCCGCCGCCGCGGCGCTGCTCGCCCAGGGCGTGGGCGTCGAGCAGGCGCTCGCCGCCGGCAAGGGGCGGCGCAACGTCGCCGGGATGAACGTCGTCCTCATCCTCACCGACCAGGAGCGGGCGATCCAGCACTTCCCGCCCAACTGGCTGCGCCAGAACCTGCCGGGAATGAGGCGCCTGCGCCAGCACGGGCTCAGCTTCGAACGCGCCTTCACCAACGCCTGCATGTGCTCGCCGGCGCGCTCGACCCTGATGTCCGGCTACTTCCCCGCCCAGCACGGGGTCAAGTACACGCTCGAGGAAGACATGCCCTTCCCCGAATACCCGCACCAGGTGGAACTGCCGCGCCCGCCGGAGATGCCGAACCTGGCCACGGTGATGCGGGCGGCCGGCTACAACGTCGTCTACAAGGGCAAGTGGCACTGCTCGAAGCCGGCGGAAAAGGAAAACGCCCAGCCCTCCGACCTCGCGCGCTACGGCTGGACCCGCTGGAACCCGCCCGACGCCGGCGCCAACCAGAGCGTGCCGGAGGCCGGCGGCGGCTTCGTCGACAACGACGGGCGCTTCATGGAATCGGTCGGCTCACCGGAGGCGGGGGACGAGGGCGTCCTGCAGTACCTCGGCTCGGCGGCGGCCAAGCAGCAGCCGTTCTTCCTGGTGATCTCGCTGGTCAACCCGCACGACGTCCTCTTCTACCCGAGCAAGACCTTCGAAGAAGCCGGCTACGACGACTCCTGGATCCAGGGGGACATCGAGGTGCCGCCGACCAACGGCGAAGACCTCTCGACCAAGCCCACGGTCCAGGAGCAGTTCCTGCGGATCTTCAACTTCACCGGCAAGCCGAAAACCGAAAAGGAAAAGCGCGCCTACCTCAACTACTACGGCAACCTGATGCGCTCCTCGGACAACTACATCGTCGAGGTGCTGAACAAGCTCGAAGAGTCCGGCCTCTACGACGACACCCTGATCGTCCGCACCGCCGACCACGGCGAGATGGGCCTCACCCACGGTGGCATGCGGCAGAAGAACTTCAACTTCTACGAGGAGGCGACGCGGGTGCCGCTCGTCTACTCCAACCCGAAGCTGTTCCCGAAGCCGCAGACCAGCGAGGCGCTGGTCTCCCACGTCGACTTCCTGCCGACGCTGGCGAGCCTCGCCGGCGCCCCCGGCTCGGCCAGGGCCCCGTGGCAGGGGAAGGACTACTCGAAGCTGGTGCTGCGGCCGAAGAACGCGAAGCCGGTCCAGGACTACGTCGTCTTCACCTACGACGACTTCCAGTCGGGGCAGGCGAAACCGCCGTATCCGAAACCGCCGAACCACATCGTCGCGATCCGCGAAGGGCGCTGGAAGCTGGCCCGCTACTACGACGTCAAGAAGAAAGACCCGGCGCCGCCCCAGTGGGAGATGTACGACCTGAAGACCGATCCCGAAGAGACGCGGAACATCGCCTACCCGGGGTACGAGCGCACCCCCGAGCAGGAGCGGCAGCTGAAGCGCCTCAAAGCGAAGCTGGCCCGGGTCGAAAAGACCCGCCTGAAGTCTCTGCACGCCTGACGCGCACCCGCGCGATGGCGAGTGTCCCGACCGTGGGATAGTGGGCACGGGATCGACCGAGGAGGAGAGATGGCGCTCGAAGCAGCAGCAGATCGCGGGACGAGGTCGCCGGCGCTGGACGCGCCGACCGTCGCCGGCGCGTTCCAGGCGACCGCCGCCGCGCACCCGGAGGCCGCCGCGCTGCGGACCAAGGACGACGTGGCCAGCTACACCTGGGGCGAGTACGCCGAGCGGGTGCGCGCCGTCGCCGCCGGTCTCGCCGCGCTCGGCGTCGGGCGCGGCGACACGGTCGGGATCATGCTCACCAACCGGCCCGAGTTCCACTTCGCCGACACCGCCGCGATCCACCTAGGGGCGACGCCCTACTCGGTCTACAACACCTCCGCCCCCGAGCAGGTCGAGTACCTCGTCGGCGACGCCGGCAGCCGCGTCGTCTTCACCGAGCGGGCCTTCCTCGAGACCGTGCTGGCGGTCCGCGAGGCGGTCGATTCGCTCGCGCACGTGGTCGTCGTCGACGGCGAAGCGACCGACGGGGCGATCTCCCTCGCCGAGCTGGAGGCGATGGGCGAGCCCGGCTTCGACTTCGAGGCCGCCTGGCGGGCGGTCGAGCCCGGCGACCTGGCGACCCTGATCTACACCTCGGGCACTACCGGGCCGCCGAAGGGGGTGCAGCTGACCCACGCCAACGTGATGGCGACCTTCGACTCCTTCGACCGGCTGCTGCGGCTCGACAGCGACTCGCGCCTGGTCTCCTGGCTTCCGATGGCCCACATCGCCGAGCGCAATGCCACCCACTACGCGCCGATCATGTTCGGCGCCGGGACCACCTGCTGTCCCGACCCGCGGCAGGTGGTCGCATACCTGACCGAAGTGCGGCCGCACTGGTTCTTCGCCGTGCCCCGGGTCTGGGAAAAACTGAAGGCGGCGATGGAGATCGGCATCGCCGCCGACCCCGACGCCGAGCGCCAGCAAGCGGTCGAGTGGGCGCTGGCGGTGGGGCGGCGCAGGCTGGAGCTCGAGCAGGCCGGGGAGGAGGTGCCCGCCGACCTCGCCGCCGAGCACGCCCGCGCCGAGGAGCAGGTCCTCGCCGAGCTGCGCCGCCGCGTCGGCCTCGACCAGCTGCTGCAGGCGAACGTCGGCGCCGCGCCGACCCCGCGCGAGACGATCGAGTTCTTCCTCGCGATCGGGGTGCCGCTGTCGGAGCTGTGGGGGCTCTCGGAGACGACCGGCGTCGGCGCCTGCAACCCGCCCGGCGCGATCCGGGTCGGCAGCGTCGGCCCCGCCGCGCCCGGGGTCGAGCTGAAGCTCGCCGAGGACGGCGAGGTCCTGATGCGCGGCGGCACGGTGATGGCGGGCTACCGCAACGCGCCCGAGAAGACCGCGGAGGCGATCGACGCCGAGGGCTGGCTGCACACCGGCGACGTCGGCGAGTTCGACGCCGACGGCTACCTGCGGATCGTCGACCGCAAGAAGGAGCTGATCATCAACGCCGCCGGCAAGAACATGTCGCCGGCCAACATCGAGTCGCAGGTCAAGTCCGCCAGCCCGCTGATCGGCCAGCTCTGCGTCGTCGGCGACAACCGCCCCTACAACGTGGCGCTGATCGTCCTCGATCCCGACCTCGCCCCGGCCTTCGCCCAGCAGCACGGGATCGAGGGCGGCTCGCTCGCCGAGCTCGCCGCCGCGCCGGCGATCCGGGTCGAGATCGAGGCCGCGGTCGAGCGCGGCAACGCCCGCCTCTCCCGCATCGAGCAGGTGAAGCGCTTCGAGCTGCTGCCGGTCGAGTGGGTGCCCGGGGGCGACGAGCTGACGCCGACGATGAAGCTCAAACGGCGCCCGATCGAGCGCAAGTACGAGGCGGAGATCGAGGGCCTGTACGCCTGACCCGGGCTCCAGATGCCGGCGAGTGTGAAGGTACTCACAGAGTACTAGCCAAAAACAGTCGCATTCCTTATGGTCGAGATTCGTCAACCGACCAAGGGAGAGCGGCATGTTCACCGGACCGGACGTATCGGAGCACAACGGGGACGTCGACTGGAAGAAGGTCTCGAAGAAACACGAGCTGGGGATCGCCCGGGTCGCCGACGGAGACCACCGGGACCCCTTCTGGGGCAAGCCGCGGGTGGAGGCGATCCGCGACGCGGGTCTGATGCTGGCGCCGTACTACTTCGCCCGCGTCGCCTCGCCGCAGAACGGCCAGCGCGACGGGGCCAAGGAGGCGCGCATGGTCCTCGGCTTCGCCAAGGAGGGCGGCTGGCGCTGGCCCGGCGACCTGCCGTTGATCTACGACTTCGAGACCGACAACGGCCAGCCGGCGGACAAGTGCGCGCGGCACGTCGTGCAGTTCGTTCGCGCTTACGAGGCGAGCGAGGGTCACTTCCCCGGCCTCTACACGATGCCCGGCTTCTGGGAAAAGATCCTGCCCCACCTCAACTCGAGAGAGCGCAAGCTGATCGCCCGCTGCTTCCTGCACCAGGCGGAGTGGGGGGTCGACCGGCCGCGCTCGATGGAGCCCTGGGACGGCGCGACGCTCTGGCAGTGGACCGACCACGGCCGCGCGAACGGGGTCTCGGGGGCGTGCGACATGAACCGCTCGCTGGTTCCCGACGCCAGGGTGCGGGCGCTGGCGACCGACGGCAAGGCGCCGGTCGCCGTGCCGGTGGCCGCGGCGAAGGACAAGCCGACCCCCGACCATCCCGACGGCGTCCCCGCCTGGGTTCCCAAGCAGCACTGGGACAAGTGGGAGCAGCCGTGGAACGGGGGAGCGGCGAAATCGTCGGCCTTCCGCCAGCTCTGCCTCAAGCACGGCCACCTCTCGCCGCACTTCACGCTCAAGGAGGCGGCCTGCCACGACCCGGCCAACACCTCGGTGCCGACCTCGCTGCGGGCGAATGCGCAGCGGCAGGCCTTCGCTCTCGAGCGGCTGCGTCACGAGCTCGGCGACAAGCCCCTGCCGGTCCTCAGCTGGTACCGGACGCCGGCCTGGAACGAACACGTCGGCGGCGCCGAGAACAGCCGCCACATGCAGGGCGACGCTTCCGACTTCACGGTGCAGACGATCCAGAGCTTCGGGGCCTCGCGCTTCGACGCCGCCTGCGAACGGGTCTACGCGAAGGGCGGGTTCGGCCGTTACGCGAGCGGCTCGCGCCACGGCGATTCGCGCGGCACCAAGGCGCGCTGGTAGGACCTCAGCCGGCCACCGGGACCCGCTCGCGCTCGCCGAGGACGACTCGGCCGCCGCGGGCGGGTCGCACGGTGATGTTGCGGCGCTGGGCGACCTCGACGCCCTCGCCCGTGGCCTGCAGCTCGCAGCTGCCGAGCAGGGCGTCGAGGACGACCTTCATCTCCAGCATCGCGAAGCTGGAGCCGAGGCAGCGGCGGCGGCCGCCGCCGAAGGGGATCCAGGTGTAGGTGCCCGGCTTCTGGCCGAGGAAGCGCTCCGGGCGGAAGGCATGCGGGTCGGGGTAGATCTCGGGGTCGTGGTGGATCAGGTAGGCGTTGGCGACGAGGGCCGGACCGGGCCGGTAGTCCCAGCCGCCGATCGTCACCGGCTTGGCGACCAGGCGCGGCGCGGCGGTGGGCAGGACCGGCCGGTCGCGGAGGGTCTCCTGGATCGTCGCGGTGACGTAGTCCTCCTCGCCGGCGTCGACCGCGGCGGTGAGGCGGGCGAGGACCGCCGGCTCGCGGACGAGGCGCTCGAAGGCCCAGGCGAGGGTCGAGGCGGTGGTCTCGTGGCCGGCGATCAGGAGCGTCATCAGCTCGTCGCGGATCTCCTGCTCGCTCATCGGCGAGCCGTCCTCGTGGCTGGCTTCGAGCAGCATCGCGAGGACGTCGTCGCGCTCGGCGCCGGAGGCCCGCCGCTCGGCGATCAGGGGGAAGATCAGCGCGTCGACCTCCTCCTGCATCCGCAGGAAGCGGGCGAAGGGCCCGACCCGTTCTGCCAGGCGCGCCACCCGGCTCTCGGGCTTCGGCGGCACCAGGCTGATCGGCCGGTCGCCGAACTCGAGCATCGCCTGCAGCCGCTCGCGCAGCGCGTCGAAGCGGGCGCCCGGGTCGACGCCGAAGACGGCGCGGAGGATGATCTTCAGGGTCAGGTCCTGGGTGTGGGGGTGGAGGGCGAGCGGGACGCCGCGGGGGATCGCCGCCACCTCCTCGGCGGTCACCTCCTCCATCAGCCCGGTGAGGCGCTCCATCCGCTCGCCGTGGAAGGCCGGGAGCATCAGCTTGCGCTGCTCCATGTGGGCGTCCTCGTCGAGCAGCAGGACCGAGTGGCGCCCGACGATCGGCTCCAGGACCTTCGCCCCTTCGCCCGGACGCAGGACGTCGGGGGGCGAGGTGAAGACCTGCTTCACCTCCTCGGGATCGGCGAGCATCACGAACGGCGCTTCGCCGGGAAGCCGGAGGGTGAAGCGCTTGCCGTAGCGCTCGCGGCAGCGGTCCATGAAGGCGAGCGGCCGGGTCCAGAAGCCGAGCAGCTGCGACACCGCCGGCATCGACGGTCCGGGGGGCAGGGCAGAGCTCGACCTCATCTTCGCCTCCAGGCTCGGGTTCCCCGCGGAACCTACCTCGGCGGCCGCGAGGAGAACCGTGACCTTGCTCACCGCGCCAGAATTTCGAGGATGGGATTCGGGTGATCTTCGACCGGGTCCGAGACCCTCCTGATACGGTCGCGCCGAGCGTGACTCGAACCACCAGTCAACTGAGTCAGTCGCCGACCAAAGCTGCCCTGATGCTGCTCGCGGGGCTCGCCGCGATCGTGGCGCTGTGTGCCCTGCCCGCCCGCGCGGCGGCGGCCCCCTGCCCGGTCAACCCGGGGAACGCCACCGCCTGGCTCGGCGGCAGCGGCAGCCTCGGCGACCCCAACAACTGGAGCAACGGCACCCCGACGGGGTCCTGCGACGTCTCGATAACCACCGCCGGCAGCGACGTCATCACCATGACTGGGGGCGCCAACGTACGCTCCCTCACCCTCGGCGGCATCGGCTCGACGCCGCAGCTGGTCATCTCCGACCAGAGCCCGAACACGAACCTCGACGCGCAGCCGGCCGGGATCGCGATCGCCGCCGGCGCCTCGGTGATCCTCACCTGCCAGCCGGGCGGCTGTCCGGGCGGCGGCCCCGACATCTACAGCGGCTCCAGCCCCTTCGCCAACGCGGGGACGATCACGGTCGACGCGAACACCGGCGGCGGGTCCGTGGTCGGGGGCGCGATCGCCAACACCGGCACGATCAGCTTCCAGAAGACGGCTTCGCTCAGCGGCCAGGTCGTGAACAAAGGGTCTCTCCTGATCGCCGACGGCGCCATCGTCACCAACAGCGGCAGCTCCTGCGGGGACACCGGCGCCTCGGTGAAGAACGACGCCGGCGGCCTGATCGACGGCGGCGCGACCGGACGCCTCAGCGTGCGGAACTTCGAGCAGGGCGCGGGCGTCAGCAAAGACGTGACGATCCCCTGCGGCGGCACCCTGAACTACAGCGGCAGCGGCTCCAGCGAGATACGCGCCACCGGCGGCTTCAACCTGACCGGCGAGATGCATGCGGGCCAGGCGCTGACGATCAGCGCCGAGAGCAGCAACACCAACGCGTCCCTGCTGGGCGACTTCGAAAGCAGCGGCTCGATCGCCCTCACCTGCCCGGAAGGCTGCGGCTCGAGCGGCGCCGGCTTCAACGTCGCGGGGCATCAATTCACCAACGCCGGCGAATTCACCGTCGACTCCGACTCCGGAACCGGAGCGTCGATCGACAGCGGCTCCGGCGGGACCGTGGTCAACAAGGGGACGATGAGCTTCGAGCAGTCCGCGTTCCTGCGGGGAGTCACGGTGAACGAAGGCGCGATCGAGATCGCCGCCGGCAAGACGGTCACCGCGCCGGCCGAATCCTGTGGCAACACCGGCCCGAGGGTCGTCAACGGGAACGGCGGCTCGATCGACGCCAGCGGCGGCGGCTTCCTCAGCGTCATCAACTACGAGCAGGGGAACGGCACGACCAGCGGCACGCTGCCGGTGCGGATTCCCTGCGGCAGTCTCAAATACACCGGCACCGGCGCCAGCACGGTCCAGGCCAACGCCTCGATGACGGGCAACCTCGCCGCCGGTCAGACGCTGCGGATCCTCGGCCAGGTCAACACCCCGGCCTTCGCCAACGCCGGCACGATCGTCTTCGACCAGAGCACGCAGGACGCGACGCTGGCCGGGGGCACGGTCACCAACACCGGCAGGATCGAAGTCTCCGGGCCCTCGGCCAATACGGCGCAGGTGGCCAGCGGGCAGATCAACCAGACCGCCGCCGGTGCCGAAGTCGTCGTCCCGGCCGGGACGAAGCTGAATCCGGGAGGGATGCTGTCGCTGGCCGCGGGAACGCTCCGCGGCGGGGGCACGGTGAGCGGCACGGTTGGCAACAGCGGTGGCGTCGTCAAGCCCGGCGACGGCGGCATCGGCACGCTGACCGTCACCGGCAGCTACGTCCAGGACGTCGCCCGGCTCGAGATCGAGATCGACGGGACGGGCCCGGGCCAGCACGATGTCCTCGCGGTGGGCGGGGTCCTCGGGGTCAACGGCACGCTGGCGCTGATCCCGACGGGCGCCTTCGCCGGTGCCGCCGCGATCGGCGACACCGTTCCTTTCCTCACCTACGGCGATTTCGGCCTGGGCGGCCAGTTCGCGCAGACCACCGTCGATCCGGCGCTGCCCTGCGGCAAGGTCTTCTCGAGCGGCGTCGACGAAGGTGCCAAGGCGCTGAAGGCGACGGTCGTCGCCGGCAACCCCTGCGCGACCAGCGGCGGCGGCGGGGTCGTCCAGCCGCCGGTGGTTCCGACCCCGACTCCCAAAGCCCGCACCTGCCCGAAGGGCAAGAAGCTGAAGAACGGCAAGTGCCTGAGGAAGAAGTGCGCGAAGGGCAAGAAGCTGAAGAAGGGTCGCTGCGTCAAGAAGAAGCAGCCGAAGGCCCGCCCTCGCCGCATCGCCTAGGCCGAAGTAAGATCAGAAATATCTGATCATTGCCGTGTGAGCGCCCTTGGCAGGGAAGGCGCGGCGGGGGCAGCGGTCTGGCTCTAGGAGGTTCCAAATGAAGGGGAGGCGCATCTCAGCAGCCCTCTGCGTGCTGGCGTTCTGCCTGCTGTTCGCCAGCCCGGCGCTGGCGGTCAAGTACGTCGCGCTCGGCGATTCCTACTCGTCCGGCACCGGCACCAGGACGTTCTACGAATCGACCTGTCAGCGGTCGGTCTACGCCTATCCGTACCTGCTGCACAACGCCCATCCGGAATGGACGTTCGTCAACGCGACCTGCTCGGGGGCGAAGACCGGCGACGTCATCAACACCCAGGTCAACAGCGTCACCGCCGACACCAACTGGGTCACGTACACGATCGGCGGCAACGACGCCGGCTTCTCGAGCGTGATCACCACCTGCGCGCAGCCGTCGTGGATCTCGAACTGCGACGGGGCGATCAACACCGCCCAGGCCTACATCGCCAACACGCTGCCGGGCCGGCTCGACCTCGTCAACAACGCGATCAAGTCGCGGGCGCCGAACGCGAAAGTCGTCGTCCTCGACTACCCGCGCCTGTTCAACGGCACCGACTGCAACGCGCTCACCTGGTTCAGCGGCAGCGAGATGACCCGCCTCAACCAGACGGCCGATCAGCTCAAGAACGTGATCGCGGCGGCGGCCACCCGGGCGGGGGCGAACTTCGTCTTCCGCGACGTGATCCCGCCCTTCGTCGGGCACGCGGTGTGCGACGGCGGCGGAGGCTCCGCGACGGAGTGGATCAACGGCCTCTCCAATCCGGTCGGCGAAAGCTACCACCCGAAGACCACCGGTCACGCGAGCGGCTACTACCCCGTGGTGAAAGGAGTCACCGGCTGAGCTTTCGCTCCGCGAGACCGCAAGAACCCGTGCTGTCCACGGGTTTTTGCGGTCTCGGGCGCTTTGGGGGCGGCGCCCTAGGCGCTGAGCGCGGTGGCGGTGGCGGCCACCTTCTCGGCCAGGTGGGGCGGGACCTCCTCGTAGCGCTCCAGCTCGAGGGCGAACTCGGCGCGGCCGCCGCTGAGCGAGCGCAGGTCGGGGGCGAAGTCGAGGACCTCGGCCATCGGCGCCTCGGCGCGGATCTCGGAGACCTGGCCCTTCGCCTCCATCCCCAACGGCCGGCCGCGGCGCGAGTTGAGGTCGCCGATCACGTCGCCGACGACCGCGTCGGGGCAGCTGATGGTCAGCTTGACGATCGGCTCGAGCAGGACCGGGTCGGCCTCTTCCATCGCCTGCTTGAAGGCCATCGCGCCGGCCAGCTTGAAGGCCAGCTCCGAGGAGTCGGTGTCGTGGTGCTTGCCGTCGACGAGGCGAACGCGCACGTCCTCGACGGGGTAGCCGGCGACCGTCCCGTGCCGCATCGCCTCGAGGACGCCCTTCTCGACCGCGGGGATGAAGCCTCCCGGGATCGCCGCCCCCTTGATCCGGTTGACGAACTCGAGCCCGCCGCCGTCGCTCCCCGGCTCGATCTCGATCGCGCAGTCGGCGAACTGGCCTTTGCCGCCCGTCTGCTTCTTGTAGCGGGCGCGGGCGGCGGCCGGGCGGCGGATCGTCTCCCGGTAGGGGACGTGCGGCGGGTGGAGCTCGATCTCGGCCCCGAAGCGGTCCTTCATCCGCGCGACCAGGACCTCGACGTGGACCTGGGTGAGGCCGGCGATTATCTGGTCGCCGGTCTGGGGATCGCGGTGGACGTCGAGGGTCGGGTCCTCCTCGCTCAGCCGCCGCACCGCGGTCGCGGCCTTCTCCTCGTCCCCCTTCGACTTCGCCTCGTAGGAGAAGGCCATCACCGGCGCCGGCAGGTCGAGCGGCCGGACCGCGAGCTCGCGCTGCTCGTCGCAGAGGACGTCGCCGGCCCGCGTCTCCTTCAGCTTCGCGACCGCCCCGATGTCGCCGGCCCCGAGCTCGGGGACCGGACTCAGGTCTTTTCCCAGCGGTTGGCCGATCTGACCGAGGCGCTCCTTCTGCTGGCGGCCGACGTTGACGGCGTGCGAGTCGGAGCGGATGGTGCCGCTGTAGACGCGGAAGATGTTGATCCGGCCGGCGTAGGGGTCGGCGGTCGTCTTGAACACGTAGGCGACGAGCGGCCCGTCCTCGTCGGGCGCGATCTCGAGCGCTTCGCCCTCGCCGTCGAGAGCGGCGAGCGGGCCTCGCATCCGCGGCGAGGGCAGGTCCTCGACCAGGGCGTCGAGCAGCCGGTCGGTGCCGAGGTTCGCGGTCGCGACGCCGCAGGTGACGGGGAAGAGGCGGCCCTCGGTGACGCCGCGCTTCAGCGCGGTGACGATCTCCCCGTGGGCGATCTCCTCGCCCTCGAGGTAGCGCTCCATCAGCTCGTCGGAGTTCTCGGCGACCTCGTCCATCAGCTTCTCGCGGAACTCCTCGGCGCGGGGGAGGAGCTCGTCGGGGATCGGCCCCCGCTCGGCGCCGCCGCGCTCGCCGCCGGCGTAGACGAAGGCCTCCATGTCGATCAGGTCGACGACCCCGCGCACCTCGTGCTCGGACCCGAGCGGGATCTCGGTGGCGACGACATGCGGTCCGAAGGCGGCCTTCAAGGAGTCGAGCGCGGCGAAGAAGTCGGCTCGCTCGCGGTCGAGCATGTTGACGAAGACCAGGCGCGCCAGCCCCTCCTCGTCGGCGCGCTGCCAGAGGCGTTCGGTCTGCACCTCGACCCCGGCGACGCCGCTGACGACGACCACCGCCGAGTCGGCGGCCCGCAGCGCCGCGGCGGCGTCGGCGACGAAGCTCGGGTCGCCGGGGGTGTCGATCAGGTTGATCTCGCGCTCGGCGTAGGAGAAGCAGGAGACGCAGGCGTCGATCGAGAGGCCCCGGGCCCGCTCGTCGGGCTCGTGGTCGGAGACCGTCGAGCCGTCCTCGACCCGGCCGAGCCGGTTGACGGCACCGGCCTCGTAGAGCATCGCCTCGTGGAGGCTGGTCTTGCCGCTGCCGCGATGGCCGATCAGGGCGACGTTGCGAATCCGATCGGCAGCCTTGTGCGACATGTATCGAAGGTACACCCGAGGGCAACGCGCGACAATCGTCTCCGTGATCGCGGCCGTCACCTTCGACTTCTGGAACACGATCGCGCGGGTGCCGACCGGGGCGATGAGCGCGGCCCGGCAGCGGGCGGTCGCCGCCGCCTGCCAGAGCGGCGACGTCGAGGTCGAGGCGGAGCTGCTGATCGCCGGTCTCGAGCAGGTCGGTCTCGACTGGGAGCGGTCGTGGGCAGCCGGCCGGCACCTGCACCCGCGCGAGGCGGCGGAGTCGCTGGTGCGGGCGCTCGGGGTCGAGGGGGCGGCGCGGGAGATGGTCGCCGAGGCGTTCCTCGGCGCGGGCAGGGAGGTCGATCTGGAGCTGGCGCCGGACATCGGACCCGCTCTCGCGGCGCTGGGGGAGCGGGGGATCCGGCTCGGGATCGTCTGCGACGTCGGCTTCAGCGGCGGCGAGCTGCTGCGCGAGCTGCTCGCGCGCGAGGGCCTGCTCGGCCACTTCGACGGCTGGGCCTTCTCCGACGAGGTCGGCCACTACAAGCCGGCGCCCCAGATCTTCGAAGCGGCGCTGGCGGCCCTGGAGGCCGAGCCGGCGGAGGCGATGCACGTCGGCGACCTGCGCCGCACCGACGTCGCCGGCGCCGCCGCGCACGGCATGCGGACCGCGCGCTACCGCGGCATGAACGACGAGGGCGCGGCGGACGGCGGACCGGAGGCCGACTTCGTCCTCGACAGCCACGCCGAGCTGGTCGAGCTCGTCGCGCGGCTGGTCTAGGGCCGGGCAGCGGGGAGCGGGCGGAGCGCGTAGACCGCCATCCCCTTCGGCGCCCCCTTGGCGCTGAACCGGCGCTTCCGCGCCTCGGCGGCGCCGGGCGGCAGGCTCTCCAGGGTGCGGTCGGAGACGAGGGTCTCGCCGGGCTTGGCCGCCTGGGAGAGGCGGGCGGCGACGTTGACGTCGACGCCGAAGTAGTCGCCGCCGAGCTTGCGCGGCCGGCCGAGGTGGATGCCGGTGCGGAGCGCCGGGCGGTAGCCGTCGACCTCGATCGGCGCCACCCGCTCGCCGAGGGCAAAGGCGGCCTCGACCGCGCGCGGCGCGTCCCAGAAGGCGGCCATCAGGCCGTCGCCGAGGCGCTTCACCACCTCGCCCTGCCGTTCGAGCACGGGCGGCTCGATCGCCTCGCTGAGCTCGCGCAGCAGCCGCACCGCGGCGCGGTCGCCGGCCTCCAGCGCCCAGCTGGAGACGCCGACCAGGTCGGTGAAGAGGATCGCGACGTCGACCTTGCCGCGGCCGCGGTCCTGCGCCTCGGCCAGCCGCTGCCAGGCCTGCAGGGCGGAGAGCCCGAGCTCACCGGCGAAGCCGGGCTCGCTCCCCCGCAGCGTGACCAGCTGGCGGGCGGCGCGGTCGGCGGGGCGGCCGCGGGCGGTGGAGAGGTGGTCGATGTGGTCGTCGTCGCCGAGGTTCCGCTCGCGGGCGCGGCGGGCGAGCTCGACCAGCTTCGGGTTGCGGTTGAACCGCCGGACGGCGGCGGCGAACCGCCTGCCTGGCCTCTCGCTCATCGCCGGGAGACTGGCACAGCTCAGCGGCTCTTAAGCAGGCGGCCGACCGCCTCCATCATCTCCTCGGTCTTCTCCTCGCGGGCCTCGGGGGTCGTGGCGCCGACGACGCAGTGGCGGGTGTGTTCGTCGAGCAGGGCGAGGGCGACCTTGTCGATCGCCGCCTGCGCAGCCGAGATCTGGGTGAGGATGTCGATGCAGTAGCGCTCCTCGTCGACCATCCGCTCGATGCCGCCGATCTGGCCGCTGATCCGCCGCAGCCGGTTCTTGACCTTCTCCTTGTTCTCGATGTAGCCGGGGTCCTCGCGCGTCTCCGCCATCTCCGCTCCTTCGCTAGCTGTGCGGTTCAGTATACCCCCTCAGGGTATGTGCTACGGTGCTGTCGATGAATACCCCCCACCCCTATAGGCGGATCGCCCTCTTCCTCCTCGGCCTGGCCGTCGTCTTTGCTGCGTCCGCGGCCGTCGGCGCTGCCTTCGAGCCGGCCGGGACCGGGAGCGACGAGCAGATGGAGGGGCACGAGAGCGCCGAGCACGAGCCGGCCGGGCTCGGCGTCGCCGCCGGGGACTACTCGCTGCGGATGAGGCCGAGCCAGCTGCGGCTGGGGCAGGAGCGGGAGCTGAGCTTCGCGATCGAGGACGACGACGGCGCCCCGGTGACCGAGTTCGACGAGCTGCACGAGCGGCGCATGCACCTGATCGTCGTCCGCCGCGACGGGACCGGCTTCCAGCACCTGCACCCGGAGATGGACGCCGAAGGAACCTGGACCGTGCCGGTCGAGCTCGACAGCTCCGGCGTCTACCGCGCCTTCGCCGACTTCTCGGTCGCCGGCGAGCAGCGGACGCTCGCCACCGACCTCTTCGTCTCCGGCGGCGGGTTCGAGGCGCGGCCCTTCCCGGCGCCGCGACCGCTTGCCCGGACCGACGGCTGCGAGGTCCGGTTCGACGCCGGCGAGCCGATCGCGGGCGCGCCGGCGCACCTCGACTTCACCGTCAGTCGCGACGGCCGTCCGGTCGCTGCCCTCGCGCCCTACCTCGGCGCCAAGGGCCATCTGGTCGCCCTGCGCGAAGGCGATCTCGCCTTCCTCCACGTCCACCCGGAGGAGGACCACGAGATGGCGCCCGCGGAGATCGAGTTCGCGGCGACCTTCCCGACCCCCGGCCGCTACCGCCTCTACCTCCAGTTCCGGCACGGTGGCGCCGTGCGGACCGCCGAGTTCACGGTGGTGGCGCGTTGAGCCGGGTCGAGCTGCCGATCGAGGGGATGACCTGCGCCTCCTGCGCCGGCCGGGTCGAGAAGAGCCTCAACCGGCTGGAGGGGGTCGAGGCGACGGTCAACTTCGCCACCGAGCGGGCGACCGTCGAGTTCGACGCGGGGCGGGTGGAGCCGGAGCAGCTGCTGGGGGCGGTGGAGAGGGTCGGCTACGCCGCCTCGCTGCCGTCCGCCGAGCCCGCCGCGGGGGCGCCGGAGGAGGCCGATCCGACCGCGGACCTGCGCCGGCGGACGATCTTCGCCGCCGCCCTCTCGCTGCCGGTCCTGCTGCTGGCGATGATCGAGCCGCTGCAGTTCGAGAACTGGCAGTGGCTCTCGCTGCAGCTGGCGACGCCCGTCGTCCTCTGGGCCGGCCGGCCCTTCCACTTGGCGGCCTGGCAGAACCTCCGCCACGGCGCGGTGACGATGGACACCCTGATCTCGCTCGGCACGCTCGCCGCGCTCGGCTGGTCGCTCTACGCGCTGTTCTTCGGCGACGCCGGCATGAACGGGATGAAGATGCCGTTCGAACTCGTCACCGAGCGCGGCGCCGGCGCCGAGGAGATCTACCTCGAGGTCGCCGCCGTGGTCACCACCTTCATCCTCGCCGGCCGCTACTTCGAGGCGCGGGCAAAGCGCCGGGCCGGCGCGGCGCTCGCGGCCCTGCTCGACCTCGGCGCCAGGGAGGTGGCGCTGCTCGACGCCGACGGCAACGAGAGGCGCGCCCCGGTCTCGGAGCTCGCGGTCGGCAGCCGCTTCGTCGTCCGTCCCGGCGAGAAGGTCGCGACCGACGGCGTCGTCGAGAGCGGCAGCTCGGCGGTTGACAACTCGCTCCTGACCGGCGAGTCGGTGCCGGTCGAGGTCGGGCCGGGGGAGGGGGTGGTCGGGGCGACCATCAACCTCGGCGGCCGCCTCGTCGTCCGCGCCACCCGCGTCGGCGAGGACACGGCGCTGGCGCAGATCGGCCGCCTCGTGACCGCGGCGCAGTCCGGCAAGGCCCCCGTGCAGCGGCTGGCCGACCGGATCAGCGCCGTCTTCGTCCCGATCGTGATCGCGCTCGCGGTCGCCACCCTCGGCTTCTGGCTCGGCAACGGCGCGGGGGCGAGCTTCGCCTTCACCGCCGCCGTCGCGGTCCTGATCATCGCCTGCCCCTGTGCCCTCGGGCTGGCGACGCCGACGGCGCTCCTGGTCGGGACCGGCCGCGGGGCCCAGCTGGGTCTGCTGATCAAGGGGCCGGAGGTGCTGGAGTCGACGCGGCGGATCGACACCGTCGTCCTCGACAAGACCGGGACCCTGACCAGCGGCGAGATGTCGGTCGTCGCGGTCCATGTCGCCGTGGGCGAGGACGAGGCCGAGGTGCTGCGCCTCGCCGGCGCGGTCGAGGACGCCTCCGAGCACCCGATCGCGGCCGCGATCGCCGCCCACGCCAAGGAGCGGTTCGTGCTGCTGCCCGCAGTCGAGGAGTTCGCGAGCGAGGCGGGAATCGGCGTGCGCGGCGTTGTCGGCGAGCGCACCGTAGTTGTCGGTCGCGTGTCGAGCTTGTTCGGCATGTCCGAACGAACTCGACACGCGCTGCCGCCGGAGCTGGAGGAGGCGCGGCGCGACGCCGAAGCGCTTGGCCGCACCGCGATCGCGGTGGGGTGGGACGACGAGGCTCGCGGCCTGATCGTCGTCGCCGACACCGTCAAGCCGTCGAGCCGCGAGGCGGTCGCGGGGCTGCGCGCGCTGGGGCTGCGGCCGGTGCTGCTGACCGGCGACAACGAGGCGACGGCGCGGGCGGTCGCCGCCGAGGTCGGGATCGAGGAGACGATCGCCGAAGTGCTGCCGGCCGAGAAGGCGACCGTCGTCGAGCGCCTGCAGGCCGAGGGCCGCACCGTGGCGATGGTCGGCGACGGCGTCAACGACGCGCCCGCCCTCGCCCAGGCCGACCTCGGCCTGGCGATCGGCACCGGCACCGACGTCGCGATCGAGGCCTCCGACATCACCCTCGTCTCCGGCGACCCGCGCGCCGTCGGCGACGCGATCCGCCTCTCCCGCCGCACCCTGGCGACGATCAAGGGCAACCTCTTCTGGGCCTTCGCCTACAACGTCGCCGCCCTGCCCCTCGCCGCCGCCGGCTTCCTCAACCCCCTGATCGCCGGCGCCGCGATGGCCCTCTCGAGCGTCTTCGTGGTGACGAATTCGCTGCGCCTGCGCGGGTTCACGCCGCGGCGGTAGCGAACCAGCTCCCCAGCCGCTCGTCCGTGAAGACGTCCGAGCGCGGGCGCAGCTGGCGGCTGAGGGCGTCGCGCAGGTCCTGGCCGGCCTGCGGGTCCTCGGCGAGGCCGCGGAAGATCGGGCCGGCGGCCTCGGGCTTGGCGAAGCGGGCGAAGTCGAAGGACCACTCGTAGTGCTCGCGGGCGCGTTCGTCGCGCCAGGCGGCGTAGCCGTCGAGGCTCTCGCCCGCCGTGAGTTCGGCGGCGACGCGCAGGGACTGCTCGATCGCGTCGGAGATGCCCTGCGCCGTGCTCGGGTTCTTGAAGTGGCCGGCGTCGCCGATCAGCGCCCAGCCCGGCCCGTTCGCCCGGCGGAAGAAGCCGCGCAGCATCGTCTCCGGCGCGAGCCGGATCGGGCCCTGCTGCCCGGCGCCGTCGAGCCAGGACGGGTCGAACCAGTCGTCGAAGGGGCGCAGCCCGTCGACGAAGGTCCGCTGCCGCTGCTCGGCGTTGCCGCGGGTCAGCTCGGGGTCGAGGCCGAGGATCACGATCGAGAGGTCGTCCTCGCACGGCGCCCGGACGAGGGTGCCGCTCTCGATCACGTCGATGAAGAAGCGGTCGCTCGCCGGCAGGCCGCGCCAGTAGCCGAACATGAACGCCATCTCGCCGGCCAGCGGCCGCTCCTTCTCGAGCCCGAGCAGGCGGGCGACGGTGGAGACGCGGCCGTCGGCACCGAGCACCCAGCGGGCCTCGATCTCCTCGCCGCCCTCGAGGACGACGCCGCGCGCCGGGTCCTCGTCGGTGCCGGCGCCGAGCAGGCCGGTGACCTTCGCGCCGAAGCGGGTCTCGGCGCCGGCCGCCTCGGCGACCTCGAGCAGCGCCTTGTCGAGCACCGGCCGGGTGATCACCGCCATCCGGTCGAAGCCGCCGATCGGGGTGAAGGCGCCGCTCGCCTCGGCCCCGAAGGTGCGGATCCCGTACTCGAGCAGGTTGACCCGGTGCTCGGCCTCGATCCGCTGCAGCGCCCCCAGCTCGTCCAGCCGCGCCAGCGTGTTCGGGAACAGGCAGTGGGTCGAGAGGGTGTCGGCCGGCGGCGGCTCGCGGTCGACGAGCAGGACCTTCCAGCCCTGCTGCGCCAACCGGGTCGCCGCCGGCAGGCCGGCGCAGCGGGCGCCGACGATCACCGCGTCGTAGCTCTGCCGGCCCATCGTCCTCAGCCCCGCTTCCGCCCGACGGTGAGCAGGTACTCCATGCCGAAGTGCGCCTGCTCGGAGCTGCCCTGGTTCCACTCGGCGCAGAACTCGCTCAGCACCTGGTCGAACTCCTCGGCGCGACCCTCTTTCTCGGCGTTGGCGCGGGCGGCGATCGTCGGCCCGTAGCGCTGCTTGAAGTGCTCGCCGTAGTCGTCGGGCCGCTCGAAGGCGCTCACCTCGAGGACGCCTTTCTCGATCGTCTCCAGCTCGACCCCGTCGCCGAGCAGGCCGCGCAGGTGCTCCTCGCCGCCCCACAGCGGCGGCGGCTGCGCGCCTGGGGGAGGGGGAGGCATGAACTCGCCCATGGCGCGGAAGAGGGCGCCGATCATCCCCTCCGGCGTCCAGCTGAGGAGGCCGATCCTGCCGCCCGGCTTGCAGACCCGGACCAGCTCGGCGGCGGCCCGCTCGTGGAACGGGGCGAACATCACCCCGATCGAGGAGATGACGACGTCGAAGCTGCCGTCCTCGAAGGGCAGGTTGTGGGCGTCGGCCTCGACCCACTCCAGCTCGGCGCCCTCGGCCTCGGCGCGGGCGCGGCCGGCGTCGAACAGCTCGGGGGTGAGGTCGCTGGCGACGACCTCGGCGCCGGTCTTGGCGGCGACGATCGCGGCGTTGCCGGTGCCGGCGGCGACGTCGAGGACGCGGTCGCCGGCGCCGATGCCGGCGGCCTCGACCAGGCGCGGCCCGAGCGGCAGCAGGAAGGTCTCGACCATCGACGGGTAGTCGCCGGAGGCCCACATCTTGCGGTGTTTCTCCCTCAGCTCCGGGCTGGGGGCGGGGGTGTCGGTGCTGGCGTTCACTTCTGATTTCTCCTTTTGGATCGCTTGATGACCCTTTTCTACGCCGATGCGGCGGCGGCATCAACTTCAAGATCTGCAGTTAGGCGCGTAGACTCGCCGCCGAGGAGATGGCGGAGAGCTACGGACAGTTCTGCCCGGTCGCCCAGGCGGCGGAGGTCCTTACCGAGCGCTGGACCCTGCTGGTCCTGCGCGAGCTGCTGATGGGCAGCACCCGCTTCAACGAGATCCAGCGCGGGGTGCCGCGGATGTCCTCCTCGCTGCTGAGCAAACGCCTGCGCGAGCTGGAGCGCTCGGAGCTGCTGACCCGTGAGCCGCTGCGGGGCGAGCGCGGCTACTCCTACCGGCTGACCCCGGCCGGCGAGGCGCTGGGACCGCTGGTCGTCTCGCTGGGGACCTGGAGCCGCGACCACCTGAAGCGCGAGATCAGCGCCGAGGAGGCCGACCCGGCGCTCCTGATGTGGGACCTGCGGCGCAGCGTGCGGCTCGACCGCCTGCCGCAGGAGCAGGTGGTCGTCTTCTTCCGCTTCCGCGACGCCGAGGAGGGCAAGCGGGCCTGGTGGCTGGTCGCCGAGGAGGCGAATGCCGACCTCTGCTTCTCGGACCCCGGGTTCGGCGTCGATCTCCAGGTCGACGCCGAGGCGCGGGCGCTGGCCGAGGTCTGGGTCGGCAAGCAGGAGCTGGGGACGGCGATGCGCTCCAAGAGCGTGCGCCTGACCGGGCCCGAGCACCTGGTGCGGAGCGTCCCCGACTGGATCGGCCTCAGCACCTTCGCCTACCCGGACCCCGCCGCCGAGCTCGCTGCCCGGCAGGCCTAGCCCGCCGCCGAGCGAGTCGGCCGACCCCCGCATTCGCCTGTTCCTTTTTGTTGCTATCGGGCCATAAGGAACAGACGAACGCAGGCGCCGCTGGTCACCTGTTCCTTTTTGGCGCTATGCGCCAAAAAGGAACAGGTGAAGAAGGTGGCGTGGGGTCGGGGCTAGGAGCCGCTCTCGGTCGCCGCCGGCGCTCGGCGCTCGACGTCGATGCTGGGGAGGACTCGCTCCAGCCAGTCCGGGATCCACCAGTTGCGGGCTCCGAGCAGCTGCATCACCGCCGGCACCAGGACCATTCGCACCAGGGTCGCGTCGAGGAAGATCGCCGCGGCCAGGCCGATCCCGAAGAGCTTGAGGAAGACTTCGGGCGAGGCGACGAAGGCGAGGAAGACGACGACCATGATCGCCGCCGCCGCGGTGATCACCCGGGCGGTCTTGGCGAGGCCGTCGGCGACCGCGCGGCGGGTGTCGCCGTCCTTCAGGTACTCCTCGCGGATGCGCGAGATCAGGAAGACCTCGTAGTCCATCGAGAGCCCGAAGAGGATCGCGAACATCATCACCGGCATGAACGGCGCGATCGGGACTTCGTGGTCGATCCCGATCAGTTCGCCGACCGCGCCGCCCTGGGCGACCAGGGTCATGACGCCGTAGGCGGCGCTGACCGAGAGCAGGTTCATGATCGCCGCCTTGAGCGAGATGAAGGGGGAGTGGAAGGCGACCAGCAGCAGCAGGAACGAGAGCCCGACGACGCCGGCGATGAACCACGGCATGCGGTCGGTGACGTAGGTGCTCTGGTCCTCGAGCGCGGCGTTGACGCCGCCGACCAGGGCGTTGACGCCGGAGTTGCCGATCGCGGCCGGGATCACGGTCCCGCGCAGGTGTTCGACCAGCTCCGAGGTCGCCTCGTCCTGGGGCGAGGTGGTCGGGATCACGGTGATGATCGCCGCGGTGCCGTCGGAGTTGAAGCGGGCGGGGGGGACGTAGGCGACGCCGTCTTCCTGGCGCAGGTCGGCGGCGAGGGCGTCGATCGTCCCCTTGGCGCCGGCGTCGGGCAGTTCGGCGGCGATCACCAGCGGGCCGTTGGCGCCCGGACCGAAGCCCTCGCTGATCAGGTCGTAGGCCTGGCGGGTCATCGTGTCCTTGGGGTCGTTGCCGGCGTCGGGGAAGCCGAGGCGCATGCCGAGCGCCGGCGCGGCGAGCGCGAGCAGGATCGCGGTGGCGACGATCGCCGCGGTCCAGGGCCGCCGCTGCACCGCGTGGCTCCAGCGGGCGGCCGGCGATTCGCCGTCGCCTTCGACCTTGTCGAGCCGGCGGCCGAGGATCGGGATCCGCAGCCGGTCGACCTTCGGGCCGAGGTAGGAGAGCAGCGCCGGCAGCAGGGTGATCGAGGCGAGCATCACGACCAGCACCGCGAGCGAGGCCGAGATCGCCACCCCGTACATGTAGGGCAGCCCGGTGATGAAGAGGCCGAGGATCGCGATCACCACGGTGGAGCCGGCGACGAGCACGCTGCGGCCGGCGGTGGTGACCGCCTCGACCACGGCGTCATGACGGTCGTTGCCCGCCTTCAGCGAGGTGCGGAAGCGGGTCAGGACCAGCAGCGCGTAGTCGATCCCGACGCCGATCCCGATCAGGCCGGAGACGGCGAGGGTCCAGTCGGGGACGGCGACCACGTTGGAGAGCAGGGCGATCAGCCCGCCGGCAGAGATCCCGAGCCCGACGAGGGCGATGACCAGCGGCAGGCCCGCGGCGATCAGCGAGCCGAAGGCGATGACGAGCACGATCGCCGCCAGGAGGAACGCGATCCCCTCTTCGTTGGCGCCTTCCTGGGCGCGGAGGATCGGGTCGCCGCCGAGCTCGATTCGCAGGCCGTCGCCGCTGTTGTCTTCGGCCGCCGCGACCAGCGTTTCGCCGTCCTCCTTCGGGACCTCCCAGCCGGGAATCGTCAGCGGCAGCGTCGTCGTCGCGATCGTGCCGTCGTCGGAGACCCGGATCGCTTCCCGCTTCTCGATGTTCTCGACCCCTTCCGCCTCGCGGAAGAAGGCTGCGAGCCGCGTCTTGGCGGCCGGGCTCATCGCCCCCGAGGGGTCTTTCCAGACGACGTAGACTTCCTGCCCCGAGTAGCCGCCGAAGGCGCTTTCGGTCAGCTCGCTCGCCGCCTTGGAGTCCGAGCCGGGCGTGTTGTAGTCCGCTTCGTACTCCCCGGCGAAGGAAGTGCCGAGCCCGATCAGGACGACCGTGGCGACGATCCAGGCGAGGACCATGCGGCCGCGGCGGCGGTAGGAGATGTCGGCGAGGGTGGCGAGACGACGGGTCATGCGGAGCTACCTCCGTGTGAAGAATTCTCTGCGACTGGAAAAGGTTTAAGCCAGAAACGATTCTTAGCAGAAACTATTCTGGCTATGCTTGCCGATGTTATGGCCGAGAACCGGGTCAACGGCGACCGGGCGCCCTCGACGCTCGCCTTCCTCATCTCCCAGGTGGGAATCCACGCCTCGCGGCAGTTCGCCGAGCGGATCGAGAGCGTCGGCCTCAACCCGCCGCTGTTCCGCGTGCTGAACCTGGTCGACGCCGCCGAAGGCCGCTCGCAGCAGGCGATCGGCCAGGCGATCGAGGTGCCCGCGAGCCGCATGGTCTCGCTCGTCGACGAGCTCGAGCGGCGCGGCCTGGTCGAGCGCCGCCCGGACCCGGACGACCGCCGGGTCCGCGCCCTCTACCTGACGCCGAAGGGCAAGCGGACACTGGCCCGCGGCCGCGAGATCGCCAAGCGGCACGAGGAGGAGCTGACGCGGGGGCTCGGCGCGACGGATCGCAAGCGGCTGCTCGACCTGCTGCAGAAGATGGTCGACGCCCAGGCGATCGGCCGCGGCGTCCATCCCGGGCTGAGCGGCTCGAAGCCGGTTGCCGAGTAGCCCCGATCGGGTAGACGAGGACAAGGGAAAGAGGCTTCTCAGGCGGAGGGAGGATCGAATGGCGGGAGCGTTGCGGTGGCGTCGGCTTGCCTATGCGGCATTCGCCGGCCTTCTCGCGCTCGGCCTCTACCTCCTCCTCGTCGCCTCGCCCGACGCGCGCCGCCCCCGGTGCGCGGGCAAGGCGGCCACCGCCGTCTCCAACCACCGCTTCATCCACGGCACCCGGGGCCCCGACGTGATCGTCGGCGGCGGCGGGCCGAACAGGATCCTCGGCGGCGGCGGCAACGACACGATCTGCGGCGGCGCCGGCCGCGACCGGATCGACGGCGGCCGGGGCAAGGACACCCTCAACGGCAAGGCGGGCGCCGACCTGGTCGAGGGCGGCCGCGGCTCCGACGACGTCCGCGGCGGCGCCGGCCGCGACCGGGTGCGCGGCGACAGCGGCAACGACGTCGTCCGCGGCGGCCCCGGCGCGCGCGACGACGTCGACGGCGACATGGGCGACGACACGGTCAGGGGCGGAAGCGGCAGCTTCGACGCGCTCGCCGGCGGGATCGGCCGCGACCGGATCGACGGCGGCGCCGGTGCCCACGACACCGCCTCCTACCGCACCGCCGGCGGGCCGATCGAGGTCGATTTCGCTCGCGGCCGCGTCAGCGGGGCGGAGAGCGAGCGCCTGGTCGGGATCGAGGACGTCCTCGACGGTCCCGGCAACGACGGCTGCTTCGAAGCGGCGCTGGCGGTTCGCTGGTGCGGGCCGGCCGGCATCGCCGTCTCCGGCAGCCCTGGAGACGACTGGCTCCGCCTCGGCCTCCGGGAGCGGCGCCTCGTCATCTCCGGCGGCGCCGGCCCGTCGGTCCAGATCCGCAGCGCCCGCCGGATCGGCTCGCTGCTGGTCTCCCTCGGCGCCGGCGACGACCGGCTCGCGCTCTCCCGCTCGCTGCCGCCCTGGATCGAGGTGACGATCGAGGGCGGCGCGGGGCAGGACCGGCTGCGCGGCGGGCGCGGCGACGACACCCTCTACGCCGGCGACGACGACGAACCCGACCGCCTCGAGGGCGGTGGCGGCGACGACGCCCTCTTCGGGGTCAACATCTTCCATCCCCGCCGCGAGAGCGGCGCCGCGACGATGGTCGGCGGCGGTGGCGACGACCTGCTGATCGGCGGCCAGCCGTGCGACGGCGACGTCTTCGTCGGCGGCCCCGGTGCCACCGACAGCGCCTCCTTCGCCCGGGTCCGCAACAGCGGCGTCTTCGTGGAGGCGAGGATCGGCGGCAGCGTCGGCGACCCGGACGTCGCCGACTGCCGGGAGGGCCGGATCGCCCACGGCACGGAGAAGATCGAGGGCTCGCCCGGGCCCGACGTCCTGGCCGGGGGCGGCCGCCCCAACGTCCTGCTCGGTCGCGGCGGCGCCGACCGGCTCGACGGCAGGGGCGGCGAAGACCGCTGCATCGGCGGTCGCGGCGGCGACCGCTCGCGGCGCTGCGAGTACGTCCGCAACTGAGGTTGCAGGCCGGTTTCCCGGCCGGCGCGAGTCGATCCGCCCGCCTACGGTTTATGGGAGGCCGGCACCTATGCCGGCTTTCCTCTTACTTCATGCCTAATCCGACCGCAAAACCGCGCCGGCGCTGGCTCTCGCTGCTCACCGCGATGGCGCTTGCCCTGCTCGCCAGCTGCCTGGTGGCGGCCGCCGGCGCGCCCGCGAAGAGCAACTCGGAGAAGCTCGAAGCGGTCGAAGAGAGGATCGGCGCGGTCGAAGAACGCGAAGGGGTGCTGACCTCCGACATCGAAGCGATGGCCGACCAGATCTCCGCCCTGGAAGGGCAGGTCGCGGCGCTGCGGGGCGAGGAGGCGGCGGCCGAAGAGGAGCTCGCCGCAAAGGAAGTGGAACTGGGGCGGGCCGAACATGAGCTGAAGCAGGCGCTGGAGCGGCTCGACACGCTGCGCGGGCGGCTGAAGCGGGCGCTGGTCAACCTGCGCGAGCGCCTGGTCGCGATCTACACCTACGGGGCGACCGACGACCTCACCTCGGTGATCCTCAGCAGCGAGGACTACGGCGACATGGTCGCCCGCACCGAGTACTTCGACGCGATCAACGAAAGCGACTCGGCCCTCGCCGAGCGGGTGCGGAGCCTGCGCGACGAAGCGAAGAAGCTGGTGCGGGTGCGGAAGGTCGCGAAGCTGACGATCGAGAAGGCGCGCGACCAGATCGCCGCCAGGGAGCAGCGGCTGGAAGCGACCCGCTCCTCGCTCGAGTCGCGCGAGGGGGCGCTGCTCTCGGCCCGCGCGGAGCGCCGCCAGGCGCTGGCAAGCGTCCAGGGCGAGCGCGACGAGCACGAGGAGGTCGCCGCCGACCTGCGGGCCGAGATCGCCCAGGAAATCGCCGAAGCGACCGGCGGCATGCCGCTGCCGGCGGGACCGCTGCCGAGCCCCAGCGCGGCGGGGTTCATCTGGCCGATCGAAGGAACCCTCAGCTCGGGCTTCGGCTACCGCTGGGGCCGGATGCACGAGGGAATCGACATCGCCGCCGCCGAAGGGACCCCGATCCGCGCCGCGGCCGACGGCACCGTGATCCTGATGCAGTCCGAGTACGAAAGCGGCGGCTACGGCAACTACACCTGCATCGACCACGGCGGCGGGCTCTCCACCTGCTACGCGCACCAGTCGAGCTTCGCGACCTCGGTCGGCGCCCAGGTTAGCCAGGGCGACCTGATCGGCTACGTCGGCAACACCGGCCACAGCTACGGCGCCCACCTCCACTTCGAGGTCCGCATCAACGGCGCCCCCACCGACCCCCTCGGCTACCTCTAGCCCCGGACAAACTCAGCGGACGCTGAATTTGGGCCCCCGTAAGGGCTAAATTTCAGCGTCCGCTGAGTTTGTCCGGGGGGCGATTAGGGTTGCGGGCGTGGCGGAGCTGATCCTCTACGCGATCCCCGCGTTCGTGCTGCTGCTCGCGGTCGAGCTGCTCTCGTTCAAGTACGCGCGGGACGAGGAGCTGGTCGGCTACGAGGCGCGGGACACGCGCACCAGCCTGACGATGGGCGGCGGCAACGTCGTCATCAACGCCGTCTGGAAGCTGGTCGTCGTCGCGATCTACGCCGGCCTCTACGAGCTGACGCCGCTGCGGATGCCGGCCGACATGTGGTGGACCTACGCGCTGCTCTTCCTCGCCGACGACTTCGCCTACTACTGGTTCCACCGCATCCACCACGAGATGCGGATCTTCTGGGCGAGCCACGTCGTCCACCACTCCTCCGAGCACTACAACCTCTCGACCGCGCTGCGCCAGACCTGGACGCCGATGACGGCGCTGCCGTTCTGGGCGCCGCTGGCGCTGCTCGGGTTCCCGCCCTGGATGATCCTCACCCAGCAGGCGATCAGCCTCGTCTACCAGTTCTGGATCCACACCGAGCGGGTGAAGAAGATGCCCGCCTGGTTCGAGTACCTCTTCAACACGCCCTCGCACCACCGCGTCCACCACGGCTCCAACGAGGTCTACCTCGACCGCAACTACGGCGGCATCCTGATCGTCTGGGACCGCCTCTTCGGCAGCTTCCAGGGCGAGACCGAGAAGGTCCGCTACGGCCTCACGCAGAACATCCGCACCTTCAAGCCGACCCGCGTCGCCTTCCACGAGTTCGTCGCCATCGGCCGCGACGTGCGCCAGGCGAAGACGTGGCGCGAGCGCCTCGGCTACCTCTTCCGCGGCCCCGGCTGGTCGCCGGACGGGACGGGCGGCGGCACCCGCGGGTGAGCGTGTCGAGTTCCTCTCGTATAGCGAGAGGAACTCGACACCGACCGCCTAGGGCTGGAGGCGCCTGTGCTCCCAGCCGCGCTCGCGCTTGACGTAGAGGAGGCGGCGGTGGAGGCGGTCGGGGCTGCCGTGCCAGAACTCGACCAGGTCGGGGTCTAGGCGCCAGCCGCCCCAGCGCTCGGGGCGGTGGAGGGGCTCGTCGCCTTCGGCGAGCGAGGCGGCCGCCTCACGCAGCCGCGCCGGGTCTCCGAGCGGCTCGCCCTGGCTCGAGGCGAGCGTCGTCGCCTGCGCCTCGGCCGGCCGCGCGCCGAAGATCTCGTCCGACTCCTCCTCGCTCAGCCGCTCGACGGGTCCCTCGATCGCGATCTGCTGCAGGGTCTCGCGCCAGTAGAGCGTTCCCGCCGCGCGCGGGTTGACGGCGAGGTCCCGCCCCTTGCGGCTCTCGTAGCCGCCGGCGAAGACGAGGGTGGGGGTCAGCCGCTTGACCAGCAGGGTGCGGACCGAGGGCCGCCCCCGCGCGTCGGCGGTCGCCAGCGCCAGCGCTCTCGGCTCGCGCACGCCCCGCTCCTCGGCGGCGGCCAGCCAGCGCTCGAGCAGCGCCAGCGGCTCGGAGGGCGGCGAGTCGAACTCGGGCAGCTCCAGGGTTGGGTCGCCCGAGAGCGTTTCGACCGGCTCGCTCACCCGTCGAAGCGCATCCGCAGGCGGACCTCGGTCCCCCGCTTGCCGGAGCGGATCTGGACCAGGTCGCAGAGCTGGTTGGCGATCCAGAGGCCGCGGCCGCTGGGCTGCTCGGGGCGCGGCCGCGTCCGGCCGACCAGCGGGTCCTCGATCCGGCCCTCGTCGCGGATCGCGCAGACCAGATGCCCCTCCTCGTCCCAGACGTCGAGGGTGCCGCCGCCACCGCCGTGCTGGATGCTGTTCGTCGCCACCTCGCAGACCGAGAGTACGAGGTCCTCGTTGCGGCGTGTCTCGAGCCTGGCCGAGCGTCCGCACTGGGCGACGAGATGGCGCACCATCGCCAGGTCCGCCTTGCCGAAGGGAAGGGTCACCGCCGGGCGGCGGGGGGGCGAGAGCGGTCCCTCGAGCAGGGCTTCGAGGCTGTAGCTGGTGGAGATCGACTTGCCGTGCGGGTGGGAGCAGACCGGGTGGCTGCGCTCGGCACCGGCCAGGATCTCGTCCCCGAGCCCGCTGGTGTCGTAGGGGCACATCACGGTCAGGGCCGGCTCCTCGGCGAAGACGAGGTTGACGAGCAGCTCGTGCAGCTCGCACTCATCCATCTCGACGGCGCTGCGCCCGGGCGAGATCGGTTCCCCGAGGCCCCTGACCCCCTTCTCGGGGTCGCAGGTGCGGAGGAAGTCCTGCCAGGCGGAGATCAGCCGCGCCGGGTTGCGACCGACGTCCCCCATCGGCCAGAACTCGATCCCCTCCGCCGCGCCGCCGAGGGCCTCGCGCACCAGCCGCAGCCGCGGTTCCGGGAGGACGACGAGCACGGTCTCGCCGGCGGAGATCCCCTCCTCGAGGAAGGGGATCGTCCCGGCCAGGAACTCCTCGTTGCCGGCGTAGAAGAACGCCTCGTGGCGGAACCCCCGCGCCTGCGCCGCCTGCGGCTTCACGGCTCCAGCTCCAGCAGGTCGAAGAGGCGCTCGACCCGGGGCGGGGGGTTGTGGACGGTGCAGCCGCCGTCGGCGGCGAGGCGGCGGACGTGGGCGTTCAGCGCTTCGAGGCCGTAGTGGTCGATGAAGCGGAGCGGCTCCAGGTCGAGCGAGGTGGGACGATCCGGCAGCTGGGCGTAGTCCAGGGCTCGCAGCATGGCGGCGGTCGAGAAGCGGTCGATTTCGCCGCTGAGGACCAGCCCCCCGGCTTCGCCGAAGAGGTGGAAGGGCGAGGCCGTGGCAGCCGTGTTGGCGGCGGGATGGAGCGCCGCCAGGTCGCCGAGGACGTCCGCCGGCAGGGCGTCGCGCCGGTAGCCGCAGAGCGCCGAGAACCCGAACCCGCTCGCCAGTTGGTCGGCCCTGCTCTCGAGCCGCAGGTGCGCGTCCCAGGTGCAGGGCTCGACCACCATCGCGGTCGACTGCGTCGCCAGGCGGACCCCGGAGTACCCGTCGGCGCGGGCGGCCTCGGTGGCGGCTGAGAACAGCGCCACCTGAGCGTCGGGGTCGACCGGCTCGCCCAGGCGGTAGAGGTGCTTCAGCTCGAGCAGGTGCAGGGCGCCGCGGTCGAGCATCGCGCCGACCGGGCCGAGCGGGTCGAGGCGCTCGCGCTGCTCGGCCACCGGTTCGTCGCTGAGGTAGACGAGGCGCTGGTTGGACCGCATGCCGTCGGCGAAGAACTCGAGCGTCGCGCCGACGAATTCCTCGGGCTGCTCGAAACCCCAGCAGGCGTGTCCATCGGTGCCCAGCCCGCTCCCCGACTCGATGCAGCCATGCCGCCTCACCATTCGAGTATCCCACTGTGATCGAGGCCGTACCAAACTCCCCGATGCCGCCGGGTGCCGCTTGAAAGGATGCACGGGTGCCAGCGAAGCCGGTCAACGGCACATACACGGTGGCGAGGGGAGTCGTCCCGCGGGAGAAGGTCGACGCGGTGCTGCGCCTCCTGCACCTGGACCTGCTGGAGCGCGGCGCCTCCGCCGCGGAGCTGAGCGAGTGGCTCTGGGGGGCGCACTGGTTCCCGCACCTGCGCGAGCGCAGGGAGATCCTCGCCCTCGCCGAGTCGCTGCCCGAGGAGTGGCGCGGCGGCCGCATCTGCGACCCGCAGATCCTGCTCCAGTTCCCCCACGTCGGCCCCGAGCCGGAGATCACCTTCCACCTCGACCAGGAGCCGGCCTGGGCCGAGGGGCGGACCTACCTGCGGATCGTCGGCGTCCCGCTCAGCCCCTGGCGGGCCGACAACGGCGGCCTGCTGGTGAAGACGGAGGAGGGCCCGGCTCCGATCGAGGCCGATCCGGGCGACGCGATCATGATGAGCCCCGACCTGCCGCACTCGGGCGGCGTCAACCACTCGGGCTCGCTGCGCTACGGGGTCTACTTCCGCTGGCTCGAGTAGGACCGGCGCCGCGTCGCGGTCGCCGCCCGCAGCTCCATCGTCCGCAGCTCCCGCGCGTGGTCGTGCTCGTCCTCGGCGGCGCAGACCCAGATCTCGTGCCCCGGCCGCTCGGTCACCCGCAGCCCCGCCGAGCGCGCCATCGCCTCGACGCAGGCGGCGTCGGGGACCCACCAGTTGGTCGGGTCGCCGGCCAGCTCGTGCTCGACGAAGGCGGCGCGCGGCCAGCCCGGCTCCAGCAGCTGCCGCCGGTCGCCGATCTCAACGTCGCCGGGGGCGGCGATCGCCCGCTCGCCGGGCAGCGTCAGCGTCTGCAGGACCAGCGTCCCGCCGACCTTCTCGGCCACCAGGTCAAGCGCGAGGAGGGGATAGCGCAGGTGGTAGAGCACGCCCATGAAGAGGACGACGTCGAACCGCTCCTCGATCGCCGCCAGGTCGTAGACCGACCCCTGGCGGAACTCGACCCTGCCCGCCGGGTCCAGGTGCTCGGCCGCCCAGCGTCCCTGGTCCAGGTAGTGCTCGTCGAGGTCGAGCCCCAGCACCTCGGCTCCGCGAGCGGCCAGCTGGAAGGAGTCGTAGCCGGCGTTGCAGCCGACGTCGAGGGCGCGGGCACCGGCGAGGTTGGCGGGCAGGCAGCGCTCGATCTGGCGCCACTTGAAGGCCGGGAAGTCGCCGAGCGGGTGCTCGGGCGCCGTCTGCCGGCCATCGGGGAGGTGCAGGTTGTGGAACCAGGGACCGAGGTCGGCGATCGCGCCGGGGACCTCGAGCGTCATCTCGCCATTGCCCCGGCGATCTCTTCCTCGAGCAGTCGGCAGCGCTGCGCGGCGGTGTGCTCGGCGAGCACCCGCTGCCGCGCCTGGGAGGCGATCACCGCCCGATCGCGCTCGCTCGTCTCGGCGAGGAAGTCGAGGACGTCCTCGGTCGAGTCGGCGATCAGGATCTCCTCGTCGGGCGCGAACACCTGGTCGAGCCCCGCCCAGCGGTCGCTGATCACCGGCGTTCCGCAGGCCGCGGCCTCGAACAGGCGCACGCTCGGCGACCAGCCGGCCGCGCGCATCTCGGCTCGGGTGACGTTGAGGCTGAAGCGCTGCGCGGCGTAGAAGGAGGGGTGGCGCTCGGGCGCGAGGTGCTCGATCCGCTCGACGTTCGCGGGCCAATCGATCTCCTCCGGGAACTGGGGGCCGGCGGCGACGAAGCGCCGTTGCGGCGCCCGGCGGGCGGGCTCGAGCAGCATGCGCTCGAGCAGCGGCTGGCGGTCCTCGCTGTAGGTGCCCAGGTACCCGAGGTCCCAGCGCACCTCCTCGGCGAGGGGCTGGTAGGCGTCGGGGTCGACGAGGCAGTAGAAGGCGACCGCCCGGCGGGCGCCGAAGTCCTCTTCGAGGGCCCTCAACGTCGGCCCGCCGGTGAAGGAGAGGTAGAGGTCGAAGCGCCCGACCTGCTCGGGGGCGAGGTACTCGCGGTCGCCGCGGCGCAGCTTGCCGAGGGTCACCGGCGTGTCGATGTCGTAGAAGGCGACGGCTCCCCCGGCGCGCTTCAGGGCCCACTCGCAGACGGCAACCCCGTCGGGCACGTAGGAGCCGACCACGACCAGGTCCGCGGCGGCGAGGTCGCCGGCGTGCCTTGCCTGCAGGTCCTCCAGCGAGTCGTAGAGCGAGGTCCGGCCCCAGGGCGGCTCGGGCAGGTCGCGCTCGGCCGCGTACCAGGGGACGTCGCGCTCGCAGAAGAGCACCTCGTGTCCGCGCTCGGTCAGCTCGCGGACCAGCGCCCGGTAGTTGGTCGCGTGGCCGTTGCCCCAGGAGGAGGTGATCGAGAGCCCGAGGAAGACGAACCTCATCGGACCGGCACCCCCTCGAGGACGCGCTCGACCTGCTCGGCGCGGCGGTCGTAGGTGTGCTCGGCGAGGATCCGCTCCCGTGCCGCTTCGCCGATCTCCCGAGCCCGGCCGGGCTCGAGGCCCTCGAGCAGCTCGGCGACCTCGGCGCCGTCGCGCGCGACCAGCACCTCCGCGCCGGGGACGAGGAACTCCTCGATGCCCTCCCACTCGTCGCTGATCAGGCAGGCGCCGGCGCCTGCCGCCTCGAAGACCCGGGTCGCCGGAGACCAGCCGTTGGCGGCCATGCTCTCGCGGCTGACGTTGAGGACGGCGCGGGCGCTGCGGTTGAGGGCGTTGTGGTCGCCGGGGGAGACGTGGCCGAGGTGGCGCAGGTTCGCGATCCCGGCGACCCGGTCCTCCCAGCCGCTGCCGCCGAGCAGGAAGCGGCGCTCGGGCAGCGCCGCGACCGGGCCGAAGAAGAGCTCCTCGACCCGCGCCTCGCGGTCGGGCAGGCGGTTGCCGAGGAAGGCGAGGTCGCATTCGAGCTCCGGCCGCGGCGGCTCGGGGCGGTGGGTGGCGGGGTCGAGCGCGTTGTAGACGGGGACGCAGGCGCGCGCCCCGAGGGCGAGGTAGCGGTCGACCACCGGCTGGCCACCGCCGTAGGTGAGGATGAGGTCGTACGCGCCGACCAGCTCGCGCAGCGGGCTGGCCTCGTCGGCTTCCAGCGAGGCGAGGGTCGCCGGCGCGTCGACGTCCCAGAAGACCCGCAGCTCCGGTTCGGTCAGTTCGGCCACCGCCCGCTCGAGCAGGGCGTCGCCGACGCCGACGCCGCTCGCCTTGACCACCGCGTCGCAGTCGGCGGCGGCGGTGGCGACCAGCTCGCGCACCTCCCGCTCGTCGCCCGGCGGGTAGACGACCACCTCCGCCCACTCGGGGTCGTCGATGTCGCGATGGGCCTGGCGGTCGAAGGCATCGGGTTCGTAGAAGGCGACGCGGTGGCCGCGGTCGCTCAGCCCGCGGACGATCCCGCGGTAGTAGGTGCAGGCCCCGTTCCAGTAGGCCGAGACGAGGCTCGAGCCGAAGAAGGCGATCCTCATCCGGCCACCTCCAGCGGCGCCAGGCCGCGCAGCTCGGCGGCGATCGCCAGCAGCTCGTCGACCCGGTGGGCGCAGGTGTGGCGGGCGCGGATCGTCTCCAGCCCGCTCGCGCGCAGCTGCGCGGCGAACTCGGGGAACTCCAGGACCGCCTGCATCGCCTCCTGCATCTCGGCGCAGTCGCGCACGAGCAGGTAATCCTGCCCGGGCCGGAACAGGCCCTCGCAGTCGTCCCAGGGGGCGCTGATCAGCGGGATGCCGCAGGCGAGCGCCTCGAAGGGTCGGATCGTCGGGATGCCCGGCAGCGCCTCCGCGTAGGGGCGGCGGGGGACGTGGACGGTGAGCCGGTGGCGGGCGAAGATCTCGGGGACGCGGTGGTTGGCAGTCCACCCCCGGTAGCGCAGCCCGGAGAGGAGGATGCGCGCCCGGGCCGAGAGCGGGTAGCGGACGCCGTAGACGGCCCCGTGCAGCCGGGCTCTGCGGGCGGGGCGGAGGAGGAAGTCGCGCAGCTCGGCGCCGCGCTCGCCGTCGCCCCAGTTGCCGATCCAGACGAGGTCGGCCTCCGGCTCGATCGCCGGTAGGGGGCGGAAGACGCGGGTGTCGGCGGCCTCGTGCCAGGTCCAGGCTCGCGCCGCCCAGCCGCGCTCCAGATAGATCCGGCGGATCACCTCGCCGTAGGCGAGGACGCCGTCGTAGCCGGAGAGGTCGAGCCGGCTGACCTCCTCGGGCGCCGTGCAGGCCCGGTGGTGGGTGTCGTGGAAGAGCAGGCGGTAGCCGCCGTGGCGGGCGCGGTGGGCGCCGATCGCGCCGATCAGCGCCGGGTCGTTCCACTCGTGGACGAGGACCAGCTCGGCCTCGTCGAGCTCCTCGTCGAGGTCGAGCGCTCCGGGCTCGTACGCGCGCGCCACCAGGTCGGGGAAGGCGCGGCGGAACTCGAGCAGCGGCTGCTGGCCGTGCTCGCGTTCGAGGTTGGCGCGGCTCCAGCCGTTCTCCGGTTCGAGCACCTCGACCTCGTGGCCGCGATCCAGCAGCTCGGCGACGACGCCGCGGAGGAAGTGGGCGTTGCCGTGGTTCCAGTCGGAGACAAGCGAATGGGAGAAGACGACGATTTTCAAGCGCGGACCCCCGCCCGGGTAGCGATCAGGTGCGTGTACAACCGCTCGTACCCCTGCGAGAAAAGATCAATCGAGTAATCGCCGGCGCGGCTCTCGGCGAGGGCCCCGAGCTCCTCGCGGAGCCGCGGCCGGGCGATCAGCGTCGCCAGCGCCCGATGCAGAGAGCGGTGGTCGCGGGGGTCGACGAAGATCGCCGCATCGCCCCAAAGTTCCCGCAAAGAGGGGATATCGCCGAGCACCAGGGCGCACCCCTCCGCGGCGGCCTCGAGGATCCCCAGTCCGAACGGCTCGTACCGAGCCGGGGCCGCGTAGATCGGCGCACGCCGACGAAAGGCGGCCAGCTCGGCGGCGGAGAGCGCCCCGAGGCTCTCGGCGTGCCGAGGCGGATCGCCCTCGCCCAGGTCGCCGGCGACCGCGACCGGCCAGGCCAGCCCCGCCGCCGCGGCGTCGAGCGCGGCGAGGTTCTTCGCCGGGTCCCAGAACCGGCCCGAGCCCAGCACCAACCCGCGCCTACCGCCGACGGGACGATTTCCGCTCGGTGCGAGCGGTTTTCGGCCCGTCGGCGGGGGGGTGCCGTTGTGGATCACGCCGGCGCGGCCCCGGCGAAGGTCGTGGTCGCGTTCGAGCTCGCGCAGCATCGCCCGCGAGGGGGCGACGACGGCGTCGGCGCCGCGCAGGCCGGCCGCCATCTCCTCGCGGTAGCGGTCCCACTCGGGCGGGGCCTCGGCGCCGTGCACCGCCCGCCACCAGGAGAGGACGCAGGAGTGGGCGACGAGCACCTTCGGCGCCGCGAACTCGACGGCGCCGTGGGCGTAGGAGCAGAGGTGGACGGCGTCGGGCCGCTCCTCCTCCTCGAGCTCGCGCAGCCACTCGCCGGCGGCGGCGACGTCGTCCCACGGGTCCGCCATCCACTCCAGCCGGCACTCGCTTTCGTGCACCCGCCGGGGGAGCCGCGCCCGCTGCCCGGGCCGCAGCGGCGGCCCCATGGTGGCGACGACCGCCTCGTGCCCCCGCGCCTCCAGCGCCGTCGCCAACTCGGTCGTGTAGGTGAGGACGCCGCCCACCGTGTCGGTGGCAATCAGGACCTTCACCGGCGCGCCTCCGCGTAGACCGCGTCGAGAATCCGCGCCAGCGTCTCCAGCTCCCCGGCGGCGGGGTCGTAGCTCGCGTCGCGGCCCAGGCGCTCGGCCCAGGCGCCGATCGCCCGGCCGCCCCAGTCGTCGGGCGGCTCGGCCAGGGACTCCCTCCCCGTTCCGCGCCACAGCTCGGCGCGGAAGTCGTAGAAGGAGCCGCCGACGTTGCGGACGCTGACCGCCCCCTCGTCGCCCCAGGCGGTGCACTCGAAGGCGCACTCCCCGCCCGCCGGCTGGAACCAGGAGCAGGCGAGGCGCGCCCGCACCTCGCCCAGCGACAGCTCGGCGCTCGCCTGGTCCTCGACCTGGTGGCCGTGCAGCGAGAGCGTCCGCGCCGTCTCGACCTCGAAGTCCGGCGCGCCGCCGAGCCAGAGGGCGAGGTCGACGAGGTGGGTGCCGAGGTCGATCAGGCAGCCGCCGCCGGCGAGGGCGGGATCGGTGAACCAGGGCTTGCCGGGACCGTAGGCGTTGTGGAAGGCGAGGTCGAGCGAGTGGAGCCGGCCGATCGCGCCGCCGGCGACCGCCTCGTGCGCCGCCCGCAGCGCCGCCACATGCCGGTAGGAAAGGTCGACGCCGAGCAGCCGGTCGGCCTGGCGGGCGGCGGCGAGCACCCGCCGCGTCTCGGCCGCGTCCCGCGCCAGCGGCTTCTGACAGAAGACCGCCAGGCCGCGCTCCAGCGCGGCGATCGCCTGCTCGGCGTGCAGCGCGCTGGGCGTGGCGATGACGACGCCGTCGAGGTCCAGCTCGAGCAGCTCCTCCAGGGTCGAGGCGCGCGCCGCCCGCGGCGCAGCCTCCCCGGCCGCGCGCAGCGCCTCGGCGCCGGGGTCGGCCACCGCCGCGATCGTCGCCCTGCCCTCGCGGCCGAGCGCCTCCATCCGGTTGCGCCCGATCCAGCCGACGCCGAGGAAGCCGAGGCGGGGGAGGGTGGCGAC
>DASTBO010000111.1:0-3034 GCA_035712025.1 Solirubrobacterales bacterium
TCCACCCGATGAACCGAAATCTCGTCCGCACCCTGCTCTGCCTGGGAGCCGTCGGCCTGCTGGCGCTGTTCGCCACCGCCTGCGGCTCGGATGACGAAGAGACCGCAAGCGCCGCGGTCGAGGCCGAGACGATGGCCTTCACGCTGACCGACGGCGGCTGCGATCCGGTCGACGCCGAGGCACCGGCCGGGCCGATCACCTTCGAGGTCGAGAACGCGAGCTCCAATCCCGACGTGCACGAGCTGGAGGTCCTGGACGGGGAAACCGTGCTCGGCGAGACGCCGGACCTGGCCGAGGGCGACAGCGGCAGCTTCACCCTCACCCTCGAGCAGGGCGAGTACACGCTGCTCTGTCCCGGCAGCGACGGCGAGCCCGGCACCCTGACGGTCAGCGGCGAGCTCGAGACCGAGAACAGCCCCGAGGTCGAGGCAGCGATCGCCGACTACCGCTCCTACCTGGAGGAAAACACCGCCGAGCTGGTCGAAGCGACGGAGCCGTTCGTCGCCGCGGTGGTCGCCGGCGACATCGCCAAGGCGAAATCGCTCTACCCCGCGGCTCGCATCCCGTACGAGCGAATCGAGCCCGTGGCCGAGTCCTTCGGCAGCCTCGACCCCCGCATCGACGCGCGTGAGAACGACGTGCCGCCGAGCCAATTCGAAGGCTTCCACCGACTCGAGAAAGCGCTCTGGGAAGAAGAGAGCCTGAAGGGCATGGCGCCGGTCGCCGAACAGCTGCTGGCCGACGTCGAAGAACTGGCCGAGAAGGTGAAGACGGTCGAACTGCAGGCCGTGCAGATCGCCAACGGGGCCAACGAGCTCCTCGGCGAGGTCTCGGCCTCGAAGATCACCGGCGAGGAGGAGCGCTACTCGCACATCGACCTGGTCGACTTCGAGGCCAACGTCGAAGGGTCCGAGGCGGCCTTCGAAGCGGTGAAGCCGCTGCTGGAACCGTCGAATTCGGACCTGGCGGGCGAGATCGAAGCCGACTTCAAGATGGTCTTCAACTCGCTCGAGCCCTACCGGACCGCCGCCGGGTTCGTCCCCTACACGGACCTGACCAAGGCCGACACCAAGAAGCTCGCGGTCGCGATCGACACCCTGGCCGAGAAGCTGAGCCTGGTGCCGGCGGAGATCGCAAGTAGCGAACACAGCTGAGACGACGCGCCGGTCAGCCACCTAGGCTGACCGGCGCATGATCTCTGCCGAGGAGAAAGCCGACGGCCTGCTGCGGGAGCTCGGGTACGCCGAGTGGCGGGACGGGCAGCGCGAGGCGGTTGTCGCCGCGCTGGAGGGGCGCGATTCGCTGATCGTGATGCCGACCGGAGGCGGGAAGAGTCTCTGCTACCAGCTGCCTGGGCTCGCATCCGAGGCGCTGACGATCGTGGTCAGCCCGCTGATCGCCCTGATGCGGGATCAGTGGGGGAAGCTGACCGCGCAGGGGCAGCGGGTGGCGATGATCACCTCGGGGATGGAAGATTGGGAGGTCTCCGAGGCGCTGGAGATGGTGCGCACCGACGCGCGGATCGTCTACTGCGCGCCGGAGCGGTTCGCCTCCGGCGTCTTCCTCGAAGCGCTCGCCTGCCGCGAGGTCGACCTGATCGCGGTCGACGAGGCGCACTGCGTCTCCGAGTGGGGACACGACTTCCGGCCCGACTACCTGCGGCTGCCGGAGGTGGTCGAGCGGCTGGGGCGGCCGACGGTGATGGCCTGCACCGCGACGGCGACGGTGCCGGTCGCGCGCGAGATCGCCTCGCGCTTCGGGATGCGGGACCCGCTCCAGGTCCGCTCCGGCTTCGATCGGCCGAACATCTCCTTCGACGTCGTCGCGCTCGAGGGCAAGGGCTCGACGGCGCGCCGGCAGGCGCTGCTCGAGGAGGGGCTGCGCGACCCGGCCAACCGGCCGGCGATCGTCTACTGCGGCACCCGCAAGCAGACCGAAGAGGTGGCGGGGGAGCTGCGCGACGCCGGCGTCGCCGCGGTCGCCTACCACGCCGGGCTCGCGCCCGAGCAGCGGACGGCGATCCAGGAACGCTTCATGGCCACCGACACCGGCGTCATCTGCGCGACCAACGCCTTCGGGATGGGGGTCGACAAGCCCGACGTGCGCTCGGTCTGGCACGTGACCATCCCGACCAGCGTCGAGGCCTACTACCAGGAGGCGGGACGCGCGGGGCGCGACGGCCTCCCCTCGCGGGCGACGATGCTGGCGCTGAAAGCCGACCTCGGCCGCCTCGTCCGCTTCAACGAACAGCGCGCCGGCGACCCCGAGCTGGCGATCGCGCGCGAGCGCGGCTGGCGCGCCTACCACGCGATCAAGGCCTTCATCTACGGCACCGAGTGCCGGCGCCGGGCCCTGCTCGACCACTTCAGCGACCGCACCGCGGGGGCGCCGCTGGAGCGCTGCTGCGACGTCTGCGACATGCTCGACTGGCTGCCCGACCCGGACACGATCGCGGTCCGCAGCTCGAAGCGGACCAGCGCGAAGGCGGCGCCGGCCCCCGATCTCTCCCCCGCCGACGCGCCGCTCTTCGAGGCGCTGAAGGCGTGGCGCCTGGGCGCCGCGGCCGACAAGCCCGCCTACACCGTCGCCGCCAACAAAACCCTGAGCGCGATCGCCGCGACCCGCCCGCGGAGCGAGGAGTCCCTGCTGGCGATCAGCGGCGTCGGCCCCGCCTTCATCGAGAAGTACGCGCCGGAAGTGCTCGAGATCGTCGCCGAGCACGCCGAACCGCTCGCCGCCTAATTCAGCTGTTCCTTTTGGTTGCTCTGCAACCAAAAGGAACAGCTGAATCGCAAACCCGGTTGCATCGCTCCCCCGCTGGCGGAGGGAGACGGGGTTCGCTTGCCACCATGGACCGCTCGGTGCCCGGCCCGTCGACGTCACGTATCGCCCTCGCGGTCAGCCTCGCCAGCGCGCTCTCGCTGGCGCTGCTCGCTGCGCCCGCGCTCGGCTTCAGCCCCTTGAAGCCGCCCAAGAACAAGGTCTACTGGGGCGTCTCCGACACCGGCGACCCGGCCGACTTCGGGCAGTTCGC
>DASTBO010000112.1:0-7917 GCA_035712025.1 Solirubrobacterales bacterium
TCGGGCGCAACGCCTTTGCCCACAAGGCGGGCATGCACGCCGCTGGGGTCGCCGCCGACGCGAGCACCTTCGAGCACCTCGATCCGGCCCTGGTCGGCAACGAGCGTGACATCGTCGCCTCCGAGCTGGCCGGCAAGGCGACCATCCGCAGCCAGGCCGAGCACGCCGGCATCGAGCTCGACGACGAGGCCGCGACCCGGGCGATGAAGAGCCTCAAGGAGCGCGAGCACCAGGGCTACCACTACGAGGCGGCGCCGGCCTCCTTCGAGCTGCTGCTGCGGCGCGAGGCAGGCACATACAAGCCGCTTTTCCGGCTCGAGAGCTTCCGCGTCGTGGTCGAAAAGCACGCCGACGGCGAGGTGACGACCGAGGCGACGATCGAGGTCGAGGTCGATGGCGAGCGGTACTCCCAGGCGGCGGAGGGCAACGGCCCGGTCAACGCCCTCGACTGCGCGCTGCGGGGAGCGATCGCCGACCGCTACCCGGACCTCGCCGACGTCGAGCTGACCAACTACAAGGTGCGGATCCTCGACGAAGCCCACGGCACCGGCGCCGTCACCCGCGTCCTCCTCGACTCCGCCGACGGCGAGCGCGAGTGGG
Source organism: Solirubrobacterales bacterium (assembly GCA_035712025.1). Taxonomy (GTDB): domain Bacteria; phylum Actinomycetota; class Thermoleophilia; order Solirubrobacterales; family 70-9; genus VAYN01. Next base: position 601 of record DASTBO010000112.1, read on the forward strand.
GGACGACGGGCGTCTCGGAGAACATCATCGAGGCCTCCTGGGAGGCGCTGGTCGACTCGCTGGAGTACGCCTTCCAGTGACCAACAATCGACAGATTCCCCTCGCCAAGCCGGACTTGGGCACTCGCGAGGAGGAGCTGGTCCTGGAGGTGTTGCGCTCCGGCCAGCTCTCACTGGGGCCGATGGGCGAGCGCTTCGAGCGTGAGTTCGCCGCCTGGCTCGGGGTACCCGACGCGGTGATGACCTCGAGCGGCACCACGGCGCTGCACCTCGGGGTGCGGGCGCTGGGTTGGGGCGAGGGCGACGAGGTCGTGACCAGCCCTTTCAGCTTCGTCGCCTCGGCCAACTGCCTGCTCTACGAGGGGGCCCGGCCGGTCTTCGCCGACGTCGAGGAGGAGACGCTCGACCTCGACCCGACGGCGGCCGCCGTCGCCGTCGGCGAGCGCACGGTCGGCCTGCTGCCGGTCCACATCTTCGGCTACCCGGCGGCGATCCCGGAGCTGGAGGCGCTGGCGGGCAAGCACGGCCTGGGGATCCTCGAGGACGCCTGCGAGGCGCTCGGCGCCGTCGACTCCGAGGGCCGCAGGGTCGGCGCCCGCGGCAACCTCGCGACCTTCGCCTTCTACGCCAACAAGCAGATGACGACGGGAGAGGGGGGGGTGATCGTCCCCCGCGACCCCGACGAGGCCGCCCGCCTGCGCTCCGAGCGCAACCAGGGCCGCGCCGTCGACATGGGCTGGCTCGACCACGACCGGCTCGGCTTCAACTACCGACTCTCCGACCTCGCCGCCGCTCTCGGGGTCGCCCAGGTCGAGAAGCTCGACTCGCTGCTCGACCGCCGCGCGAACGTGGCGGCGATGTATGCGGAGCGGCTGGCCGGAATCGAGGGCCTGCGGACGCCGGTGCCCTCGCGCGGCTCGGAGCTGCGCAGCTGGTTTGTCTACACGGTGCGCCTGCCACGGGGCGCCGACCGCGACGGCGTCATCGCCACCCTGGCCGAGCGCGGCGTCGCCTCCAAGGCCTACCTGCCCTGCATCCACCTCTTCCCGCACCTGCGCGAGCTGGGCTATCGCGAGGGCCAGTTCCCGGTCGCCGAAGCCGCCGCCGCCGACTCGCTGGCGCTGCCCTTCTTCCCGGCGATGGGCGAGGCGCAGGTGGACCGCGCCTGCCAGGAGCTGGCCGCGGCCCTCGGCCAGAGCCTCTGACGGCATAATCGCCCGCCCATGGGACGCTTCCGCAAAGACCCCGACCCGCGCTTCTGGCGCCTCAATCGCTCGCTGGCCTTCGACGCCTGGCTGGCGCCGTATGACATCGACCAGTCGAAGGCACACGCCCGCGGCCTCTGCGGGATCGGCGTCCTCACCGAGGACGAGCTGGCGCAGATCGACGCCGGGCTCGACCGGGTCCGCGCCCGGATGGCCGAGCACGGCTTCGAGTTCGAGGCCGCCGACGAGGACATCCACATGGCGATCGAGCGGCTGCTGGGCGAGGAGATCGGCCCGCTTGCCGGCAAGCTCCACACCGGCCGCTCGCGCAACGACCAGGTCGCGACCGACGTCGCCATGGTCGTCCAGGCGCACTCGCTGCGGGCGATCGAGCTCTGCGGCGCGGCGATGGAGCGCCTGCTCGGCCAGGCCGAAACCCACAAGGACTGGGCGATGCCCGGCTACACCCACCTGCAGCGGGCCCAGCCGGTCTACCTCGGCCACCACCTGCTCGCCTACTTCTGGATGCTCGCCCGCGACGTCCTTCGCTTCCAGTTCGCGCTCGACAGCGCCAGCGTGATGCCGCTCGGCTCCGGCGCCCTGGCCGGCGTCAACTGGGAGATCGACCGCGAGGCGGTCGCCGGCGACCTCGGCTTCGCCCACGTCAGCCACAACTCGATCGACGGCTCCTCCAATCGCGACTTCGTCCTCGACTACCTCGCCGCCGCCTCGACCTGCGCGATGCACCTCTCGCGCCTGGGCTCGGAAATCGTCATCTGGTCGAGCAGCGAGTTCGGCTTCTGCGAGCTCGACGAGTCCTTCTCCTCGGGCTCCTCGATCATGCCGCAGAAGAAGAACCCCGACTCGGCCGAGCTGCTGCGCGCCAAGAGCCCGCGCGTCGCCGCCTCCCACCAGACCCTGCTCGGGGTGATGCACGCCCTGCCGCTCACCTACGGCAAGGACATGCAGGAGGACAAGGAGCCGCTTTTCGACGCGATCGACACGATCGAGGCGCTGCTCGACGCCACCGCCGGGATGCTCGACGGGATCGAGTTCCGCCGCGAGCGGATGGAGGCGGCCTCCGGCGACGAGATGCTGGCCGCGACCGAGGTCGCCGACCTGCTGGTCCGCCGCGGCGTCCCCTTCCGCGAGGCGCACGGGATCGTCGGCGGTCTGGTCCGCGACGCGGTCGAGCGCGGCAAGTCCCTCTCCGAGCTGAGCGCCGAGGAGCTGCGCGAACGCTCCGAGCACCTCGACGACTCCTACTACGAGGTCCTCCAGCGCAGCAGTTGGCTGGAGTCGAAGCGGATCGCCGGCGGCACCGGCTCGGTCCCGCTGGCGCGCCAGATCGAGGAGGCGCGGGAGACCCTCGCCGCGGTCCAGGCGCGGGCCCAGGAGGAGCGGGCCTGACCCCGGAGCGGCCCGAAGGCTGGGCCCAACGGCTCGCAGAGCCGTTGGGGGCTGATTTCTTCGACCGCTCGGTGCATGACGTCGCCCGTGAGCTGGTCGGCTGCACGCTCCTCTACGAGGGTCGCGGCGGGGTCATCGTCGAGACCGAGAGCTACGAGGCCGACGACCCGGCCTGCCACGCCTACGTCGGCCTGACGGAGCGCACCCGCGTCCTCTTCGGCCCGCCCGGCCACGCCTACGTCTATCTCTCCTACGGGATCCACAGCCTGCTGAACGCCGTCGCCGAACCCGAGGGCGAGGCCGCGGCCGTGCTGATCCGGGCGCTGGAGCCGACCCAGGGCGTCGAGGAGATGCGCGCCCGCCGCCGCGGCAAGCCCGACGCCGAGCTCTGCTCGGGCCCCGGCAAGCTGACCGAGGCGCTCGGGATCGACCTCTCCGCCAACGAGGCGGACCTCTGCCGCGAGCCGTTCCTGCTGACGCCCCCCGCCGGCGAACGGCCGAAGATCGTCGCCGGCCCCCGGATCGGGATCACCAAAGCCGTCGACCTCCCCTGGCGCTTCTGCGCCGCCGGCAACCCCTACGTCTCCCGCCCTCGGCCCGCGATGCCGCAAAAAGCCGTGTAGTACCCGGGTTCCTCGGTCTCGGCAGCTCAGCCGGCGGTGATGCCGCCACCGCCGCCGGATTCGGGGGCGGCTTCCGGGGTTGCTTCGGGCGTCGCTTCCGGGGTGGCTTCGGTTTCCGGCGCCGGTTCCACTTCTTCGGTTTCCGGCGCCGATTCGTATTCGCTTTCCGGCGCGTAGCCTTCGGTTTCAGGCGCGACGTAGCCTTCTTCGATCTCGGCTTCTTCGGGGTCCTCGCCTTCTTCCCTGGCGGCCTTGCGCGCGGCTTTTTCGGCGGCGTGTTCGGCCTGGATGTCCTGCCAGGCGGAGATCACCCGGGCCCAGATCAGGGCCGGAAAGGTGCCGCCCATCACCGGGCCGCCGTTGTAGAGCGTCGTCATCGGCGTCGTCGTGTCCGGGTAGCCGACCCAGACGCAGGCGGTGACTTCGTCGGCGACGCCGCCGCAGAACCAGGCGTCGCCGTTGTTCTCGGTCGTCCCGGTCTTGCCCCACTGGCCTTCGGCGCCGATCTGGGCGTTGGTGCCGGTGCCGTTGGAGACGACCGTTTCGAGGATGCCCTTCGCGGTTTCGACCGTTTCCTGGTCGAAGACCTGGTCGTGGAGGGTGTCGTTGTCGCCGCCCTTGATCGTCTCGCCGTCGTCGTTGGTCACCTGGGTGTAGGAGACCGGGCTGTCGCCGGGCCGGGGGGCGAGCTTGCCGCTGACGCGGTCGCCGTTGTTGCCGATCGTCGAGTAGGCGTAGGTCCAGCCCAGCGGGGTGACGCCCAGCGTCAAGCCGCCGAGGACCATTCCCGGGTTGGTCGAGATCGGGTCGTCGTAGCCGGCCTTGTGGGCGGTGCCGGCGATCGCCGAGGTCTTCTGGCGCACGGTCTTGCCCTGTAGGCCTTCGAGCGCCAGGGCGGCGTAGATCGAGTTGTCGGAGTAGGTCGTCGCGCAGACGATGTCGCAGGAGCCGAGATAGGAATCCTCGTCGTTGGTCACGCGGTACGTTTCTTCGTCGTTCTTGCCGAAGGGGAAGAAGCGTTCTTCGGAGGGGTAGACGGTGTAGGGGGAGATCCCCTGTTCGAGCGCGGTGATCAGGGTGAACGGCTTGATCGAGGAGCCGGGCTGGCGGTGTCCCTGAGTGGCCAGGTTGAAGGGCTTGGTGTCGAAGTCGGGGCCGCCGACCATCGCCTTGATCCCGGCGTTGCGGTTGTCGATCACGACCACCGAGGCGGTGGCGGGCGAGTACCCGAGGTAGGAGTTGACCGCTTCTTCGGCGGCTTCCTGCAGGCGCAGGTCGAGCGTCGATTTGACCGTGAGGCCGCCGAAGAAGGCCTTCGCCGCCCCGTAGCGGTCGACCAGCTGCTGTCGGAGGTAGGCGGTGAAGTAGGGGGCTCGGGAGTCGAGGCTCGGCGGCTCGATGCTGGAGTCGGAGGGCAGTGCCTGCTCCTGGCTTTCGCGCATCTGTTCTTCGGAGATGTAGCCCTGTTCGCCCATCCGTTCGAGCACGAGGTTGCGACGGGCGAGCGTGTTTTCCGGGAAGACTTTCGGGTCGTAAGCCGAGGGCGACTGGATGATCCCCGCCAGCATCGCCGCCTCCCAGGGCTCGAGCACCGAGGCGCAGGGCTCGTTTTCGGTCCCGCAGCCGGGGTGGGCGTTGCCGAAGTAGGTGCGGGCGGCCGCCTCGATCCCGTAGGCCCCTTGGCCGAAGTAGACGGTGTTCAGGTACTCGGTGATGATCTTGTCCTTGCTCCAGTGGCGCTCGAGCCGGTAGGCGAGCGCCGCCTCCTTGAACTTGACGAACAGCGAGCGGTCGCCCTGCGCTTCGAGCGCGTTCTTGACGAACTGCTGGGTGATCGTCGAGGCGCCCTGGGCGGCACTGGCGCTGAGGATGTCTTTGACGAGGGCGCGGCCGATGCCCTCGAAGTCGACGCCGTTGTGCTCGTAGAAGCGGGCGTCCTCGATCGAGACCACCGCGTTCTTGACGTTGGGGGAGATCTGGCCCGAGCTGAGCAGGATTTTGTTCTGGTCGCTGCTGAGGGTGCCGATCTCTTCGCCGTTGGAATCGACGAGGACGCTGTTCTTGGCGGCCTTGTACTGGGCGAAGTCGTAGATCGCCGGCAGGTCCTGGGAGACCGCCGCCATCATCCCGAAGACCATCGAGACCACCGAGAGGACGCCGAGCCCGAGCAGCACGAAAAGCACGCGCAGCTTCTTCAGGCGCGGTTTACTTTCCGAGGAGGCCATCAAGGGGTAACCGCTGCAACACGGCACAGCAGAGCCCGTTGCGCGGAGGCGGCAGTCTAGCATTGCGCCGATGCCGGATCTGACGCGTAACGCCGTCGAGGTGCTGCCCGAGGGGCGGCTCGCGGAGCAGCTGGAGGAGGGCCGGCCGCTGCGGGTCAAGCTCGGGATCGACCCGACCACCGCCGACATTCACCTCGGTCACACCGTGGTCCTCGAGAAGCTCGCCGAGTTCCAGCGGGCGGGACACCAGGTGGTCTTGATCATCGGCGACTTCACCGCCCAGGTGGGCGATCCCAGCGGGCGCTCGGCGACCAGACCGGTGCCCGAGCCGGATGAGATCGAGGCCAACGCGGCGACCTACCAGGAGCAGGCCTTCAAGATCCTCGACCGCGAGCGGACCGAGGTTCGCCGCAACAGCGAGTGGCTGCGGATGGCGCCCGAGGCGCTGCTCGGCCTGCTGGCCCAGACGACGGTGGCGCGCCTGCTCGAGCGCGACGACTTCCAGAAGCGGATGGGGGAGGGCAGGCCGATCGCGGCGCTGGAGCTGCTCTACCCGCTGCTGCAGGGCTACGACTCGGTCGCGGTCGAGGCCGACGTCGAGCTCGGCGGCACCGACCAGAAGTTCAACCTCCTCTTCGGCCGCGACATCCAGACCGCCTACGCCCAGCCGCCGCAGTCGATCATGACCCTGCCGATCCTGGTCGGTACCGACGGGGTCCAGAAGATGAGCAAGTCGCTGGGCAACTACGTCGGCGTCACCGACCCGCCGGAGGAGATGTTCGGCCGGCTGATGAGCATCCCCGACGAGGCGATGGCCGAGTACTACCGGCTGCTGCTCGGCAGCGAGCAGCCGGACGCGCCGCCGAACCAGGCCAAGCGCGAGCTCGGCCGGCGGATCGTCGACCGCTTCCACGGCGAGGGAGCCGGCGCGGCCGCCGAGACGCACTTCGACCGCATCCACGTCCAGCACGGGGTTCCCGAGGACATCCCGGAGATCGACCCCGGCGAGTACCGCGCCGACGGCGACGATCTGGTGCATCTGCCGGGCCTGATCCGCGGCGCCTTCGGCCTCAGCAGCAGCGAGGGGCGGCGCCTGCTCCAGCAGGGCGCGGTCAAGCTCGACGGCGAGCCGCTGCCCGCGGAGCCCCTGGATCGCGAGTTGGATAGCCTGCGCGGGCGCGTGCTGCAGGTCGGGAAGCGGCGGTTCTGCCGTCTTAGGGCCACCCCCTAGGCAAAGCCCTGCACAGGCGCTATACTCCTTCGTCCTTCTGGGGTTGCCTCGCGTAGCCCCCGAGCGTCGAGAGCGGCGAGTCCCGCCGTAGCAGGCGCAGCGGTCTTTGAAAACTGAGCAGCGTGCATCTCCGCGGACCGAGCGATCGGCCTGCGGAATGTTCAGCCCGACCCATTCGGTGCGCCAGCGTGCCGGATGGTCTTGATTTACCTCGTCATGTCGGTCGCCGTACTTGTGTACTCGGCGGCCACTGAGATATGACAGGCTCTCTGTAGAAGTACATTTCACGGAGAGTTTGATCCTGGCTCAGGACGAACGCTGGCGGCGTGCTTAACACATGCAAGTGGTGCGACGAACCAGGGCTTGCCCTGGGGCAAAGCCGCGAACGGGTGAGTAACACGTGAGTAACCTGCCCCGATGACCGGGACAACCCGAGGAAACTCGGGCTAATACCGGATGTGGCGCACAGGCGTAAGCCTGTTCGCTAAAGGAAGCTTCGGCCTCCGCATTGGGAGGGGCTCGCGGCCCATTAGCTTGTTGGTGGGGTAACGGCCTACCAAGGCAACGATGGGTAGCTGGTCTGAGAGGACGATCAGCCACACTGGGACTGAGACACGGCCCAGA